>NZ_JAMYOM010000005.1:0-297353 GCF_040319805.1 Mesorhizobium sp. M0848 | reverse complement strand
ACCCCCCTGCTCTCGACTTCAGGCCTTCTGGTGAGGTGTCGATGTGTCTTTGTGTCGTGGAGTCGGGGAGTAGGGGAGGCTATTCGGTTGCAAGTCTACGGATGAGAAGTCGAAGAAGCTTTCCCACACTTTCGGTGTTCGCCAACAACGAGGCCGTCGTCGCTTTCGGCGCGATGCCGGTGCGTTCAGCAATCAGAAGCTGAGTTCCAGTTCCTTCAACGATCCTTGAGCTATACGGAGAAACTGCAGGTACGAGCCTCGAATTTCTCTGCCATACCCCTCCGCTATGTTTGCCGGCACCGAGCTTGCAGCGCGTCGCACTTGGCTGGTCAGTCCATAAAGTTCTTCCTTTGGCCAAGATTTCGTTGCGCCGTAAATAGCCACTGCAAGGTCCATCGCCTGCTGCCAAACCAGCAAGTCCTTGTAGGAACCTGTTTTTTCGGCCATTCCTACTCCCCTACTCCCCTACTCCCCTAAACATTCAGCAACAGATACTCCCGCTCCCACGGGCTGATCACTTCCATGAAGGTCTCGAACTCCGCCCGTTTGATCGCCGCATAGGTGGCGGCGAAGGACTTGCCCAGATGCGCGCAGAGTTCCTCGTCGCCCTCGAACAGGTCGACGGCTTCGAGCAGGCCGCGCGGCAGGTCGATCTCGTCGGCATTGGCGGTGGTCAGCACGGGAGGCTCGGCCTTGATCTTGTTGGTGATGCCGATCAGCCCACAGGCAAGCGATGCCGCAAGCGCTAGATAGGGGTTGGCATCGGAGGACGGGATGCGGTTTTCGACGCGCCGAGCCGCCGGATCCGAACGTGGCACGCGAAATGCCGTGGTGCGGTTGTCATAGCCCCATTTGTTGTTGACCGGCGCCGACGCCGCCTGTGTCAGCCGGCGGTAGGAATTGACGTAGGGCGCGAACATCACCAGCGCGTTCGGCACATGCTTCTGCATGCCGCCGATAAAGTGGAAAAAATCGTCGGTTTCCGAGCCGTCAGCGGCCGAAAAGATGTTCTGTCCAGTCTTCTTGTCGATGATCGACTGATGGATATGCATGGCGGAGCCGGGTTGCCCCTGGATCGGCTTGGCCATGAAGGTGGCGTAGATCTCGTGCTTCAGCGCCGCCTCGCGAATGGTGCGCTTGAACATGAACACCTGGTCGGCCAGTTCGATCGGGTCGCCGTGGCGCAGATTGATCTCCAACTGGCCGGCGCCTTCCTCGTGTATCAGCGTATCGATCTCCAGGCCCTGGCTTTCGGAGAAATGGTAGATGTCGTCGATCAGTTCGTCGAATTCGTTGACGCCGGCGATCGAATAGCCGGCGCCGCCGCCGATCGCGCGTCCCGACCGGCCGACAGGCGGGGTCAGCGGATAGTCCGGATCGGGATTCTTGCGCACCAGGTAGAACTCGATCTCGGGCGCCACCACTGGCTTCAGGCCGAGCTTGTCATAGGCAGCCACCACACGCTTCAACACGTTGCGCGGCGTGAACTCGACTGAGCGTCCGTCCTGGTGGACGAGATCGCAGATGACCGCGGCCGTCGGGTCTTCTTCCCAGGGCACCACCGTCAGCGTCGACAGGTCCGGCATCAGTTTGAGGTCGCCGTCGTCTTCCGGGTAATGGAAGCCGTTGCCATCCTCGGGGTAGCCGCCGGAAATCGTTGTCATGAAAACTGCCGACGGCAGCGCCAGCGAGGTGTTGGAGGTGAATTTCTTCGACGGCATCATCTTGCCACGCGCGACGCCGGCCTGATCAGGCGTGATGCACTCGATATCCTCGATGCCGCGCCACTCCAGCCAGGCGCTGACTTCCTTCCAGTTCTTGACGCCCCGTTGGTTTTTCACGAAGGCAGGCGTACGGACACGTCCTCCGCGGCTCGACGGACGGACTTCCTTTTTTGCAGGCGGCATCATTCACCAGATTGGGTTGCGGATTGTGGAGTATAGCCGTGCCCCCCTGTGGAAGGGAAGGGGAGCCGCGTCGGGCATTGGCCGGTGCGGTTGAAAATCACGCCAATCGGCCTAGTTTCGGCCGTCGCAATTCCAATCGAGGCCCAAATCTTAATCGAGAAATTGAATGCGGCCCAACGGCAAACTGACGACGATCGGATTCGATGCCGACGACACGCTGTGGCAGAACGAGCAGTTCTTCCGGCTGACGGAAAAGCGCTTTGCCGCCATGCTCGTCGACCATGGCGAAGCCGAGCATATCTCGGCACGATTGCTGGAGGCCGAAAGGCGCAACCTCGCCGTCTATGGCTTCGGCATCAAGGGATTTACCCTGTCGATGATCGAGACGGCGATCGAGGTCACGCAAGGCCGCGTACCGGCCTCGGTCATAGCAGAGATTCTCGATGCCGGCCGCGAAATGCTGAGTCATCCGATCGAGGCCTTGCCGCACGCCCGCGAGACGGTCGAAAAGCTTGCCGGCGCATTCCGGCTTGTGCTGATCACCAAGGGCGACCTCTTCGATCAGGAGCGCAAGCTGGCTGGCTCTGGCCTTGGCGATCTGTTCGACGCGGTCGAGATCGTCAGCGACAAGAATGCCGCCACCTATAGGAGGATCTTCAGCCGCCACGGCGATGGTGCCGCGAAAAGCATGATGGTCGGCAACTCGCTGAAGTCGGATGTGGTGCCGGCCATCGAGGCCGGCGGCTGGGGTGTCCATGTGCCGCACGAACTGACCTGGGTGCTGGAGCACGTCGAAGCGCCGGTAACCGAATCGAGGTTCCGCCAGATATCCGATCTCGGACAACTGCCCGGATTGATCGAAAGCATCATCGATCCGTGATTGCCGGGCCTTACCTAATTTGCTCAATTCCGGACGGAAAACCGTTACACACTTTCCCGCAATTAGCTTAGCGGCCGATGAGACGATCGATCACCGGTTGCAACCGTTCGGGCGTGATCGGCTTGGCGACCACCACGTCGATGATACCAGACAGGCCCAGACTTTCCGTCGCGCCATTCTTGGTTGACAGCAGGATTACCGGTGGCAGCGATTTGCCCGAGGCGCGGCGCAACGCGGCGATGCTGGACATCAGGTTCTCGCAGTCCTTGTTGTCGGCGCCGCCGTCAAGGACAACCACACCGGGAATGAGGGACCGCAAGATCCTTGCCGCCGTGTCGGGAGATTCCGAAATCGGCTTGAGCCCGGATCGCTCGACGATCTTTGAAATCACCACGCGATTGATTGGCGATTTCCCGACGACAAGCACCTGCGACGGATCACGGATCGCCTCGGCGCTCGAGTCACGGGTCGCCAGATTCGGATGTCTTGGAGTCTCGCCTTCGCGGTTCACCGGGCACACAAGTCGGCCAAGAAGCTCGCCCCTATTTCAATGCAGAGTTGAATCCGGAGCGCAATTGGCGTGAGATCGGAGCCTATGTCAAGTTGAAATAAAAGTACCCTAAATCATCGCCGGGAGCAGTGAATTTCAAGCAACGCTACTGTACTCAACTGTCCACACGTGAGCTTGATGAAAAGAAAATTCACCTGCGCAGAGGCTGCGCAGGTGAAGGGTCGGTTGCATGGATTCGGTCAGCCGTGGCTCTGCTGCGTGACGATGACCGGGATCAGCAGATCGCCCCAGTTGCCGTCGCCGCCGTGATGTCGTGCCGAGCGCACGAGCTCGACCGAGACGCCCGCCTCGACCGCCTTCATCACCGACTGGTTGAGGCGGTGCAGGTCGTTGGCCAGCATGCGGATCGTCGCCTGCTGGTCGACGCTCATCGTCGTCGACTGTTCCTCGGCGCGTTCCTTGACGCGGCTTATCGATGCCATTGGTCTTCTCCTTGTGTTCCAAGCCCTGTTGGGCGTTTCCTCTGTATTTCTGCGGTCCGCTATTCCGCGGCTGGTTTGAACTGCGCGTGCTCGGTCGATTCATGCATGGCGGTGGTCGACGACTTGCCGCCGGTGATCGCCATAGACACGGCGTCGAAATAGCCGGTGCCGACCTCGCGCTGGTGCTTGGTCGCGGTGTAGCCATTGGCCTCGGCCGCGAACTCCGCTTCCTGCAACTCGGAATAGGCCGCCATCTGCCGTGCCTTGTAGCCGCGCGCCAGCTCGAACATGCCATAGTTGAGCTGGTGGAAGCCGGCGAGCGTGATGAACTGGAACTTGTAGCCCATGGCGCCGAGCTCCTTCTGGAATCTGGCGATCGTCGCGTCGTCGAGGTTCTTCTTCCAGTTGAACGAGGGCGAGCAATTGTAGGCGAGCAGCTTGTCGGGATGATGCTTGCGCACGCCCTCAGCGAATCTCCTGGCCTGTGCCAGGTCGGGTTTCGAGGTCTCGCACCAGATCAGATCCGCGTAAGGCGCATAGGCGATGGCGCGGGCGATGCAGGGCTCGATGCCGTTCCTGACATGGTAGAAACCTTCCACCGTGCGCCCGGCGTCGTAGTCGACGAAAGGCTGGTCGCGTTCGTCGATGTCGGAGGTGAGCAGCTTGGCGGCTTCCGCATCGGTGCGCGCGACGACCAGGGTCGGCGTGCCCATCACGTCCGCCGCCAGGCGCGCGGCATTGAGGTTGCGGATGTGCGCCGCGGTCGGGATCAGCACCTTGCCGCCGAGATGGCCGCATTTCTTTTCCGACGCAAGCTGATCCTCATAGTGGACGCCGGCGGCGCCCGCCTCGATGAAGGCCTTCATGATCTCGAAGGCGTTGAGCGGTCCGCCGAAGCCGGCTTCCGCGTCGGCAACGATCGGCGCGAACCAGGTCTCGACCGAAAGCCCGTTGCCTTCGGAGGTCTCGATCTGGTCGGCGCGCTGCAGCGTGCGGTTTATGCGCTTGACCAGTTCGGGCGCCGCATTGGCCGGGTAGAGCGATTGGTCCGGATACATCGCACCAGCCGTGTTGGCGTCGGCGGCAACCTGCCAGCCCGACAGGTAGATCGCCTTCAGCCCGGCGCGCACCTGCTGCATCGCCTGATTGCCGGACATGGCGCCGAGCGCGTTGACGAAGTCCTCCTCGTGGATCAGCTTCCACAGCCGGTTGGCGCCCATTTCGGCGAGGCTCTGGCGGATCTGCACCGAGCCGCGCAGGCGCTTCACATCCGCCGCGGAGTAGGGCCGTTCGATACCGTCGAAGCGACCTCCCGGGGCCGATGGGACGAGGTTGTAAAAATCAGTCATTGGTCACTCCGAGGGATTGCTGATCTGTGTCAAGGCGTCAAGAATTTGGGGTCGTTGGGTATGACTGGATTTACATTTCTGCGCGAAATCAGCCACATAAATCCACAAAGCTGGCAGAATATAAGAGAAAACCTGTGTTGTGTTTGACAGAGGTGCATTGTAAATTTGTCATTGTTGTAAAAGGCCAAAGCCCAGAAAATTCGTGTAAATGCTGTAAAGGACAGTCCGTGGCTGACCAGAAGATCTTCGCCGGGCCGCGCATCCGCCGCATCCGCAACGCCAAGGGCCTGACCCAGACGGCGATGGCCGAGGGTCTTGGCATTTCGCCATCCTATCTCAATCTGATCGAGCGCAACCAGCGGCCGCTGACGGTGCAGCTGATCCTCAGGCTGGCCTCCGTCTACAAGGTCGATCCACACGAGCTGCAGGGCGAGGCGAGGGGATCTGTCGCTGCCTTGAAGGAAGTGTTCACCGACCCTCTGCTGGTCGGCGAGTTGCCGGGTGATCAGGAACTGATCGAGCTTGCCGAGGCGGCGCCCAATGCGTCCGCGGCGGTGATAAAACTGTTCCGCGCCTATCGCGAGCAGGCCGAGCGCCTGTCCGATCTCAACGAGCTTTTGGCGCGCGAAGGTCGGGCGACGGCGCTTTCCGGCGCCCGCCTGCCGATCGACGAGGTGCACGAGATTTTCGAGCGCCGGCCGAACCATTTTGCTGCCCTCGAGGAGGAGGCCGCGGCGTTCACCTCGGTGCTCGATCCCGGCGACGATCTGTTCGGCGCGCTGAAGGCCTGGCTGAAGCGCGAATATGGCATCGTGGTCAAGGTGCTGCCGGTCGCGACCATGCCGAACTGGCGCCGCCGTTATGATCGTCATTCGCAGCGCCTGTTCCTGTCCGAACGGCTGTCGCCGTTCGACCAGCTGCGCGAAGTCGCGATGGAGGCCTGCCTGATCCGCATGACGGTCGCGGTCGCCGGCGAGATCCAGGCGCTCAAGCTGAGCACCGACGAGGCGCGCCGCCTGGCCCGCTTCGAACTTGGCCGTTATGCGGCGCATGCGCTGATGATGCCCTATCAGGCCTTTCATGCGGCTGCCGTGCGCGCCCGCTACGACATCGATGTCCTGCGTTCGCGCTTCGGGGTCTCCTTCGAACAGGCAGCCAACCGGCTGACCATGCTGCAGCGGCAGGGTGTCTCCGGCGTGCCGTTCTTCATGCTGGAGGTCGACAATGCAGGCAACCGCTTCCGCAAGGCCGGCAGCCAGGGGTTTCCACAAAGCCGCTTTGGCGGCGGCTGTCCCAAGCTGCCCGTGCATGTTGCCTTCACCCAACCCGGCCAGATATTTGTCGAGACGGTGGAAATGCCCGACGGCGCCGAGTTCCTGTGCATCGCCCGCACACTGGAAGGGCCGCAAGGCGCGTTCTCGGAACGCCCGCGCCGCACCGCTTTGCTGCTTGGCTGCGACATCGGCTTTCGTGACGACATCGTCTATGGCGCGGCATTACCCGGTGCGGCACTCACCGCAAAGGCCGGCAGTGTCGCGGCGACGCCGGTCGGGCCTGCCTGCCGGCTTTGCGAACGCGTCGGCTGCCTGGCGCGCGCCGAGCCGCCGGTGACGCGCCCGCTCGGCCTTGACGAGATGGTGACGGGCCTGAGTGCCTTCGATTTCCAGTAGCCGTGTTCCTCTGAAATAGGAGCAAGGTGCCACAATTGTCGCCGGCCGCTGGCTCAGTTCCGGCCTGCGCCTTTGCGTTACGCGAACAGAGCATCTTTTTGTCGTCCCTTGCGCATCGTCCCGTCCACAAAAGCCCGACAGTCGCGCTCATGATCGATACCGCATCGCCGATCGTCGCATCGCCAGCCGTCTCGCCGCGCGAGGAACGCGTCGGCATGCTTTTGGTCTTCCTGTCGGCGCTGATGTGGAGTTTCGGCGGCACCATCGCCCGCTTCATCACTGTCGGTGACAGCTGGACGGTCATTTTCTGGCGCTCCGTCTGGGCAGCCGCCTTCCTGGTCTGCTTCATGGTCTGGCGCGACGGCTGGCGTGGCACGCTGAAGCTGTTCCGCGACATGGGTCTGCCCGGCCTTGCCGTCGGGATCTGCTTTGCCACCGCATCGACCGCCTTCGTCGTGGCGCTGGCCTACACCACCGTCGCCAACATCCTGTTGATGCAGGCAGGCGTGCCGCTTCTGGCGGCGCTGTTTGCCTGGGCATTGTTCCGCGAAAGGGTTGGTGCCGCGACCTGGGTGGCGATTGCCGCCGTCATTGCCGGCGTCGCCATCATGGTGTCGGAATCGCTTGATGGCGCCGTCTCGCCCATAGGCGATGGGCTGGCGCTGTTGATCGCGGTCATGTTCTCGGTCGCCACCGTCATCACCCGGCGGTTTTCCGGCGTGCGCATGACGCCGGCGACGTGCCTCGGCACCATGCTCGCGGCCGGCTTTGCCGTCTCGCAGGCATCGACCTTCGCCGTGTCGGTCAGCGACATGGGCTTTCTGTTTGCCTTCGGCGTGGTCAATCTCGGTCTCGGCCTCGCCTTCTTCGCCACCGGCGCGCGGCTGATACCGGCGGCCATCGCGGCGCTGCTCGGCACGTTCGAACCGATCCTCGGTCCGATATGGGTCTGGCTCATCCATTCCGAGGTGCCGTCGGGGCGCACCATCATCGGTGGCGCGGTGGTTGTCACGGCGCTGCTCGTCCATATCGGGCTCGAATTCAAGCGCCAGGCACGGCCCGAACGCGCCGGGGTCACCGGGGTGCCGTCGCCTAATTGAAGCGGCCTGCAGCTTTGCCATTGACAACGTCGCTGCAGCACGGGCAGGCTGGGAATACGGCAACAACAAGACAGGCGTATCTTGCCAAGTCTCCCAGCCGGTCCGATCGAGACCGGACCATATCGTCGTATCTCTGCCCGCGCCACGGCGAAAGCCTATGACGGTATGCCTCCCAGGCCGCCTCAGGGGCATCGAGCCATCTCATCGAACCGCCTGCATGGTGTCGGCAGTTCGCGCTTGTCGCCCCTTGGAAAGCTCAATAGTCTGAAGAAAATGCCGGTCGCGCTGATATCGCGACGAGCCGGTGAAGGAACACTCATCAAAGGAGAATAGCATGATCCGCAAAGCGCTCTGGCTTTCGGCTACCTCGGCATTCCTGACACTTTTCACCGTCGGCGGTCACGCCGCGGATCGTGTCGTCAACGTCTTCAACTGGTCGGACTACATCGACAGTTCGATCATCGACGATTTCACCAAGGAAACCGGCATCAAGGTCGTCTATGACACCTTCGATTCCAACGAAATCCTGGAAACCAAGCTGCTTGCCGGCGGCAGCGGCTACGACGTCGTCGTGCCCAGCGGCAACTTCCTCGCGCGCCAGATCCAGGCCGGTGTGTTCCAGAAGCTCGACAAGTCGAAACTGCCCAACATTTCCAACATGTGGGATACGGTTACCGAGCGCACCGCCAAGTACGACCCCGGCAACGAATACTCGGTCAACTACATGTGGGGCACGGTTGGCATCGGCTACAACATCAAGAAGGTGCAGGCGGCACTCGGCACCGACAAGATCGACAGCTGGGATGTCTTCTTCAATCCCGATAGCCTGGCCAAATTGAAGGACTGCGGTGTCTACGTGCTGGACTCGCCGGCAGATATCATCCCGGCGGCTCTGAAATATCTTGACCTCGACCCGAACAGCACGTCACCCGATGATATCGCCAAGGCCGAGGAGACCTTGCTCAAGGTCCGGCCTTACATCAGGAAGTTCCATTCCTCCGAATACATCAACGCGCTCGCCAACGGTGATATCTGCCTGGCGGTCGGCTGGTCGGGTGACGTGTTCCAGGCCCGCAACCGCGCGGTCGAGGCCAAGCAGGGCGTCGAGATCGGCTATTCCGTGCCGAAGGAGGGCGCTCAGATGTGGTTCGACCAGATGGCGATCCCTGCCGATGCGCCGCATGTCGCGGAGGCGCTCGAGTTCATCAACTACATGATGAAGCCGGAAGTTATCGCCAAGTCGTCGAACTACGTGCTCTACGCAAACGGCAACAAGGCCTCGCAGCAATTCGTCGACAAGGCATTGTTGGAGGATCCTTCGGTTTATCCCGATGCCGAGACCATAAAGAAGCTCTACACCGTCTCGCCGTACGATCCCAAGACCCAGCGCGTCATCACGCGCACCTGGACCAAGATCGTCACTGGCCAGTAAGCAATCCGACACGGTCCCGGCAGCCACCTGCCGGGACCGTTTCTACCTGGGGCAAGAAGCAAGAAAATCAGGACGGAGTGGGACATGAAATCGCTTGGCAGCATCCGCAGGGATTTTGCACCGTGGAACGACCCGAATGCCAAGCCGTACATCCAGTTCGACAACGTCACCAAGAAGTTCGGTGACTTCACCGCCGTCAACAATCTGTCTCTGACCATCTTCGAGCGCGAGTTCTTCGCGCTGCTCGGCGCCTCCGGTTGCGGAAAGTCGACGCTGCTCAGGATGCTCGCCGGCTTCGAGGAGCCGACAGCCGGCCGCATCCTGCTTGACGGCCAGGACCTGCGCGGCATCCCGCCCTATCGGCGGCCGGTCAACATGATGTTCCAGTCCTATGCGCTGTTCCCGCACATGACGGTCGAGAACAACATCGCCTTCGGCCTCAAGCAGGACGGCATGCCGAAGCCCGAAATCGCATCGCGCGTTGCCGAGATGCTGAAGCTGGTCAAACTCGAGCAGTTCGCCAAGCGCAAGCCGCACCAACTATCCGGCGGCCAGCGCCAGCGCGTCGCGCTCGCCCGCTCGGTCGCCAAACGGCCGAAAGTGCTGCTGCTCGACGAGCCGCTTGGCGCTCTCGACAAGAAGCTGCGCGAAGAGACGCAGTTCGAACTGATGGACCTCCAGCAGAACCTCGGCCTGACCTTCGTCGTCGTCACCCACGACCAGGAAGAGGCGATGACCATGGCCGATCGCATCGCCATCATCGACAAGGGCGAGGTGATGCAGGTGGCAACGCCGGCCGAAGTCTACGAGGCGCCGGGGTCGCGCTTCGTCGCCGGCTTCGTCGGCAATGTGAACATGTTCGAGGGCAAGATCGCGCGTGGCGAGGCCGGCAGCGCCAGTATCGACGCCGGCAACGGCATCACCATCCGCACCGACAATGCCGGGACGGCCGGCGCCGGGACGGCCGTCACCTTCGCCATCAGGCCCGAAAAGATCAAGGTGTCGTCGAAAAAGCCGGCCGAGGCGGTCAACGCCATCGAGGGCGAGGTCTACGACATCGCCTATCTCGGCGACATGACCGTCTATCATGTCAGGCTGGACGACGGCCAGGTGGTGCGCGCCAGCACCATGAACGCGGCCCGCATCACCGAGGATCCGTTGAGCTGGAACGACCGCGCCTGGGTTTCCTTCCGGCCCGACGCCGGCGTCGTGCTGACGCGGTAGGGGCGACCATGTCGAGCGCCGCCGTCACCACCGCATCAGCCTCTCCGACGACCAATGCCGGCAAATCCATCCTCGCCAGGCTGGGTGCTGCCTTCGTTGGCCGACTGGTCATCATCATCCCTTATGTCTGGCTGCTGTTCTTCTTCCTCATTCCGTTCGTCATCGTCTTCAAGATCTCGCTGTCGCAGACGGCGATCGCCATTCCGCCCTATACGCCAGCACTCGATTTCAGCGGCGGCGTTTCCGGGTTCCTTGCCCAGTTGAAACAACTCAGTCTCGACAACTACACCTGGCTGACGCAGGACGCGCTCTACTTCAATGCCTATGTGACCAGCGTCATCATCGCCGCGGTCTCGACGGTCCTGACATTGCTCGTCGGCTATCCCATCGCCTACGGCATGGCTCGCGCGCCGGCGACGATCCGCCCGACTTTGCTGATGCTGGTGATCCTGCCGTTCTGGACCTCGTTCCTGATCCGCGTCTATGCCTGGATCGGCATTCTCAAGCCCGAAGGACTGCTCAATCAGCTGCTGCTCGCCACCGGCGTCATCCACCAGCCGCTGATCATCCTCAACACCTATACGGCGATCTTCATCGGCATCGTCTATTCCTACCTGCCGTTCATGGTGCTGCCGCTCTATTCCGCGCTTGAGAAGATGGACTATTCGCTGATCGAGGCAGCCAAGGATCTCGGCTGTCCGCCGACCAGCGCGTTCTGGAAGATCACCTTCCCGCTATCGCTGCCCGGCGTCATCGCGGGCTGTCTGCTGGTGTTCATTCCGGCCGTCGGCGAGTTCGTCATTCCCGATCTGCTCGGCGGATCGCAGACGCTGATGATCGGCAAGACGTTGTGGAACGAGTTCTTCGCCAATCGCGACTGGCCGGTATCGTCGGCCGTCGCCGTCGTCCTGCTGTTGCTGCTGATCGTGCCGATCATGCTCTTCCAGCGGGCCCAGGCGCGCGCTCAGGAAATGGACAGGTGACCTCATGAACGCCACCTGGAGCCGCTTCAACATCACCTCGATCGTGCTTGGATTTGCCTTTCTCTATCTGCCGATCGTGCTGCTCATCGTCTTCTCGTTCAACGAATCGAAACTGGTCACGGTCTGGGGCGGTTTCTCGACCAAATGGTACGTCTCGCTGTTCCACAACCAAGGCCTCATGGACGCGACCTGGGTGACGGCGCGTGTTGGCCTGATCTCGGCCACGGTTGCGACGGTGCTGGGCACCCTGGCGGCACTCACCTTGACCCGCTACACGCGCTTCAAGGGCAGGGTGCTATTCTCCGGCATGGTCTTTGCGCCGCTGGTCATGCCGGAAGTCATCACCGGCCTGTCGCTGCTGCTGCTCTTTGTCGCCGTCGGGCTCGACCGCGGCTTCCTCACCGTGACGCTCGCCCACATCACGCTGACCATGTGCTTCGTCGCCGTGGTCGTGCAGTCGCGCCTCATGACCTTCGACCGCTCGCTGGAAGAAGCCGCGATGGATCTTGGCGCAACGCCGGTGAAGACCTTCTTCCAGATCACATTGCCGGTTATCATGCCGGCGATCGTCTCCGGCTGGATGCTGGCTTTCACCCTTTCGCTCGACGATCTGGTCATCGCCAGCTTCACCTCCGGGCCGGGCGCGACGACGCTGCCGATGAAGATCTACAGCCAGGTTCGCCTCGGCGTGACACCGGAAATCAACGCCGCCTGCACCATCCTGATCGCTGTCGTGGCGATTGGCGTCATCATCGCCTCGCTTGCCAACAAACGGCGTGAGGTGCAGCGCCAGCTCGACGAGCAGGCCGCGCAGCGCGGGTGAAAGACAGAAGGCGCGGTGGCGGCCTATTCCCCCGAAACGCCGCGGCTGATCGGGGAAATGAACGGCGTGCTCCAGGTTCCGCCGACGAAGAACGACGACTGGTTGGGACCTTGCTGGCCGTTGGCCTGCGTTGCCGCCTGGTCTGGCTGAATGACGCCGCCGGACAAGGCCAGTCCGCGCCCGGCGTAGGACGCGATGCCGGACAGCCAGATCTTGTACTTCGCTGAATTGGCCTCGGCCTTGTCGAGCCGCGCCACGCCCTTCGAAATGGTGGCCTTGATCTCGGCGCCGTCGATCGGCAATGTTCCGTCAGAGACATCGTCGAGCGCGAAGAAGCCGCCCTGTTCGGTATGTTTGAGGAAGGCCGGCAGGTTGAGCTTGCTCAACGCACCCGGCCCGAAGGTCGCCGAGACCGAGCCGTCGGCATTGTCGAAGATGGAATCCCAGGTTCTGCCCGGCCCCTTGAGGATCACCGAGACGGTGCCCGTGCCGACCGGCACCAGCCGCGTCATCCCTGCCGCCGTACCGAAAGCACCGCCGTCGATGTCGGACGCCAGAAGGCGGATTTCGACCTGCGAGCCTTCCGGCTTGCGATCGAAGCGAAGGCTGGTCTGGATGTTGCCGCCGAAGGCCGAGGCATCGGAGATGTCGAAGACGGACAGACCATCCTTGACCTGGGCGGTGGCGGCGACGTCGGCGAGCTGGATCGGCCCCGCCGTGGCGTGCGCCGCCGACAGCCTGAGATCGAGATTGATCTTGTCGGCGAAACTTGTGTCGATTTCGCCGGGCCCCGCCCCTCCGGTCGGCACCAGCGGGGTGAAGGCTGACAGAAACGATCTGAGGTCGAGCGTGTCGAAGGCGAGCGTGCCGGAGATTACCGGTTGTGCTTCACCAAGCGAGAGGTCCAGCGCACCCATCCCCGGATTGTTGTCGAGCGCAATCGCCGTGTTGTCGAACTTGACGCGCCCGCCGGTCGCGGTGATCTTGCTCGAAATGCTGACCGAGCCGATCGCCGCACCCGGAGCGATGCCGGCCTGCGACCATTCCAGGACACGCCGCAGCGAGGGTGCCGAGAACTTCGCCTGACCGTCGAAATAGGTATTTTCAGACATGCTGGCCGTGCCGTCGAACGAGAAGGTGGCGGGTGCCGCCTTGAAGGACAGCGTCAGCGGCGCCGTGCCGCCAGCAAACAGCACAAGCGGTCTGGCCGAGGCGACGTCCAGCGCGACGCTTTCGCCCCGCCAGATCCCTGTTGCCGACAGCGTCGCATTGCTGTTCATCGCCGCCCAATTCGCCTGACCGTTCAAACTGCTCAGGATCTCGACGTCCTTGCCGCCGATGGAGGCGACCATACGGCCGTCGCGAAACTCGACCGTGCCGAAGGTGTCGGTAGGCAGCTTGTCGAGGTCCGGCTTGGCGGGGTCGGCATTGACCACGCCGCGCGCCGTGTCGATGGAACGCGTGATGCGCCCGCCGGTGGGGACAGCGGGCAGGAAAAGGCCGGCAGGTGTGCGCTGGACCCGGATCGTCGGCCGCACCAGCCGCGCCGTCGAAAACACCACGTCGCCGCGCAGCGCCGCCATGGCGGAAAGGTCGACCTCGACCCGTTCTGCCTCGACCACAGGCGGCGCCTCGGTGTCGGTCCATTGTGAAAGCGTCACATCGGTCAGGATTGCCCGGAATGTCGGCCAGACCTCGATGCGCGGCGAACCGTCGATGGCGACCCGGAAGCCGCTCCACGCGCTCATTTCCCAGGCGATGCGGTCGCGCACGATACGGGTGGAGGCGATCAGCGGCAGGGCGGCAACGACCAGCGCGACGACGATCACGGCAGCGCCGATCGCCCATATTCCGCGCCGGATCATAGATGATGGCATATGGCCCCGTATGCTTCCATTCCGACAAATCGCCCGACGGGTGTAACCCAGTCGTCACCACGACTTCCAGTCGTCACCACGACCCCCAGTCGTCACTACGACTGCAGTCGTGACCACACTTCCGGCCGCCACCACGACTTCAAGTTGTCACTACGACTTAGGGCTGAGGCATTTCAAGTCTTTATGGCCCGGCGATGGCATTTGCGCACATCTGGTCGCATCAGCCGAACAAAATCTTGCTCTGCTGCGCTGCGATATGCATAAGCGATGGCGACCGTGGAGGAACGATTATGGCTGCCGGACAACCGCTCTGGACCCCGACGCAAGACCAGATTGACGCAGCACCCTTGACCGCCTTCACCAAGGCCGCCGGAGTGAAAGCCGGCGTAGCGTTTTCCTCGTATTCGCAGCTTCACGCCTGGTCGGTCGAGGACCGTGAAGGGTTCTGGAGCCTGATCTGGGATTTCTGCGGCATCGTCGGCGACAAGGGCGATAACCTGCTCGTCGACGGCGACAAGATGCCCGGCGCTTCTTTCTTTCCCGATGCGACACTGAATTTCGCCGAGAATCTGCTGAAGAAGACCGGCTCAGGCGACGCAATCGTGTTTCGCGGCGAAGACAAGGTCGAGCGCCGGCTGTCCTGGAACGAGTTGCACGCGCTGACCTCGCGGCTGCAGCAGCTTTTCCTGTCGCTCAAGGTGAAGAAGGGCGACCGCATTGCCGCCATGATGCCCAACATGCCGGAGACCGTCGCCGCCATGCTGGCCGCCGCCTCGATCGGTGCCGTCTGGTCGTCCTGCTCTCCCGATTTCGGCGAGCAGGGCGTGTTCGACAGGTTCGGCCAGATCGAGCCCGTCGTCTTCATCGCGCCGGATGGTTATTGGTACAATGGCAAGGCGATCGAAGTCGCCGACAAGATCGCCGCGGTCGCGGCCAAGCTCGGCACTGTCCGCAAGATCCTGGTCGTCAACTATCTCGGCACATCGAGCGATGTCGCCGGGACCATCGACAAGGCGGTAGCGCTGGAAGAGGCGCTGTCGCCCTTCGCCGGCAAGCCTGTCACTTTCGAGCCGCTGCCGTTTTCGCATCCGCTCTACATCCTGTTTTCGTCGGGAACGACCGGCATTCCCAAATGCATCGTCCATTCGGCCGGCGGCACGCTGATCCAGCATGTCAAGGAACACCGGCTGCATGCCGGTCTCACCGATGGCGACCGCTTCTTCTACTTCACCACCTGCGGCTGGATGATGTGGAACTGGCTGGTGTCGGGGCTCGCTTCGGGTGCCACGCTGCTGCTCTATGACGGTTCGCCCTTCTATCCCGACGGCAATGTGCTGTTCGATTTCGCCGATGCCGAGAAGATGACCTTTTTCGGCACCTCGGCCAAGTTCATCGATTCCGTGCGCAAGGCTGGTCTCAAGCCGATCCGCACGCATGATCTGGCCACTGTGCGGGCAATCTCCTCCACCGGCTCGCCGCTGTCGCCGGAAGATTTCCGCTTCGTCTATGACGGCATCAAGAAGGACGTGCATCTGGCCTCGGTCTCCGGCGGCACCGACATCGTCTCCTGCTTCGTGCTCGGCGTGCCGACGCAGCCGGTCTGGACCGGCGAGATCCAGGGACCCGGCCTCGGCCTGGCAGTCGATGTCTGGGACGACGACGGCAGGCCGGTCCGGCAGGAAAAGGGTGAGCTGGTCTGCGCAAAAGCCTTTCCGGCGATGCCGATCGGCTTCTGGAACGACCCCGATGGCAAGAAGTACCGGGCGGCCTATTTTGAACGCTTCGACAATGTCTGGTGTCATGGCGATTTCGCCGAATGGACCGAGCATGGCGGCCTCATCATCCATGGCCGCTCCGACGCCACGCTCAACCCGGGCGGGGTGAGGATCGGCACGGCGGAGATCTACAATCAGGTCGAGCAGATGCCTGAGATCCTGGAAGCACTGTGCATCGGACAGGACTTCGACAACGACGTGCGCGTCGTACTGTTCGTGCGCCTGTCCGCCGGCGTGCAGCTCGACGAGAATCTGGAAAAACGCATCCGCGCCAAGATCCGCAGTGGCGCCAGTCCCCGCCATGTCCCGGCCAGGATCGTTGCCGTGTCGGATATTCCCCGCACCAAGTCGGGTAAGATCACCGAACTCGCGGTGCGCGATGTCGTGCATGGCCGCGCCATCAAGAACAAGGAGGCACTCGCCAATCCAGAGGCGCTCGAGCTGTTCAAGAACCTGCCTCAGCTGGCCGAGTAATTGGCAGCCGGCATGGTTAACGAAATATCTCGCTAGAATTTACCTAGATTTCATGAGTGGTACACATTCGTAAATTTTCCGGCGCCCCGGTAAGGAGTTGTTAAGGTCCGGCGTCGATAGTCGCAGGTAACTTGAGGGAGAAATCCCGTTCCTCAGCCCCGAGGATCCGAATTCGCTCAAGCCCCCGTTGTGACAGCAATCCCATCTCTTAAGGCGTCCTTTGGGCGCCTTTTCTTTTTATCGGGACCGAACCGCGGAGAGGGCTGACCTATTCCGCGAGCACACGGGTCGACGGAAAAGCCACCTCGACCAGGGTGCCTTCGCCCGGTGTCGAATTGATGGTGAACCGGGCACGGTTGGCTTCCACCATCGCTTTGGTCAACGGCAGTCCAAGCCCGGTCCCGTCGCCGCGTCCGCGCTTCAGGGCGTTGATCTGCTTGAACGGCTTCAGCGCCTGCTCGATCTCGGCATGGCTCATGCCGATGCCGGTGTCGCGCACCCGCATGACGACGTCGCCCGACGTCTCATAGGCGGTCGAGACGATCACCTGGCCGCCGGCCTGGGTGTAGCGGATGGCATTCGACAGGATGTTGAGCGCGATCTGGCGCACGCTGCGCAGGTCGGCCACCACTTCCGGCAGCCGCGAAGCGAAGCTGGAGCGGATGATGACCCGTTCACGGTTGGCCTGCGGCTGCATCATCGCCACCGTTTCGGCCAGCGTGTCGTTGAGCGACACCGCCTCATAGGCCATCTCCTGCTGGCCAGCCTCGATCTTGGAGATGTCGAGCAGGTCGTTGACCAGGTCGAGCACATGATTGCCCGAGCGGTTGATATCGCGCAGATAGTCGCGGTAGCGGTCGTTGGCGACAGGTCCGAATTTCTCGTCGACCATCAATTCCGAAAAACCGATGATGGCATTGAGCGGGGTGCGGATCTCGTGGCTGATGCGGGCCAGAAAATCGGTCTTCTGCGAGGACGCGCGCTCGGCCACCGCACGTGCCTGCGTCAAGTCCTCTTCGGCCCGCTTCCACTGCGTGATGTCGCGAACGACGGCGCAGAAGCCGCTGTCGTTGGGCAGCCGGCCGATGGTCATGAACAGCGGAATGAAGCGTCCTTGCGATTCGCGCCCGATCACCTCGCGGCCGTCGTTCATGACACTCGCCACGCCGGGCTCGGACAGCCCATTGAGATAGTCGCGTGCCGCGCGCTGGCTTTCAATCGCAAACAGCGAGGCGAACGGCTTGCCGGTCACATCGTCGCTGTCGAAGCCGAACAGCGCTTCAGCCGGCCGGCTGATCGATCGGATGGTGCCGTCACGGCCGATCAGCACGACGCCGTCGGTGGCGGTGTCGATAATGGTGCGCATCTCGGCGATGCGCACCTTGAGCTCGGAAATGTCCGGCTGCGTCTGCTCGTCGCCAACCACATGCAGGCTCGGCGGCGCATCATCCTCGCCGGAGCGTCGCACGACCAGCATCAGCGCCTTGCCGTCGCGCCAGGGGACAGAGCGCAAAATGGCCTCGATCGGAAATTCTTGTCCGTCACGCGTTTTCAGCCGCAGCGCGTGATCGGTGCCGTCGGAAACGCCGTCCTCGGCATAGGGGTCGGCAAACAGCGCGCCGAGGCCGCCGGCATCCGCCAGATCGTCAAGCGCCTCGTAACCCGTCAGGCTGAGGAATTCCTCATTCGCATAGTGCAACTGGTCCCCGGAATGGATGAGCAGCGGCACGGGCAGCTTGCCGAGCAGCGACGTGTCCGGAGCCTTGTGTTCATCTCCGGTGGAAAACGCCGATGGCACGAATCCTTCGGTCTTGAGCGGCGGAACCCGCAGGCGAGGGCGCTCGACGCGTATTTCCGCAGCGTCGCCTGCATTGACGACTTCCTCGGCAACCGCCTGCTCGTCGGGCGGCGCGGCTTCCTCGTCGGGCTGCGCCCAATCCTCACTGTCTTCGGCATCGCGAAAATCCGCTGACGTCATGCTGTCGTCATCGAGGCCATCATGTGTCGCGTCAGTGGCTTCAGGCTCTTCGCCGGGCGAAACGGCAGCGGTGTTCTCTGGTTCCGCCGCCGCGGGGCCACGTTCGTCATCTTGGCCGGCATAGTCGAGCAACGAGCCCGTCACATTCATCCCAGGGGGGGCTTCACGAGCCGCTTCGTCCGCGTGACCGTCAAGCCGTACCAGATCCCGCTCGTCTTCGGCATCGACATCGGGTGGCTCGACCGGTTCGTTCTCTGGCCCTGACGCAGGGATGACGCCGCTGTGCATCGGGTCGTCGGACGGCTTGACCGGAGCCTCGGCCTCCGCTGTCGACGCCTCCGCAGTCTCAGCCTCAGGCGGCTCGACCGGAGCACTATCCTTCTTCAGCCGCTCGCCGATTTCGCGGAACGCGCTGCGTTCCAGGGTCGACAGGCCCTTGTCGTTGGCTGGCTGGCGATGTTCGGCGAGCCGGATCACCTTGTCGGCAAAGCGCCGCTCCTGTTTCGGCACGATGGTCAGCGCAGGCACCTCGCCCTTGAACGGATCCGATGCCTGCGTGTCCTCGGCCTTAGGCTCCTCGGCGTTCGGCTGTTCGGGCGCGGGTTGGATGGCTTGCGGTTCCGGCGTTGCCGGTGCCTGGCTATTGGGCACCAGCGCCATGCCGATGGCCTCCGGATCGACGACCGCGTCGCTGGCGCGGGCGACGCCGAAGCCGCGGAAACCCTCGAAGGCGCGGCTGCGCCCATAGACAGGCAGCGCCGCCAGGTCGACCGGTATCATCAGATCGGTGCCGACGACCGGCCACAGCACGGAGCGCCCGGACCAGGTATCGCGCCGTTCGAGAAGCCCCGATATCTCGCCGGAGGGGTCGAGGCCGAATGTAGCGGCGACATCCCTGAAGCGTCGGCCTATTACGTCGGCCGCCGGCTTGCCGACGATGTCGGCGAATTCCGGCGACAGCGCGCTGAACTTGCCTTCGGCATCGGTGCGCCAGACGAAGCGCACCGGCGCCGCTGCGCGGTCCATCGCCGAGACGGTCGTCGGCGTGGCCGCGGAAGTGGACTGGATTTCAAGGGCCCCCGGTTCGGCCGGAGCTTCAGGTCCGGGCGCGGCAGGTCGCGGCGCCTGTTGCCCTCCGTCCTCGCCAGCGTTGAAGTACCAATGGTCGTGCTGCGCCGGCGTGCGCTCCAATGCCGGCTGATCGCTGTTGGCCGCTGTCGGCGTCTGTACGGTCGCGTCGGCGATCGCATGCGGCCGCGATCCGGCGACGTCCTCGGTCGGCAGCGAGGCGCCTGGTTCGTCGGTCTCTGCGCCCTGTTCCGGCCGGGAGGCCGCGTCGCCAGCCGGTGCTGCCTCGGCAATGGTTTGCGTAGGATGTTCGCCCGCAGGGGCGGTGTCGTCGAGCTGGTCCTCGTCGATCACCACCAGCAGATGCCGCTCCTCGGTCAATCTTGCCAGCCCCGCTGGATAGGAGGCCGTGCCGCCGGGGACAAGGCGCTTGACGATGCGGTCGCTCTCGGCTGCGACGTCGGCAACCAGTGCCGCCAGCGTCTCCGGCAGGATGCCCAGTGCCGAAAATCCTTCCGAGGCCGCCTCGACGCTGCCCCTGGCATCGACAAAGGCGATGAAATGACCATCCTCGGTGAAGCCGCTAATGGCGCGCGCGGCGATTTCGCTGGCATTGCGTGACCCGGTCTGAGCCGCCGGGACTGCCAGCATGATCGCCTTTTCGGCGTCCGGCATGGTCACCGCACTGGCCAGGAAGCCGACGGCGCGGCTGGTCATTCCGGTCGCCAGCCGCACCATGATGGCGCGGTCACTGCCAATCTCGGGAAATCCGCTGGTCGCCATGATCTGGCGCCTGGCGATCACGGGCAACTGCGCCGAGGCGCCGATGATCGCCTCGATGTCGGGATACCCGAACATCGCGGCTCCTGGCCCGTTGGCCCAGATCACCTGCTCCAGATCCGCCGACAGGATCGCGATCGCGTCGCCTGCCGCAAAGCGCTGGCGGACCGCGTCGAGCACGGCGACATCGAGGAAGGAGTATTCGGACGGCATGCGCTTGGCGGACCTCACGGAGCGGCGATTTTGCAGTTAACGCTTTGTTAATAAAAGCCGGAGGCGCGAAGGTCCACAAGCCAGAACGTGCAAAGGCCGGAATCTGGGCTCTTGGTTAACGGCCCAAAGAAATTTATGGTGCACTGCAACAAAGATATTGCAATGCACAAAATTTGCCTTTATATTGCCATCATACATGAACGAGACGGCTTTCTGTCAAAGCCGCTGCCGCTGAAAAGGATGGAAAATGTCCAGGACCAAGACCGCCGAGACGATCGAAAACGTTGAATTCCCGAGCTTCGACGCTTCCAAGGCCACCGACCAGATCCGCGCTTTCGCCGAAAAGGGCGTTGAGCAGTCGAAAGAGGCCTACGCCAAGCTGAAGACCGGCGCCGAGGAGACCCAGAAGGCTCTGGAGTCGACCTACGAGACCGCCAAGACCGTTTCCAACGACCTGTCGCTCAAGACCATCTCCGCTTTGCGTGCCAATGCCGAGGCCGGTTTTTCCCACCTCGAGGCCCTGATCGGCGCCAAGTCGCTGTCGGAAGTCGTCGAGCTGCAGACCGCCTTCCTGCGCAAGCGCGTCGAATCGACCGTCGAGCAGGCCAAGGACTTCCAGGCCGTTGCCTCCAAGGCGGCCGAGGACGTCTCCAAGCCGATCAAGACCGCCTTCGAGAAGGCGATGAAGGAAATCAAGGTTGCCTAACATTTGCGCATGATCGGAAGATGCAACAAAAGGTCGCATTTTCTTAAAAACGATCGGGTGTATGATGGCAGCCATCAAGGAATACCCGGTGAGTGGAACCTCCTCCCTCTGCTCCCCGGGGTGACCAGCCAGCACCTCCTCCCGCTGGCTCGTAACAGGAAAAGGCCGGCACCTCCTCCCGCCGGCCTTTTTCTTTGTCCGGCGCCTGGTCTTCTTGCCAGGCAAATGCCGCGTCGATGTGGGGAAGTGACCTTTGCTTTCCAAAAGCCTTGAATTAGAATCCATAAGCCCGTAAGGACGCATCGCCGAACGACAGAGCGGGCGGATGAGTTTCTGTTTCGATCCGCTCGGGCAACGTGCCGTTGTAGCTCAGATGGTTAGAGCGCCGGATTGTGGATCCGGAGGTCGCTGGTTCGATCCCAGCCAACGGTACCATCGGTTTTCCAGTAAGTAATTGAATTTATTGTAAAAGTTTACCTTTGGGACATAATTTGTATCACAGTAGGTCTCACAATGTGTATCACAAATAGGAACTGGGTGCGCTCGGAAGCGACGCGAAGTGATTGATACCAAAAAGCTTTTTTGCGACACGCGATGATCATTGTCGGAAACCGCAGGATTCTTGGCGAAGAAAATCGAACCGGAAAGGCTTCGGTGGACCGCTTCCCGTCCACCGTGGGAGCCGATGGATGGCATCAGGCGCACCCGTCGTTGGATTGGGACTTGGCGGGTGCGTCGGATCCAGACAGCCATGCCGGCGCCGTTTGACACTCATTGCGGATGGCTCGGCTCTGAGGTAATTTAGATCCTGATCGGATGGGAAAGTGCCTGCTGTCGCGACGGTTTTTTGTTTTCTGTTCCTGTCTCGGCTGATTGTGAGCTCTTTAACAGCCTTGATACCGCAACCTTGGGGGCTTGTGGTCATCAGGTAGCGACGGTGGAAACAGGCCATGCTCCGACTTTGCGGATTCATCGCGGTCTTCTTCGTAGCGGCCCTTACGACCTTCGATGCGTCGGCCGATCGACGGGTCGCCCTGGTGATCGGCAATTCCGACTACCGGCAATTCCCGGCGCTGAAGAACCCGGTCAAGGATGCCGAGGACGTCTCCAAGACGTTTCGACTGGCAGGGTTCGAAGTTTTCGTTGCAAGCAATCTCACCAAGCTGCAGTTCGAAGAGCAGTTCCGCAATTATCTTGCCGCGATCGATGGCGCCGACCTCGCCGTCGTCTACTATTCCGGTCACGGTTTCCAGATCGGCGGCGAAAACTTCCTGATTCCCGTCGATGCCTCGTTGAAGCAGGCGGCGGACATCGAGGTCCAGGCCATCAAGCTCAACGATGTCCTGGAACAGATGCGTTCGAAATCGAAGATCCAGGTGATCGTCCTCGATGCCTGCCGCAACAATCCGTTCCCGCGCAAGAATTACTGGCTGAGAGACCAGCTTATCACCTCCGGCAACGCCGGGCTCGCGCAGGTCAGAAGCTCGCTGAACACGCTCATTGCCTTTGCCACCGAGCCTGGGGCGGCGGCCTATGACGGCAGCGGCGACCTCAGTCCGTTTTCGGCGGCGTTTTCCCGTCGCGCGCTGGCCCCGAACCAGGAGATCCGCACGGTCATGGCGGCGGTGCGCCGGGATGTGGTGGAGGCAACAAAAGGCCTGCAGGTTCCCTGGGAGAACTCGTCGCTGATCGACGAAGTGGTGCTGATGCGCCGCAGCAACCGCCCCTCGCTGCCGCCGGTGCTGGAGAAAATCGTGTTGTCGGGAGTGGGCCCAGTCGATCTCGGCCTGCCGGAACCGGTCGATGTCGACGGCGGAACGATCACCGTGAGCATCGAGAGACCACCTGCTCTCGGCCGCCTCATGCTGGACGGCGAACCTGTCGAGGTTGGCGAACCGATCCAGGGCAAGGACCTGCCGCGTTTGCAGATGGATGTGCCCAAGGGGGTCGACGCGCAGGACGAGGTGGATATGCTGGCCTACGCCACGCATGACAATTGGGGCGGTCAAAGCCAGGGCATCCTGGTGTTCCGGGTCAAAAGCGGCGAAGGCGCCCATGGCGAACAGGTCATGGCCTCGCTCGCGGCCGAGCAAAAGCAACAGGTGGTGGAGCGCGGCATTCATATCACAGGTGCCGCCGAGGCGATCGAAAACCGTGACATTGATGTTCCCGTTGGCGTGGGCCCGGTTGCGCTTAACCTGGATTTCCCGACCGACGATCCCGCGGTCAGTCTCAAAGTTTCGGCATATCCCGCGACAGGAACCCTTTCGCTCCCCGACAGAACCCTGTCACCTCAGTCCAGCCTGATGGCCGCTGAAGTCGACCGCCTGCGCTACGAACCTCAGATCGGCGTAGCCGCGCCGGTCGAGGTCGGCTTCGAAATCCGTGCGGACAGCAGTTCGTCCAAGCCCGCCACGATGAAACTGTCGCCAACCGTCGATCCGTGCGACTCCGCCGCCGGCGAGCCTCTGGACCTGCAAGGCGTCGTTCCCGGCCTGCTGCCGAACGAAATCGGCGCCGGCGCCGTGGAGGTTTGCGAAGCCGCTGTGAAGGCTTATCCCGATGTCCCACGCTTCCGCTACGAACTGGGGCGCGCGCTGCTCGCAACTGGCAAGGTCGAGGAAGCGAAGACAGCCATCGAGGAGGCCGCCAAGAAGGGACATGTGCGTGCTGTGTTCGAACTCGGCTACATGTATGCGACGGGAACCGGTCTGGTCATCGACCGCACGCAGGCCAACGCGCTTTACGCCGCGGCATCCGACAAGGGCGATCCCTACGGCATGACGTCGTGGGGCCGCGCCTTGTTCAATGGCTATGGCGTCAAGCCTGATACCGCCAAAGGTCTGGACCTGCTGCTCAAGGCGGCCGCGATGGGGCACACCTATGCCATGAACGATCTCGCCGCGATCTTCACGGAAGGCCGCAACGGCGTGACCGCCGACCCGGCCCGTGCAGTTGCCTTCCTGGAGGCCGGCGTCCAGCGACAGGACATGTATTCTATGAACCTTCTCGGCCGTAACTACCTGGCCGGCGTGGGTGTCGAAAAGGACCCCAAGCAGGCGCAGGGGCTATTCCAGAAGGCTATGGATCTAGGCCAGCCCTACGCTCCGGCCAGCCTTGCGCGCATGTACCGGGATGGCGTTGGTGTCGAGCAAAACCTCGACGAAGCGCAAAGACTGTTCGAGTTGGCCACGGCACGCGGCGATCAGTCCGGCGCATATGATCGCGCAGCGCTCGAAATGCAGAAGGGCGCCAATGCCGACCAGACGATAGCGGTGCGCTATCTGGCCTTTGCGGTCGCGCTTGATCTTCGCAAGGAATTGCCGGGTGCCCAGACGACGCTGACGAAATTCGAAGTGAAGACGAAAACGGCCGCGCTCAAGCAATTGCGTGGCGAACTCAAGTCGAAGATCCCGGCGAAGGGCTCGCTTGACGACCAACTGGTCAATGCGGCCAGAGCGGTCTGGGAGCAAGCCAATCCGCGTCGGGACTTGTTTTGATCAGTGAGGAGGCAATCGTGGGCAGGGCAGTGAAGCAGGCATTGATCGCCACAGTTCTATCCGGCGCTCTGGTGGCAGTAGCGGGCTGCATGTCCGTTGCGCCCGCGCCCAAGGCCGAACCGACGGTGACGACGACAAAGCACAGGCCGAAGCTCATTCGCACGACGACCACGCCAAAGATCACCAGGCAGAAGAAGGCTATCGCCAAGAAACTCGTCGAACCGACTGAGGAAACCGCACCTGTCGTCGTTCCACCTTTGGGCGGCGGCAATGGCGGCACCGGTGGCACTGGTGGCGGAGGCGGCGGCTGGGGATAATGCTAACAGCAGGTCAGGGTTTCGCGGCACCGCTCGCCGAGGCCGCCTGCCACCATTTGACACGCCAACTCTGCCCCCGGACCTTGACCGGAAGACCGGCTGCAACTGCTCGCCAACCAGCCGCAAGTGCTCTATGCTCTCGCCAGGTGTCGTGTCGATACGGTGGTCCTGGTCAGGGGGCGTTCCATGTTCGAAGTCGTCGCATTCTGGTGGAAGACGAGGCTGAAAGGCCCCGCCACACGAGGTCTTGGCCTGATCGTCGCGCTTTCCGGCTTGCTGCTACTCGCATCGCAAGCCGCCAACGCAGCGCCGAACTGGACGCTTGATCCCACGGCTTCGGTGATCACCTACCAGTCGGTGAAGAAAAACACGATCGTCGAGACAAACAAGATCAGGAACATCACCGGCACGCTCAGCTCGGCGGGTGATGCCAAGGTCACCTTCGACCTCAATTCGGTCGATACCGGCGTCGACCTGCGCAATGTCCGCATGCGCTTCCTGTTTTTCGAGACATTCAAATACCCGACGGCCGAGCTGACGGCCAATGTGGATCCCGCCGCATTCGCCGATCTCGCGACAAAACGCAGGGTGAAGTCGACGCTGCCTTTCCGTCTCAATCTGCACGGCGTCGACAAGGACCTCGAGGCCAGCATCGTCGTCACCATGATCAGTGACGACATGGTCTCCGTTGCTTCGGAAGCTCCCGTCGCGGTTCACGTGGAGGATTTCGGCTTGCTGCCGAACGTGGACAAACTCCAGCAGGCGGCCAACGTCACCAACATCGTGCCCACCGCGTCGGTGTCGTTCGATTTCGTCTTCACCGCCGACGGCAGCAAGCCCGCTGCAACCCAGACCGCCGCGGCGAGTTCGACCGATGTAGGTCCCGTTGCCACCGACGCCGCCAAGGCGAACTTCAGCGATGAGGAATGCTTGAACAGGTTTGCCGTGCTCTCACGCACCGGCGCCATCTACTTCCGGCCGGCCAGCGCGCGGCTCGATGCGAAAAGCCGCCCATTGCTGACGGAGGTCGAAGGTGTCGTTGGCAAATGCCCAAGCCTGAAGGTCGAGATCTCCGGCTATACCGATTCCGATGGATCGCCGGACGCAAACAAGCAGTTGTCGGAGCGGCGCGCCCACGCGGTTGCCGACGCCTTGATTGCCGAGGGTATTCCGCGCAATCAGGTCAGCGCCGCCGGCTATGGCGAGGAGCGGCCGGTTGCCGCCAACGATACGCCGAAGAACAAGGCGCTCAATCGGCGGATCGAGTTTTCCGCCACCAAGCCCGTGAACTGAGGTTCCGGTGAGGTCCGATCTGATCGCCTGTTGCGGTGGCCTCTTTCGTGCCGCCGGGCTTGCCGCGCTTGCCTTGCTTTTGACTGTAACAGCCGCCAGTGCCGAGCGCCGCATCGCGCTGGTTCTGGGCAATTCCCAGTACCAGCACGCGGCGCCGCTCGCCAATCCGGTGCGCGACGCCCAGGCCATGGCCGAACGCTTGAAGAAACTCGATTTTGAGGTCGTTTCCGGCTTCGACCTGACCAAGCTGCAGACACAGGCGACGATCGTGCAGTTCGCGAAACAGGTGCGCGGTGCCGACATCGCGCTGTTTTTCTATGCCGGCCACGGCCTGCAGGTTTCGGGCAAGAACTATCTGCTTCCAGTCGACGCTGCGCTGGAAGATGAAACCTCCGTCGACTTCGAAGCCGTGTCGGTTGATTTCGTTTTGCGCCAGATGTCGCGAGAGACCAGCATCAGTCTGGTGTTTCTCGACGCTTGCCGCGACAATCCCCTCGCCGAGGTGCTGGCCAAGACCGCGGGCGTCAACGGCGCCAGCAGCGGCCTTGCCGAGATCCCGGTAGAGAATGGTGGCACCGGCACGCTCGTCGCTTTCGCCGCCAGTCCCAATCAACTTGCCTATGACGGGTCGGGCGAACATTCGCCTTTCACCTCGGCGCTCCTCAAGCGTATCGGCGAATCCAACGTCTCCATCACCGACGCCATGAACAGGGTCACCAGCGACGTCTTCAAGGCAACCTCCGGCAAGCAGCGTCCCTGGATCAACGTTTCGCTGAAAACGGATGTCGTTCTGCACAAGGTCGATCTCAATGCGCCGTTGATCGTGGGCGAGGCGAGCGCACCTCCAACCGAAGGCGGCTCCGACGCAAGCAACACCGGCGCTGCAGGCGCATCAGGCCAAAGTGACGACCAGCTTGCGCTCGATGTGCTGCGTCAGAAGATCCCCAGGCTGGCTTCGGACGATCCGATCTTTTTCGACCATCCGATCGATTTCGGTGATCCGGCAATCGATGGCAAGAGCATCGCCCAGCTGATCAAGGGCAAACCCCTGTTCAGCCCGGTGGAGGGATTGGACAAGTCGGTATGGGAGGACAAACATTGCGACGGCTGCCATGAATGGGACGAGGCACGGCTATGCGAACAGGCGAAAAATTTCGCCACCAACGATGCTTCTGTTTTGCGCCTGCAACATCCACTTGGAACGCGCTTCAAGGTGGCGCTTGCCAAATGGGCTCAAGGTGGCTGCAAGTAAGCATCCGCCGATTGGCGCAGGGCCTCGATCTCGGCCATCTGGATGCCCATTTCGACAAACGCGGAAAGAACGGCAAAGCGGTCCACCAGTGCGACACGCGCCAGCCCGGCCAGAACACCCGCATTGATTGCATGGGCGGCAGGAAACGGCTGCAAGGCCGATGGTGCTTCTGCGCCGACAACAGATCCGACAATAAAGGAACCATTGTCACGCCATCCCGCCGCCCGGGCAATCCAGGCTCCCGGCGTTGTTGGCGGCGTTGCCTCTGCCTGGCTCACCGCGGGGCGATGGCTGTCCGGTTCACCGACCCAGTCGCGAACATAGGCGAGCAACTCGTGATCAGTTCCATCGAGCAACTCGCTCAGATGGCTCAGGCATTCATGCGCCCACCAGACCGCAGCCCGGTCGGGAAGCAGGTAGGCACAGAACGTGATCGCCTCTTCGGGAACGCGCCCGGCGAGCAGGTCGCGGCAAAACTCGATCGATTGCTGTTCGGTTGGAAGGGCTCTCATGTCCCGGGCAATAGCGGGACAAGCCATGAAGAGATCCTGTGCCGTTTTGAATCGGAGCTCATTGGCCATGACCGCCACGCCTTCATCGAGAAGCTCCAACCACTCAAGCCCCAGGCGCGGCGCGGGTCAAGTCTCAACCGGTGACGCTGCAACAACTGCCGGCACCGCCGCATCCCCTGGCGTTTATCGACAGACAATTGCCCCGGAATTTGGTATGATCACCACCATCGAAATCGGATGCTCAAACAGGAGTAACCGCTATGCAGTGGGGCAGTTCAGCCTTGGTGTTGGCAGTCGTGTTTTTCTCGACTCACGCTTCCGCCGACCCTGTTCAGAAATCAGAAGACATCGTGAAGTTTTTTGCCGGCGCCGCCGACCTCGGCAAGTCGCGAGGAATTTGTGTAGGAACCGAGGAAGAGTGCAACAGCAAGACCAAGGCAAAAGACGCGCCGGCCGAAAAATCCAGCCTCGATATGCTGATCAATTTCGGGTTGGATTCGGCCGAACTCGACGCGACAGCGCGCAGTGAACTCGACGAGTTCGCCAAGGCCCTGAAGGACAGGCGGCTGAGCACATTCAACTTCGTTGTCGAAGGCTACACCGATGCCACCGGCACGGTCCACTACAACGAGGGCCTGTCGCAACGGCGAGCGCAATCGGTGGCAGCCTTCCTGACGGCCAATGGTGTCGAGGCCGCCCGCATCAACCCGATCGGCATGGGCGAAAAGAATCCGCGCAGCCCCAACCCGTACGATCCGGCTAACCGCCGCGTGGAAATGCGGATAAAGACGCAATAGCACCTACCGCGTGCCACTGTTCCAGGAACGCCGGCGGTCAGTTCTTGAGCACGCCGCCCACAGCCACACCGGTGCCGAAGATCAGCGCCTTGGTGAGGAAGTCGTTGTTATCCCGGGGCGGCGGAAGATCATCATCCTGCCGCACCACTGTGTCCCGGTTGCGCCGCTTCTGAACGACCTGCTGTTGTTTGCGGGGTTTCTGTGCCACCGGTCTCTGCGTGCGGACCTTCTTTACCACCTGTTTTTTCGGCTGCGTCGCACGGGCCTGATCGGCAGCATATCTGGCGCGCACGGTTTCCATCATCGGATCAGTCTGGATCACGAGGAATGCAAGTTGCTCGCGTGTCAGATAGCTGGTCTGCGGCAGGCCGTTCTCCACCTGCCAGATACCGATCGCCTGGCGGGTCTGTGGGCCTATGTTTCCGTCGACGCGGCCAAGCTCGTTGCCCAACGCTTCGATGCGCAATTGCAAGTCGATGCGACCCTGGCGGTCGAGGCCAATGGCATTTTCCGTCAACTCGGTGCCCGGTGTTTGCTTCACCTCGTCGGGGACGCCGACCGAGGTGCGCACTGCGGAGCCGGAACTGGCGTTCGCCTGGTCCGTATCGAGTGCCGCGACCTGCCGGTTCTGGGCTTCCGGGTCGTTCAATTCGTCGATGTTCAGCCGCGCCACCGTGGCGAAGCGGCCGTTTGGGAACTGCTCGAGATAGGCCTCGTAGAACGGCACCGAGTTGCGCTTGGAGGCTTCATCCCAGAGCCGCTGCTCGACTTCCCAGGAAGGCGGGTCACCAACCACCAGCGTGGGGGCGGTTGCCGCCCCGGCATTGGCAGGCTGTGCTTCAGGCGCCGCCACGACAACGGGTTTTCCAATGAAGACCTCGCGCCCCAGCGACGCGTTGTGCCAAGGCCTCTGGCGACCTTGCGTCGTCTCGGTCACTTCGCCGCGCACGCGCGTCAGCGCGCTCTGGATCTCAATGCCGGGTTCGGTCAGGTGCCTGGCGAGCGCCGTGGAGTAAGGGCTGTTGACGCCGTTGCCGTCGAAAGCGATGGCGCCCGGATCCGTTGCATAGGCGATCAGGATGCCGCCCGTGCCTACGCCGTCCGATCTTGCTTCGATCGGTGCCAGACCGGACCCCAACGAACGCGACTTCGGCAGCGAGGCGGCCAACGTCCTGGCGAGTGGATTGTCGCGGCAGGCATCGAGTATGATGACGCCGACCGCCGGATCAGGCGGCAGCGCCGCCAGGAAGTCTTCGACCTGAATGGTGCGGGTCTTGAGATAGGCCGGCGACGTCAACTCGGCGTCGACCGGTATCAGGAAATTCTTGCCGTCGACCTGCATGCCGTGCCCGGCATAAAAGATGACGGCGAGGTCGGCATCGTAAGACTGCTCTGTGAACCGGCTGATGAGGCTGTGCATGCCGGCATTGTCCTGATCCATCCCCTCGATCACCTCGAAGCCGGCATTGCGCAGCGTGGAGGCGATGAGGTGCGCGTCGTTGGCGGGGTTGGGCAAAGCGACAGCATGAACATACTTGCTGTTGCCGATGACCAGTGCGACGCGCTTGGCGTCGGGCGCGGCTGCCTCAGCGCTGAACGCGGCAAGGATAAAAAGGAGAAATCCGCTCAGAAATACGATGAACGCTTTCATGGACCAGCCCTCCGCCCAGCAGGGCGCACTGTTGATGTCTGCGCATGCTCAATTTCGTCAGCGACAATGTCGCTTATGCCAAAATGGCTCTTGGGCGTATGTGATCCTGACCACGGTCTTGGTTCACAAAGGACCCGAAAAAAGTTGTCCATAGTAACACTTTGCAGCCGGAACACCAATGGTCTGACGGTGAACTCATGAACCGCGAGGGCAGGTTCAAAGGGTATTCTGAAGCGAGCTTATGACGGCCGTGATGGCTTGCTTGTATTCTTCGAACTCTGGCGACGTCTGGCGCACTTCCGTCGTGGTCGATACCGGTTGGCCTGCGCCGGTCCCCGCGGGGCTGAGCTTTCGGCCCATTTTCCTTTCGGCCCAGTCCACGACATAGCCGGCGGTCTTGCCGGTGAGGAACGGGTTGGCCTGAATGACGGCCGACCCGAGCACGGCGCTCAATTGCGCCGAACTCGACGCCGACAATACCTGATGGGCGCCTTCCATGCCCAGGAAATGGCAGAGATAGAGCCGGCCGGCTGTGATCTGGTGGCCTCGCGCCCGAAGATAGGCTTCACCCTCGCGCGCAAGATTGCGCACCATCTCGCGCGAGATCGTGTAGTCGTAGCGCAGAGCAAGGAGATCCGCATTTGAAAGTGTGCGCGCCAGTTCGGGACGGTAGGTGTTCATCATCCTGATCCAGGTCTTCGATATGAATTGGCCGGCACCGGTTGCTGAAGAAAGCGGGTTCTTGGCGCGGGCGCTGCCACCACTTTCGACATGAACGATACGGTCGGTCAGTGTTTCGACAGCAGGATCGCTCGTTGCGACCGCGGCGGTCACCGTGCCCAGCGGGTCGATCGCCCCGCCATTCTGATAGAGTTCGAAATGCAGATGCGGCCCGGTCGACAGGCCGGTGGTGCCGATATAGCCAATGATGTCGCCGGCCTTCACCTTTGTGCCGACACCGCTTGCTATCGCGAATTTCTGCATATGCGCGTAGCGCGTCTCGCGTCCGTTGGCATGCGCAATCTTCACCAGGTTGCCATAACCGCCGCCGTCGCCCTGGAAGGTGACCTCGCCGTCGAAAGCGGCCGCGATCGGCGTACCCACCGGAGCCGCCCAATCGACGCCCTTGTGGATGCGAACCACGCCCAGAATTGGGTGCTTGCGTGGACCGAAGGTGGACGTCATGACCCCGTTGACCGGCGTGACCATGCCGTTGATGACCGTCAGCGAGCGGATCTGATCGTCGCCGGTAACGCATGCAAACTGACCGTCGCTCTGCTGGAAGACGAAGCATTCGAAGCTCTTTTCAGCACCCTGCACGCCGACATACAGCACGCGTCCGTCGGTCTCGCCCTTGCCGCGCGGCGTTTGTGAATAGATCAGGACAAGGCGCTGGTCCTCGCTGGCGAAGGCGTCCAGGTCCCGTCCTCTCGATAGGTACATGATCGCTTCGCCGATCACGCCGGTCGGAACTTTGTTGCGCGCCGCCGTCGAATAGATTGCGTCGAGCAGGCGATATTGCCGCTTGTGCGTGCCTTCTTCCGGTGCACCCGAATAGTTGAACAGATCTTCGCGGACCCAGGGATCGACACCCGATACGAATGCACCCGCGGCGTTGCGCGTCAGCGTGCCGACAAAGACGCTCTTGGCGTAGATCGACACCTGCATGAGCGACATTGTTGTCGTCTCGCGCGTCGGCCTGAAACCACGCATGGCGACGACATAACCCGGTTCCAGGCCTTCCCGGTTGAAAAGCGCCTTCAGCGCTTCGCCCGCCCGCCTGGCGTCCTCGACGGAGAAATGCGCATCGAGCGCAACGCTGTCCAGGCTGCGGTCGTTGAGGATTTTCACGAACGTGTCTTCGGTCGCCTCGAACCGCTGATACTCATTCGTGACGGTTGCGACACTCGTGTTGTTTTCGATCTGTGTCTTCTGGAATGCGGGCAGGGCTGCTTCGCCTGCATCGATTGTTTCACCCCAGCCGGCTTCGGGATCGTCGGTGCCCATCTGCTGCCCCGAAGCAGCCGGAGCCTCGTTGGGGGCAGGCGAGGGCTGAAGATCGTTCTGCAGATCCCCCGCCGGCGGCTGAAGATCGTCCTGCAGATCGTTGGACGGCGGCGGGGCGGTCTGCCGTTGCGCCTGGAAGAATGCGAAGTCTTCCTGCGTCGACGGTATCGTCGTCATGAATTTTTCGCTGGCGCTGAGCATCACATCCGACAGGATTTCGATCTGCGGAGAAATCCCGGCCTGATCGAGATCCGCCGGCTTCGCGATCGAACGGCCCCTCGACGTGGCGTCGGCGTCGGGGGCAAGGGTGATCCACATCGGGTCCCCGGCAAGGTCGATAATGGCAGGCACATAGACCGATGCATCGGCCGGCACGTCGTCCACCCCTTCGACCGCGTGAAGCTCTTTGTCTTCGTCGCCGAACGACCAATAATCGGCGGTGAGGTAGAAGCCCACGGCGATCGACAGCATGATGATCGCGGCAAGACCGGCAAGCAGCCGGCGCAAGAGCCTGCGTCTGCGAAGCGCAAGGCGCGCCTGCTTCTTCTGCCTGAAGCTCGTGTCGATAGTGTGCGTCACGGGCTGTTTCCGGTCAGGAAGAACGTCCACCGCGCCTGTTCGAGCGTATCGACTTCGAGAAATTGCGCCGCGATATGGCCGCGTTGCCAGCATTCGTCGATGCCGCGGGTCGAGAAACGCCTTCGCTCGATGCACATTTCGGTCGATCCCGTCAGGATCGCGTGGCCGAAGACGTCCGTTGCGTAGATGTAGATGTAGCGGTTGGTCAGTTCCTCGCGAATGACATTCACGCACTGATTGGCGCCGATGGTCCACCAGCCGTCTGTCTGATCGGCATTGTCGACCTTCTGGCCGACTGCGAGATTGACGACGTCGAGTGTCTGATTGCAGACCGTGAATTCGGCTCGCGCTTCGCCGGATGACAGCACAGCCAGCAGCGCGGCGCCCGCGATGACCGCAAGCTTCATGTGGCCCGCCAAGGCGAGCAGGGCGCGAACCGGTTCACACTGCTTTATGGGCAGGTCGGCAGACGAGTGGGGCAAACACGAGCAGCGTTCCATCGGGCGCCCATGCTATCCGCCGAGCCGGAAATACTTGGCAGTGGCTGAGAACTGAGATCCGTTGGTCTCGATTTCCTCGAGAATTTTGGGTAGCAGCGCCGAGGCTGGCGTCGGCGCCGAGAATGCGGCCGCCTCAATATCCTGGGGTCCCGTGATCACCATTATGATCTGCGGCACGGCCTTTCCAGCGGCCTTGTCGGCGGCGCCGAGGCCAATCGGGATGCTGAAGGTGGCTTTGTCCGACTGTGCGACGATGCGATCGTCGAGATTAAACACCATGCCCTTGTGATCGATCAGCAACACGCTGGAAATGAGCCCGCCACGCGTCACCAGCGTGCCGCTGATCGGCGTACCGTTCGGCACCGACGTCCGGTCGAGAACAAGCTGCGGCTTGTCGGCCGCGGTCTGTCCCAGAAAGCGCAGAAAATTGGTGACTTCGCACTGGCTCGGCTCAATGAGGCGGACGCTGATGTCGGGCTCCACATGGAATTTCGCCTGGAAATCGCCCAGCATGCGTTCGAATGGCTGGACCGCTGTTCCAAATCCTTCGATCGCGGCTGCGGTGTCGGTTGGCGAATTCATGGTCGCATAGAAACAGTCGCCGCCGCCGAAGTCGCGAACCCAGGAGACTCGTTGCGCGATGTCGTCCACGGCCGGAGGAATGGCCGGTTTGGGTACGTTCAACGCGACGACAGGTTGGTCCGGCTGCTTGGCCGCCGGTGGCACAGTCTTTTGGCTCTCGGCGTTCGCGGCATCCGTCTGGCTTGCAGTGGGTTTGGGCGCCGGCCCGGCAACCTTGGGTTCTGCCGGCTGGCTGATCTGCGGCTCCGGTTTGGGCTTTGGGCTCTCCACAAACTCTGGCTGGGCCGGCGGTGTCTTTTCGGATGGCTGCTGCGCGTCCGTTGCCGATGACTCCGGGGGGCCCGCGGTTTGCGCGGGGACAGTGGGCTTGGCCGGCTCCGGCGTTTGCACTGCCTTGGCATCTGCCTGGCTTCCAGCCGGCGGCACGCCCGCCTCTGTTTGCGGTTGCGCTTCCATTGCCGGCGGTTTCTCAGATTCCTCGGTCTGCGAAGGGAGTTCGGCGGGCTTGGCCGGCTGCGGCTTTTGAGCCGCCGAGGCATCTGGCTGGTTTTCAGCCGGCGGTACGCTGGCCTCCGGCTGCACGGGCGGAACTGGCTTTGCCGGCTCAGGGGCGTTCGCGACTTTGTCCGTGAGGGTCGGCGCCGAAGTTTCCGGTGTAGGCTTTGACGGTTCGGGCGCGGAAAGCGATGTCTTGCCGGCAATCGGCGTTGCCGGCGTCATGAAGCCGCTCAGATACAGGCCCGCGCCTGAGGCGACAGCTAGTGTCGCCAGGGCAGCGATCGCGATAGTTGGGGTCTTTGTGGATTTCTTGGGCATATCCGCAGTGACCGCGCGCGGAGGGCCGGCGACCGGCGAAGGCAGCGGTTCGGACAAATGCGCGGGCCGGACATGCGGGACGAAGCGCTGCTCGCCCGGGCCCGTTGCCGTCGGCGCGTTGCGTCCCGCGACATTGGATGCCTGGCCGCCCTTGGGATCAGGAGTAAGGGTTTGCCCGGCTGGCCGGTTGCGGGGTGTGATGGACGTCGGCGGCGTTGTTCCTTCGTCTTCGCCACGCGTCATCCTGGCGATATCAGCCATGCTGACCGGCCGGTCTCGCGGATCCGGTTGCAGCATGGCTTCGACAATGTCACGAAAATCGTCGTCGATATCAGAGAGGTCAGGCACGGCCCGGCGCTTTTCGATGATCTCGAACTGCGATCCGCTCATGTCGATCGGTTTCCCGCGCAGAGCGGCAGCCAGCACCAGCCCAAGGCTGTAAATGTCGGACTGTTCACTGACGTCGCCGCTGTACAGCCCGAGCTGTTCGGGCGAAACGTAGTTGTACTTTCCCGCGAACTTCCCGCCGATCAGTGTCTCCCCGCCCACGGTCGCCGATCGCGCTATACCGAAATCGATGATCTTTGCGCGGTCGACCCGGCCCCCCGGCAGGATGATATTGTCCGGCGAGAGGTCGCGATGGATTGCTCCCGCTTGATGCACGGCGCTCAGGCCGGATGCGAGGCGATGGCAGAGCTTGCGCACCTCATCCGTCGGCATCGGACCACGTCGCATGATGTCGTACAGCGACTCGCCGTCGACGAATTCCATGGCAAGGTAGGGACGGCCGATCCCGGGATCGATGGTGAAGACGTGGTATCGCACGACCGCATCATGCGACAGGTGGTTGAGGATCGAGGCCTCCTTGCGGAACAAGGACAAGATCGTCTGGTCACGGGCAAATTCGGGCAGCACGATCTTGATCGCGACATGGTCGCCGGTCTGGATGTTGTGGCCGCGATAGACCTCGCCCATGCCGCCGAATGCGATCCGTTCGTCAAGTTCGTAGATGCCGCTGAGCTGCGTACCGACAGCGGTGTTGGCCACTTGCGGCGATATTCGCGTCTTGTCATCGGCGCTCATCAGCCTCGGCCCTCCGCTCTGGACAGATCAGGGTGGAGCGATTGTCCATTGCGCCCGTTCCCAATCTTAACCAGCACAATGGTGACATTGTCCGTTCCGCCTCGCGCCAGAACCGTTTCCAGCAGGTTTTCTCCGGCCGCCTGAGGTGTAGCCGACACGACGGCGGCCTCGATCTCGGGGTCGGTGACATGTGCCGTCAGCCCATCGGTGGCCAGCACGAAAATGTCTCCCGGCATCAGTTCGCCCTGCTGGAAATCGATGACGAAGTCGTCACTGACCCCGATCGCATGTGTGATGACATTGCGGCGTGGCCAGGTGAGCGCCTCGACCGCGCTGATCATGCCTCGATCCAAGAGTTCCTGCACTTCGGTGTGGTCTTTCGAAATCTGCGAGATCGCGGCGTTGCGGATCAGATAAACCCGGCTGTCGCCCGCCCACAGGCAGGCAAATCGTCCGTCCATCGCCAACAGGGCGGCGACCGTGGAGCCGATGGTGATGCCGCGCGATTCCGATATGCTGCGGATTTCGGCATTGGCCCGGCTCAGCCTGTCCTCGAAGCGGGCCCGAAGATCGGGTGCCGAGCTCGCGATGCCGATTGTTGACAGATGATCGACGATACTGGCGGAAGCGACCTCTCCGGCGTCATGTCCACCCATTCCGTCGGCTACCACCCAGAGGCCAGTTTGTGGCTCGACTAGATAGCTGTCTTCATTGAGCTCACGGACACAGCCTTTGTGGCTCACGCCGAAGCTTTCGATGGAAAGGGCGACAGTATTCAAATTGCCACCAAGCGCTTTTCAAGCGTCCTTCTGCGGCGCACCTTTGGACGCTCGCTGGCGCCACTTTGCCACAGGCTCGAACATTAAAGTACCGAAAACTAAGGAAAACCGGGGTTTGAACTCTGGTCAGCGGATCGGCGCCATGATCAGCAGATCAAACCCATCTCAAAACGCCTTGGGACAGCTGAATCCGGAAAGGGCCGGGAGGAAGAAGTGGTTGGAGCCTGAACCTGTCTGGAGCGTATAAGTAACGTCGCGTCCGCCAATCACGAAGCGTGCTTGCATGTTGCTGTCGTGGCCGGTGACGGCAGCCTTGTCCAGAAGTCGCTTCAGGGCCCACGGCCCTTCGAACTTGATGGCGGATTCGCGGCCTGGCATCTCCGGCGTCAGGCTCAGACTGGCGGATCCGGAAGCCGCGCCGCTCGGCCAGGTCACTATGCTCGGCATGTTGCCCGCTTGGTTGCTCTGGACGGTCTGGCCGTCGACATCGAGCACCGCCGCATCGGCATCGCCATGCAGTGAGAAGGGCGTGAAGGTCACGCTCACCGAGGGCACCGAACCGCCCTGGGGAAAAAAGGCGCTACGGATTTCGGCCGCCAGCTGGAAGTTCTTCAGCGTCGACTTCGACAGGTCGCGGCCGAAGCGAGCATCCTGTTTCCAGCTCCAGTCCTGACCGGTCATATCGATCAGCGATGCGAGGTTCTGTGCGAAGAACCGGTCCATCAGCCCGCCCGGAGCGAACAGTTTGGCGAAATCCGCCATCGCGATGTCCTCGGTGCCATTGCGGGCGAAAGGATAACGGCCGTTGACCGCCGCCTCGCAGGGCTGTGTGACCGTCTGGTCGAGCATCTGGTTCAAATTTGCCACCGAGGTCTCGGTGACGTTGCCTTCAAACTCGTCTGCCGTCGCATTGACCATCCGGCCGAGTTGCTTGGGCAGTCGCGAGACATTGGCGCGAAGGGTGGCTATCTGGAGCTGCAGGTTTGCGTTGACGCGTTCCGTCTGGGAGGGGACGTCGGTCGCCAGTTGCAGGCTCTGGTAGATATCGCGGAAATTCTGGGTCAAGGCATCGATCGGGCGGTGTCCGGCAGCACCGCTCACCAGGGCCTGGAACGGCCTGAATTGCGCTTCGATGTTGGCCCCGGGATTCTGGTTTTGCGCGCTTAAGGATCCCGTGCCGGCACGGGTTTGCGATTTTCCGGTGGCGATTTGTATGCCGATGCGAGCCAGACCCTTGGCCACGCTTGCTGCGTCCTGTAACTGGCCCGCGCCGCCTTCAACCCCGGTGGCTGAGTCCTTGCCGGAAGCAGCGTCCCGCGTCAGAGCGGTTTCGTCGGCGATCGCCGTAAACAGCAGTTCGATCGGCGAGGTTGGCGAGGCGACGGCGGAAAGCGCGATATAGCGCGGCTTGTCCTTCAGCATCGCCTTGAATTTCAACCCGTCGAGAACGCTGTTCCACGCCGTTGCGAACTCCTTGCCATAGCGGTCGAGAAGTTCGGGACCGAGCTTGGGCAACTCCTGATCGATGCCGCCTTGCTCGCCGCCGCCACCGAGGACCCACTGGTCGTCGACGAGCGTCTGGGCAATGCGCGAGAGTTGCACGAGATAGAAGCTGTTGAAGCCGGCATAAGTATAGAGGCCGGGAACACGAAGGCCTGACAGATCGCCGCCATCGACCCGCTCGAACAGTAACGGGGCTTCCGGGCCGCTTTTCAGGGAAACAGAAAAATCATCCAGAGCTGCCGCGTATACTGCGGATTTGACCAAAGCCGAGGCACGGTCGGCAAGGCTCATGCGCCCGAGCGACCGTTGAGCGGCTTGGACGAGCGGCTGGTTGAGTTCGAAAACCGGATCGTAGGCGTCGTCCAAGGCAAGCATGGCACCCAGGTGCTTTTCGAGATGCTCGCGTCCTTCGCGGTTGTTTTCACCTGGATACCGGTTCTGCTCCCAATCGTGCTTCATCCAGGAAATGATCAACGCGTCGTCGACCTTCGGCGCCTTGCCGCCAAGCATCAGGTAGATTTTCAACGGCTCGTAGAGCGCGGCGGGATCGGCCATCCTGGCCTGGATCGTCCGCTCGGCCTGGATCAGCAGGCGCGATCGGAACATTCGTTCCAGCGCTTCCCGGTAAGCCGTCTTGGATGCCGAAAGAAGTCTCTCCCGCTGGCTGAGGCCGAACGTCTCCTCGATCGGTGTCGGCACGTCGCCGGTTTCGAACCCAGCCGGCAGATTGCGCAACTGGTCGAGCGGGCCAATGACGTTTTCGAGGTCGACATCGGTGACCTCGGTGCTTTTGAGCAACGCGTCCGCCGTCTGGCGATACTGGCTTATGGCCTGCGTGGTGGAGGCGATCAGCGACCTGTTGGCTGTGAAGCTCAGGGCTAGGGTGCCGAGGGCCGCCGCAGCGATCAACGCGATGGCGCCAAGGCCGGCGAACCTGGCGATCGTTGCACGTCTTACAGCTGATTTGTCATACGAAACCCATCCGGATTCGGCAAAAATGACGCCCGTCAGCAGATCGTGCAAAAAGAAGCTTTTGCCGGTTCCGGAAAGATGGGCGCGGGGGCTGCTGCCGAAATTGCGACCGATCGCGCCCAACACCTGATCGATTGGCGTTCCCTCTTGCGTGCCTGAAGAGAAGTAGAGTCCACGCAAGCTGACATTCACCTGGCTGCGGGTCGGATCGAACAGGCTGGCGATGAAATTGGTAATTCGCTCCTTCAGCGCGCCAAACTGCGCCGGAAAGCCAAAGATGGATATACGCGCGACCGGATCGGCCTCTTCCTGGAGGCGGTCAGGCATCTCCTCCACCAAGCGTCTTGCCAGTGCATCGAATTCGGCCGGAGCCTCGGCGGCCATATTCTTGTTGCGATCCGTGGTCTGGAATGTCGCGCCCCAGACCTTGCGCCGGCGCGGCTCGTCGAAGCCGCCGAAGTAATCCATGAACCCTGAAACCAGGTCGGCCTTGGTGAACAGCAGGTACACGGGAAACTGGATTTTCAGCGTCTCGTGGATTTCCCGCAGACGACTGCGTATCTCGACGACGTGAGCGTCAAGCTGCTGATCGTCGAGGCTGACGAGGTCGGCGAGGCTGATGGCCAGGATGACGCCGTTTATCGGTTGCCGTGCGCGGGCTCTCTTGAGCAGTGACAAGAAGGCAAGCCAGCTCTTCTTGTCGGTCTCGGCATTGGAATCCTGCGTCGTGTAGCGTCCGGCTGTGTCGATCAGGACGGCCTGGTCGGTAAACCACCAGTCGCAGGAGCGTGTTCCGCCAACGCCCGCAACTGGCTGGGCATCACCCGAACCGGCCAGCGGAAAATTCAGACCCGAATTGACCAGCGCCGTTGTCTTGCCGGCACCGGGCGGGCCGATGACGATGTACCAGGGGATCTCATAAAGGAAATTGCGTTTGCCGCTCGACCGCTTGAGCGCCGCCACGGCCTCATTCACGCGGGCCTCGAGCACCCGCGAGTCGTCATCGCGGTCGTCATTGTGTGTGACCACGGTTTCGAGTGCTTTTTGCGCTTTTCTCGCTTGCCAGAAACGCAGGCCGTAGAAAAGCGTGAGCGCTGCCACGATCACCCCGATGATAGTCGCGCGCAGCCAGGCAGGCCCGAGAGGACGGGTATCGGCGAAGCGGATCAAGGGTCCGGCAAACCACACTGCCGCCGCAAAGCCGGCCAGCGCAATCATGCTGAATATCCGCAGCAGCCAACGCGTCATGGCCGCTCCCGACTGGCCGTGCTCACAATGTTTCCTCCTTGGCGATCATCACATCGACACGGCGGTTCTTGGTGCGGCCTTCCGGCGTCGCATTGTCGGCGATCGGTTCGTCCTCGCCCTTGCCGTCCACCGTTAGTCGCGAAGGATCACTGAACTTCGGTGCCATCATTGCTTCGACGGCCTTCGCTCTGGCGACGGAGAGATCGAAGTTGGACTTGAATGGGCTCGATTTCCGCGGCTTCACATTGTCCGTATGGCCGACAATCCTGATCGGTCCGCGCTCGGGTTCCAGAGCCGCGGCGATATCTGCGGCAATGGGCTGGAACTCCGGCTTCGCCTCGGCCCTGCCGGACTGGAACAGCAGGAGATTGTTGATTTCCACAACGATGAAGTCGCCCTTCGTGCCGATGGTCAGCCCGCCGCCTTCGACTTCCTTGGCCAGTGCCGAACGGATGCGATCGATCTGCGTGGTTGTGGCGACGGGTGGGACGATTTTCGCCGGCTCCGCCAACGGCGCCACGCTGGCCCGTTCGATGGTAATCGGCGTCGATGGGTTGAGCGCCAGCAATTCACCGGCGGCAGCGTCGCCTTCGTTGGTGATGAAGACCCGCAGTGCGAAGAACGCAGCAGTCAGCAGCGCCGACACGGCTGCCGCGACGACCCAGAGCGGCAGGCGTGTCGACGGCTGCGTCATGGTCGACGCCAAGCCCTGCCAGTGGGGCGAGATGTCCGCGTCCGCGCGTGCCCTGAAATAGCGAAGCGTTTCGTAGACGTCGCGCCGAACGCGTTCGAGATTGCTGTCTTCGCGCGTCAGGCCCCGGTACTGGCCCTCGAACCCCAGCGACAGGCAGACATGCATCAGTTCGAGCAGATCGTAGTGTGCCTCGGGACTGGCCAGGACCTTGTTCAGCGCTTCGAAGAAGCCTGTGCCGCTGGGCTCGACGTGAAAGAACTGCGACAGCATGCTGTGCTGCGCCCAAGTATCTTTCTGTGGCCAAGGCAGGTTGCCGACGAGATCGTCGGCGGTTTCGCAGAGGATGAATTTCGCAATCCGCGCATCCTCTTCGGCAACACCTGATTTCTCGACTGTCCTGTCGAACCTATCGATCGCCTCAGTGACATGTTCGGCCAACGGCTCGGCTTGTCTCTCGACGGGGATAAGCCTGAACTGGCCGAACAGCATCAGCAATGGTGCGGCCGCGGCAAGGATCGGGTTTGCCGCGGAATATCTGACACTGTCCGTGACATTGAGCAGGGTCTCCTGCCGTAGAGCTGCCTCGGAAGCGCCGCTTCCTGCCGAAGCGGAAGGGGCTCCTTGATAAATCACTGTCCCGGATGCCCAGCCCGGCGGTGTATGCCGGCCGATGCCGGGATCGAATACGGTCGAATCCTTGATCTGCGAGGTTTGCCCGTCATCCGCGACGGGCACTTGAGGGACCGGCGCCGGTTTTCGCTCACGCCGTGGAGGGGCGCGAATGACGGTCTTGCCAGCCGGGCCGAAAGGATCGTCCTTCGAACTCATGGACGATCGTCCGTGCAGGCGGTGTGCCCGCGACTGGGTGAGACAGGCGCAAAACGGTTTCTCGTCAGGTGAAGGAAACGCAACCCCTGCCGACCCTGACAGTGTCCGGAGGAAGGTAGGCTATATCTTACTATCCCGCCGAAAGATGACATTTGCCGCAGACCCCCAGGTCGATCAGCCTTAGCCGCTTAGCGAATTGTCGTATGCGATCGTAATCTCACAAACTCTCGATTGGAACCGGATGCCGCGCACCAAAGAGGTTTTCTTCGTCGACTTCAGCCTCGCATCCCCCTTTGGGCCTGTCTATTTCTGCTTGTCGGCCTTGGCATAGGCCTCGCTGAAATAGGCCAGGAATATGTCCAGCATGCCGTTCTCGTGGGCTTCCTCCATGGTTCGCCAGGTCGCGACAAAAGCGTCCCAGGCCTGGCTTTTCTTAGACGAGAACGATGTCGGGGGGAGTTTCTTTCCGATCGCCTCGGGCGACAGATCGTCGAGCAGCCGCGACAGCGCAGCTTGCATGGCGGCATAGGTGGCGAATTCGTGCGTCTTGAGATCGCGGAATGCATCTTTGATGCTGCGCCTGGCATCCAGATAGCCGGCCCTGCGGCGGGCGAACATGATTTCGAGGATGTCGTCGGTTCCCGGGCCGAACTTCAGGGGGTTGTTGTCGGCGGCGCTGATCATCGTCCGTTGTGTGCTCTTGGCCAGTATTTTCGCGGCCGTGCGCGCTTTCAAAAGCATGGTCAGTTCCTCGACCACAGTCCGCAGGACCGTGCCGATTTCGGCGGCAACTTCATGCGGATCGCGCGATTGAAGCAATTCCGGCGAGATGCCGGCCGCGATCGCGATTTCCCGCAGCACTTCGTCTCTGGTCGAGGGGAGAGGCGGTTGCGACGAGAACGCCGGAGCCGGAACCCGCTGCCCGGAATGTTGCTCCGAAGGAGTGAAGAACGGCTCGGCGGCGAATTCGAGCGGCCGGCCTGTCGCGGCCGGCATTTCTCGTTGTGTCGAACTGATATGGCCTGTCGTGGCGGGCTCGTCGTCGATCGATACGAAGATGACATGGCGGCCGATCAGCACCCGGTCGCCATGGCTCAGCCGATGCGGGCCGGTCATGCGCTGGCTCGATCCGTTGATGTAGGTTCCGTTGCGCGAGACATCGTGCAGCCAGAAAGCGCCTGCCTCGTAGCGAACCTCGCAATGCCGGCCGGAGATGAACTTGTCGGGGTCCGGCAAGGTCCAATCACAAGCCTCGCGTCCGATTTCGAAGCCGCGATCACGCGCCGCGTAACTGGTCGAGATGCCCGCAGGCAAGGCGTCGACATTGTTGATTTGCAGACTGATATACATCGAGGATCGCCGTCGAACGCTGATCGATACTCCACATTCTAGCAGTTTGCACATCCAGCAGGACAGCGGCGTTTCGAGCCAATGCATCGGCAGGGTAAGGTTTTTCCGCTGTGCATCTCTTTGGTCGGCCGGACAACATGTGGTAGGCTCAACATAGCCTGGTGCGGCGGGCCAAAAAGTTCCTGGATGCGGGAACTTCAAACCCACTGCCGGCGGCCGCGTCCAGGAGGGGCACGACCCATGCCGAACGAACGTGCCACGGTTGTGCAAACACCGGTTGGCGCCGAGCTGTTGACCTTCACGCATCTTGTCGGTCGCGATGAGATCAGCCGTTGTTTGGCCTATACGGTAGGGTTCGTCAGCCCCAGCCCCGATATCGATCCGCTGAAGATGCTGGGGGGTGTCGTTTCGGTGGAAGGCGAATCCGATCCGAAACGTTGGTTCAGCGGTCTTGTGTCCGAGTTTCGCCTGACCCGCATAGAAGACCGGCTGGCCTACTACGAAGCGGTCGTCAGGCCGTGGCTCTGGTTCCTCGGCAACACCACCGATTGCCGTATTTTCCAGAACAAGAGCGTCGTCGACATCGTCAAGGACGTCTTCAAGAAATACAGCACGGCGGAGTTCGATCTGCGTCTGCAGGGTTCCTACCCTCCGCGCGAATACTGCGTACAATATGACGAGACCGATCTGGATTTCGTCCAGCGGCTGCTCGAGCATGAAGGCATCCTGTATTTTTTCGAGCATGACGAGGGCAAACACACGCTTGTCCTGACCGATGCGATGAGCAAGCTGAAGCCGGCGCCGGGCTACGAGAAAGTACCTTATCATTTTGAAGGGCAGGGCTCCCGGCGCGATGTCGAATACATCACCGAATGGATACCGGGCAGTTCGGTGCGTCCGGGCGCCTATGCCCACACCGACTATGATTTCAAGAAGCCGGGCGCCGACCTTATGGCCAAGTCGGCCCAGCCGTTCAGTCACAAGCTGGCCGCCGGCGAAAACTACCGCCAGCCCGGCGCGCATCTCGAAGTCGGCCGGGGCGACAACCTGGCCGCGATCCGACGCGAGGAGATCCAGGCCGTCCACCAGCGTATCGCCGCGGTCGGCACCGTGCGCGGCCTGTTTTCGGGCTGTACGTTCAAGCTCGATGGCTTTCCGCGCGAGGACCAGAACCAGGAGTATCTGGTGGTCAGCGCCGAATACAGGCTGTTCGATCCGGGATACAGAAGCCATGCCGACGTCGACAGCGAGAACTTCAAGGTGATCCTGGGCGTGGCGCCGACCGCCTTGCCCTATCGTCCGCCACGGATCACGCCCCGACCGATCATGCGTGGGCCGCAGACGGCGACCGTGGTCGGTCCGTCAGGCCAGGAAATATTCACCGACAAATACGCCAGGGTGAAGGTGCAGTTCCACTGGGATCGCCTGGGCAAGAAGGACGAGAACAGCTCCTGTTTCGTGCGGGTCTCACAGACCTGGGCCGGCAGCGGCTGGGGCTTCATCCAGATACCGCGCATCGGCCAGGAGGTGATCGTCGACTTTATCGAAGGCGACCCTGACCTGCCGATCATCACCGGCCGGGTCTACAATGCCTCGCAGATGCCGCCCTACGGGCTGCCGGCGAGTGCCACGCAATCCGGCTGGAAGTCGGACTCCTCGCTCGGCGGCGGCGGCTACAACGAGCTGATGTTCGAGGACAAGGCCGGCTCCGAACTGGTCAATTTCCAGGCGCAGAAGGACCACAACCTTCTGATCAAGCATGACCGTACCAAGCTGGTGCAGCACGATCAGTCGGACCGCATCGACCACGACGCCAAGCATTCCGTCGGCCACAACCTCGACGAGGACGTCGGCAACAACAAGACAGTCAAGGTCGGCGTCGACCAGACAACCGACATCGGCAAGAACGATACCGAGACGGTGGGCGTCAACCGCTCGCTTACGGTTGGCTCGAACGAGACGATCGGCATCGGCGCGAACTCGACGGAGACGATCGGGTCCAATCACACGCAGACCGTCGGGTTGATCCAGACGATCACCGTGGGCGCGGCGCGAGTGGATTCAGTGGGCGCAGCGGAAACCCGAAGCGTTGGCGCCGTCCAGACGAATCAGATCGGCGCATCGCGCTCGATGACAGTGGGGGCCGGACAGACTCACACCATCGGAGCGGCGGACAATTGGACAATCGCGGCCGCGCAGAGCGTGAAAATCGGCGCGGACCAGAGTTTCGCCATCGGCGGCGCGCAGTCGTCGCAAATCGGCAAAGGCAGGTCGGCAAAAATCGGCGCTGACGACGCAACCGATGTCGGAGGCGGGCACGCGCTCAAGGTCGGCAAGGGCAGCGGAATCCAGATTGCGGACGACAGCTCGATCAAGGTCGGCAAGAACCTGGTGATCGAGGCGGGTGACTCGATCACACTCAAATGCGGCTCGGCGTCGATCACGATGAAAAAGGACGGCACCATTGTTGCCGACGGCAAGGACATAACGCTCAAGGGCAGCGGCAAGATTACCGTCAAGGCCGACGGCGACGTGATCGTCAAGGGAAGCACCATCAACAACAACTGAGGGCGTCATCATGGAAGTGCTGGATCGTATCGACGGCGTCGTGATCGGCCTGCTGATCGGTTTCGAGGGCGGGGCACCGCTTGTTGTCTTCGTTGGCAATCCGCGCGAGACGGCGATTGCGGCGCGCAGCCTGACTGAACTGGACATTTCGGCGATCGGTTCAGAACTGGCCCTTCTGTTCGAGGAGGGTGATCCAACGCGGCCGTTGGTCGTTGGACGCATCGTCGATCCGGCGCACAAGAACAGGGAGCTGAAAGTCGCTCGCGAAGGCGACCGTGTCGTCATCACCGGAGACGAGCGCATAGAACTGCGCTGCGGCCTGGCGTCGATCATTCTGGAAAAGAATGGCCGCGTGACCATTCGCGGCAGCCAGTTGACGAGCCAGGCCAGCGGGACCAACCGTATTCGCGGTGGGGCCGTGCATCTCAATTGAGGCGTTGCCTATGCACCGCGTCGCGACCATCGCCGCCATCGTGGATCAGCATGCCGAGGACGCGGCTTTCCTGTGGCTGCGCCGTCGTCGGGAGATCGACGGTCCAATCCTCGACGAAACCGATATCGGTCGCATAGACCAGCGTCTCGAAGCCAATCTTGAAGGGCTCATGGCAGCCGGCAAGGCCGGTTGGGAAGCTGCTCAAGCGCGCTTTGCTGACTACGCCGAACCAGGCGAACTTTTCGTGCTCGGCACTCTGGCAATGCGTTGGAGCGATGCCAAACTGGTAACCTCCGCAATCGACGCCGGCGTAAGCGTGGGTGAAGCCGGCTTTTCAAGCTTGTCCGCTGCGATCGCGCGCACGCCGCGCGATAACCTGCGTCCCTTCGTGGCGCAATGGCTGGACACAAGCGATGCGCGACTACGCTGCCTTGGGCTGTCTGCGCTCTGGCATCACCGCGTCGATCCGGGACCGCGCCTGCATGATCTGGCCAGCCATTCCGACGCGAACGTCCGCCGGCGCGCCGTTCGGCTCGCCGGTGGGCTCGGGCGGCGCGACCTGCTTCCGGCAGTCCTGGCTGGCCTTGATGGCGAGACGGCGAGAGAACGTCTTGCGGCCGCCTTCGCCGCTTGCCTGCTTGGTGAGGCGCGGTCCGCGCACCCAGTGATCGACAAGATCGTGCTGACGGAGACGGACCAAGCGGAGGCGGCGATCGAGATACGCCTGCTGACAACGCCGCCCAAGGCCGCGAAAGGTTGGTTGCAGACGCGCCTCGGCCAGCCCCTGCTACGCGTGGCGGCAACGGCGTCGATCGGCCTGTTTGGCGATCCGTCGCTGATGCCCTGGCTGATCGAGAAGATGCGCGAACCGGAACTTGTCTTTGCCGCCGGGCTGGCGATGCGCGATCTGTTCGAGGTGGATTTCAACGACACCGACCTGTTCACGATAGACCCGGCCGATTTGGGGAAGGCGTTTGAATCTCTGAACCACAGCCCGTTGCCTGTCGCCGATCGCGTTGCTGCTTGGTGGGACGAGGGACGGGGCGGGCGCGGCCGCACGCCTTTCCATTCGATGCGCCGGTTGCGGCTCGACGCGTTGCGCGCGGCCATCGCGGCAACCGATACGCCGCTGACCGATTGGCGCAGGACGCGCCGGTTCCCGGCCTGGATGTAATCTATCGGCGGTTCGCCCGCGCCACGACGGCGGCGGCGCGCAATCCGTTCTCGGATGCGACTTCGCACATGGCAATCGATCCCGGCGCATAATTCTGGACAAGACTGTCGGCGGCCAGCATCAGCGCCAGCGCGCCGCTGGCCGCGCCGGTGTCGCCGACCGTCATCGCCGGATAGGCCGTCGCCATCAGGGTGCGGTGCGTGCGATAGAAGCGCGGTCGGGCAATCAGCATCTCCCAGCCATGATAGCGCTCGCCATTGCCGTTCGAGACGACGAAGTCGATGTCGGGTTCCGATGGTCCCGATCCCGAAACGGCGTCGCGCAGCGCGCCGAGCATGGCGCGGCCCTGGCTGTAGCGCTCGGAAAGGATGCTGTCCGTCTCCTGGGCCATGCCGATGCCATGGATAGCGGCCACGACAGGCTCGCGGCCAGGTTCCCGCAGCAGCCGCACGAAGACGGCCGCCTCGCCAGGAACCAGTCCTTGGGCGTTGTCCGCGCCCTGTAAACGTCCGGTCCGGCTGAGCCGGCCGAGGTCGGTGTGGTTGACGAGGCTGTCGACGCCACCGAGCAGCACTTGTGCGGCGCCTTGATCCTCCATCAGTGCAAGCGCCCGTTCTATCAGTCCCACACTTGCCGCCGCGCCGCCGTCGATGACGCACGAGGCGTGGTGGAATCTCAGGCCTGTTGCGTCGACAACCGCGGCCAGGAAATCGCGCGCCGGAATATCAACGAAAGCCGGATGGTTGCGAAAGCTCTCCGGCGTCGTGATGAGCAGCGCGGTGGCCGCCGCGACCCCCGGCTCGCCCGCGCCGAGCGCTTCGTTGATAGCGCGGGCGGCCATGTTGACCAGCCATTCGCCTTCGTTGCGGCGCAGATGCCGGTGAGTGGGTATGCGCGCGACTACCTGTGGCACTCCGAACGGTTCGGCGAGCGTGATTTCCTCGAAGGCCGAAAGGCTCGCCCGAATGGCTGCGATCGTTTGCCGCGCGTTCAGCCCGGCGGGCGTGACGGCGCCGCCGCCGGCGACGTAGAGCGGCCGCTTCATGGCTGCCACACGGCGCGGTCGACTGTGCCGTCGCCGCCACGCGGGCTGAGATAGCTCTTGCGCTTGCGCCGGGCCACGAGAAAGGCGGGCGTGACATGGCCGAAGACGATTTCCCGCAGCGCCGGCGTGTTCCGTTTTGTCACGTGTGAAAAGCGCGCTTTCAGTGTGACGCGCCACAGATCCGGCTCGACAATCACCGTGTCCGCGGCAAACGGACGTTCCTCGACCCGGTCGTCATAGATCAGCCGCACAGGCGCAACGATGCGCGGCAGGCGGAAGTCCCAGCGGCCGTTCGGTGTCATGCCGATGATCGTGACAGTCTCACCGCCATGGATTGCCGGCAGGTGCTGGTCCGCCGGGGCGCACAGATTGTAGCGCGGATCGAAATCCCCGGGAGGCAGTGGCCACTGCGTGTCGATCCAGGCTTGGTCGTAGGTGCCCGCGAGCGGCAGTCTCGGCATCCAACCCCGCCCGAGCGGGCCGAAGCTGGCCGGTCTGGGCCGATCGGAGGGACTGAGATAAGGTTCGGCGGGGTAGGTGACATTCGGGGCTTGTGTTCGCACTGCCGGATCGGCGGACGAGGCATGGTGATAGCCGACGCCGACCGGGTTGCGTCGGTCAAGCCGGCCATCTGGCAGCGTCCCACCATAGGCGCGCTCGTAAACGATCGGCATGGTTCGGAACAGGGCCGGCGCACTGTAGCCGCCGGCATCGTAGATGCGGTCTCCGACAACGTTGAGCACCTTTTGCAAGCCACCGACGCGGAAACCGACCTGCATCTCCGCCACCGGACGGCGGTTCGGCGCGTGCGCCGAACCGTTGACAAGGATTTCGGCGGCCGGCTTATGCGGCGCAATATCGGCTTCGTAGCGATTGGAGGAATTGGCTGGATCGCCGAACGGGATATCCCAGAGCGCGACCGGCATCTGGTCTTCGCAGACGTCCAGTGCCGGTGCGCCGTCGAGCGCATCGAAGCTTGCCGAGAACATGACGACCAGGACTTCCTGGCCGTCGGCGTCGAGTTGCACATGTGTTGCGGTGGCGAACGGCGTGCGATTCTCGATCCCGACCGCGAACGCCATCGCTCAGCACCAATTGCCGTGTTCGTCGAGGCCGATCGGCCAGTAGGGCATCGCGGTCAGCAGCGTCGCATAGTCGTCATGGCCGCCCTGGATCAGCCACTCGAGAAGTAACACTTCGGGAGGCACCGCACTCGACGCGGAACGCCGGTTTTCCTTGTCGCACGCGAGCCAGTACTTGCGCACGAGCCAGACCACCCTCGGGTGGCCGGCGGGGCCGGCAAGCCCCTTGGCCTCGATCGTTCGGAGGATTGCCTCGCCCATCGGCAGGCCGGTCTCCATGCGCTCCTCGACACTCGCGTTCCATGTCTCGGACGCGACAGCGAACACGTCCACGAAATCGAGCAGATAGGCGGCGAACAGGCTGCGATGTCCAGCCGAGCCGGTCCCCGGCGCCGTCCCTTCCGCGCGGCCTCGGACGTCACCGGGCGCGCGCAGCAGCCGGTAGGTCCCGTTCTGGATGTTGTGGTTGACGAGCAGTGCCATCGCTCAGGACTCCTCGAATTCCGGATCTTCCCCGATGGGAATGAAGTCGAACGGCCTCATGAAGTCCGCCAGCTCGGGCTCGGTGTCGCCCAGCCAGGAGAGGAGCAACGTCACGGGTGGGACCGGCCCGTCCCCCTCGCTCCCTTCGGACAACTGCTTGGCCTCGGAGCCCCACATCTCGCTCCTCCCGGGCTCCGGCCCGCCGCCCGAAAGCAAGTCGTTCAGTCGCGTCGTTTCGAAGTAGTACTTCCGAAACAGGGCAATGACCCGAGGGTGACTCGCTGGTCCCGCCGGCCAGCGGGCGTCGACAAGCTCCCTGTTGACTTCCTGCGCACGAAGGTCATGCCACCATTCCAGCAATGGTGGCACGACGATCTTCAACTCGTCTGTCCAACGATCATAGATGTCTTGATACGTTATCGAGATCATTTCATATCTCTATATGCCCAGGCCGCCAATGTGCTTGTTCATCGCATCGTAAAGCTCGCGGCGATCCAGTGCGCGCATATCCTGGGACTGCTCCATGCTGTGAGCATGACAATGCGGCTGGCACGGAAGGTCGCGCATCCGCTGGGCGAAGCTGCCCGGATCGTGGCACGCTCCCATCTCCCACGCGGTCTTCTGCGGCGGCTGGTGATCGGCGATCATCGTGACCTTGCCGTCAGTCTGCCTTTTGATTTTCTTGTCAATGTCCTTCAGCGCCTTGTCCTTGGCTGGGCCTGAAGCCCGACGAAGGATGTTGGCGCGGTCCTTCTTGCACTGCCAGCAGGTCTGCCCCTGCACGGAAGCGCGCTGGGTCTCGGTCGTGGGGGTATAGTCCTCCGAGTACTTGTAGTCGCGCGGGCAGTCTTCCTTCATCGCGTCCTTGCCCAGCACCACCGAGAAGTCGACCATGGCGGACACGTCGACCGTGTTCGGCAGCGGGCTCGCGGTATTCTGCTCCATCGGATCGCCGTGGCGGCAGACTCCCTTGCCCTCGACCTTGACCGTGAACGACCAGAGCTTGAACGAGCCCTTACCCTTGATGCGATGGGTGACCACGCCGGCGCCAAGTCCAGGCGTGGCCGCTTCGTTGCCCGTACTCAGCGCCACTTCGGAAGAGTTCTCCAGCGCCGTCGGTGTTCCCTGCACCTTGACGCTCTTGCTGCCTTTGATGAGATCGCTGGCCGAAAGCATGTTGACATATGGAACCGGCACCGGTCCCGCTGGCGGCGGCGGCGGGCTGAGGCAGACGTCGCCCGGCGCGACGCCCTTGCCGCCGCTTGCCTGGTGGAAGAAGCCCATCTTTTCGGCGTAGACCGTGTTACCCATGGCTCAGGACCCCGCCGTCTCCGGCGATGCCGCGCATCGCGGGCAGGGCATTTTGAGCAAGGTCGTGGATGTCGGCGAAGCCGAACTCCCTGACCTCCCAGTCGTCGCTCCAGAATGCGATCTTGTCGGTCGCGGCGGCGGCGCCCGGAGGTGGCAAAATCTGAAGGCTTTCGGCCAGCCGGGTCTGCGCCCAGTAGTTGTCGACGCAGTTCTGAAGAAGCGAGGCCACTGCATCGTACCACGGGTCGCCCGGCTCCGGCGGGGCCCCAAGCCGGACGATGGCGAACGGATAACGGCGGCCGACGCGATCCTCGCTCATGCGCCAGACGCCGGCACAGGGCTGGTCGCCGAAAATGCCGCCCTTGACGATGAAGCGCCAGACACGCGAATCCAATTCCCCCTCGTCTGGCCTCTCGCGCAGTTCCATCGACATCCACCGGTCCCAGCGGTCGATGAACGCTCGCGGCAAGTTCGCGGCGACAAAATCTCCGGTCGCCGGAATCTTGCCGAAGAAGCCGGTGCTCATATCTGCGGCGGACATGAGAATTTCTTGAACATTTGCAGGTTGTAAGGGTTTTCGACGCTGGCGGCCTTGAGCTCGAAATCGGCGTACATGCCTTTCGTGCCCAGCCGCAGGCTGTAGACATCGGACAGCGAGGTTCCAGTGAATCGGCCGCTGCGCAGCATCCTCAGCCACGCCCAGCTGCCGGTCTCGTTGAGCATGATTTCGGGCGAACCATCGATGGGCTGGAAGGCGAGCGAGATGACCCCGGTGCCGTCCTTGCCGGGCCAGGTCATCGGTTGCGGCCGCGTCGCGTTGTTGAAGTAGACGAGGGTCTGGCCATCGAGATTGAGCGTTACGCGCGTGACGTTCGGAGACAGGTCCTTGGGTTCCAGCGTGAAGCTCATCACCGGTCCTGTACCGCCGGGAAAGAGATCGTCGCGTATCCGCCTGGCCTGCTCGAAAGCCGCCAGCGCCGAAGGGTCGAGGCCGAAATCGGCACGCCATTTCCACGGCTGGCTGGCGGTGTCGACATAGCTGATCAAATGGTCGTTGGTGAACGCGTCGATCAGGCCCGCCGGTCCGAACAGGCGGGCGAAGTCGCGGACATTGACGTCCACCGCGCTTTCGGGACTGAACGGATAGCGGTCGTTGAGCGCCGCCTGGCAGAAGGGCAGGATGTCGGCGCGCCAGATGGCGTTGAGCTCCGAGGTGACCGCCTTTTGCGTCAACCCGCTGGTGTCGCCGGCGACACCGCCGAGCCAGTCGTCGACCGGGTCGGGCAGGATTTGCGCTTGCCTTGCGACCGCCCCCGTCAGTTCGGCGAGGCCGCCTTGCTTCTTGATGGCATCCTGGGGATCGGGATTGGCCGTGACCGTCTGCAAAACGTTGGACAGCGCCGTCAAAGCCACCACCGCGGCGTCGAGTGCTGGCGGCTGGCCGTCGACCTCGGCAATAGCACCTTTGAGCGGCTTGAAGTGTTCGGCCACCAGGTTGCCGGTAAGATCCACCTCGTCAGCTGAGCCCGCGCGTGGAAGCAGCTTTGCCCCCGTTTTGACGATCTTGCCGAGCTTGCCGAGTTTGCCGAGCAGTTTCGAGCCGCCCTTGGCCGCCGCCTTGTCGTCGGCCGGCGCTTCATCGGACCGGGTAAGCTCGGTCTCCTGAACGACCGCCGTGAGCAGGCGTTTCAGCGCTGAATCGGCGCTGGAAAGATCCTTCAGATTCTCACTGGCGACATTGAGGTCGCTCAACGGCGCCAGCCTCATATCGCGCAGGAAGCTGTCCCACTGTGCGATATAGTCGTCGTAGTAGAGCTTCAGGATGTCCTCGGACAGCGCCGACACGGACGTTTCGGAGTTCTCGGAGCAGCCCCCGGCGAAGACCGCCCGATCCAGCGCCGCTTGTGCTGCCACATCCTCGATCCGGTCGAGAACGGCGTCATGGAAGCCTGCATAGGTGAATGCTCCCGAAATGCCGACGCGAAGCGTCTTGCCGGAGCGACGCGCAAAAACCTTGGCGCCGTTGGGACCGGCGAAATTCGCCGGAATCCATTCTTTGAGCCCGGCCACTACCGGATCGGCCAGCAATTGCTTGTAGGCACGCGCCGGCAATGAAATCGTGCATACCGTTTTCAGCGCTTCGGCAACCAGCGCCTGGTCGGGCTCGATATAGCTTTCGTCGACCGTCATCCGGCGGATGGCCGCAAGCTGATGCTCTTCGGCATCGGCGGTTGGAAATGGTGCTGCGGCCGCGAATTCGGGAAGGCTGTTGACCCACCAGTTCTGGGTGTAGTCGGGATCCATCTGCGACAGACCCGTCATCATACGATAGGTCTTGAGAGCGCCGAGCATGAAATCCGGATCGCGGATCTGCCGCCACATGGTGGCCTCGAGAAGGGCCACCATGTGCGGCTCAAGCACGTTGCGCAAGGCGTGATCGTAGGTGTCGGTCTGAGCCCGCACCAGTTCCGCCGAGGCCGATGGCCCTAGCAGATCCTGGACAGCGGCCGGCGGTGCTGTCCGGGCATTTGAGACCGCGTCCATTGCCTCGAGCGCGCCGTCGATGGCAGGCTGCTGCACCGATGCCGGGTTTGCGGCAGCCGAGGTCAACGGCGTCTGCAGCGCTTCGAACTGGCTTGCCTGGGCCGAGATCGCATTGCGGTTGTCGTAGTAGGACCAGGCAAACACCGCACTGGCCAGCAAGCCCGCTGTGGCACAGGCAGCCGCCGCGCCCCGCCAGATCCAGGCGCGGCGGCGTTGCGCCAGCGGGTCGAACGTACCCAGGCCTGCTTCCTTGAAGATGACTTCGGTGAGCAGGTTCTTCAGGAAGAAGCTGCGTTTCTCGACCCTTGGTGCGGGCAGGACCCGCCGTGGCGGAAGACCGAAAGACGACGACAGCGCCGCGGTCAGTCGGTCGATAGGCGCCCCTTCCTGAGTCGCCGACGTCAGGTAGAGGCCGCGCAGCCATGCAGCCTCTTCATACCGGCTTTCGCCGAACATCGCCTCGACCAGCACCTGGATCGGTTCGGACAGGCTTGCGAGTTGGGCAGGAAACCGGAAGATCTCTGCACGGGCGGCGAGTTTTTCCTCATCCTCCAGGCGCGGCACCAGCCGCCGCTCCAGCTCCGTCGCCAGCGTCGAAATTTCGCGTTCGATGGTCTTGGCATCCACGCGCGCATCCAGCGCGAAGGTCGTTCCCCACACCTGCTCGCGCGAGGCGGTGGACAGACCGCCGAAGAAGGCTTCGAAACCCTTGATCAGATCGGCCTTGGTCAGCATCAGATAGACCGGAAGGCGGATTTCGAGCCGGTCGTTGAGCTCGGCCAACCGGCGGCGGATCTTGCGGCCGTGCGCCTTGATGGCTTCGTCGCCCTCCGAAAGCACGTCGATCGAAAGCGCCACGATGACGCCGTTGAGCGCGCGGCGGCCGCGATGCTTCTTCAAAAGGTCGAGGAAGCCCAGCCATTCCGCCGCGTCCACATCGGGCTGGCTCTCCTGCTGCACATAGCGGCCGGCGGTATCGATCAGAACCGCGTTTTCGGAAAAGAACCAGTCGCAGTTGCGGGTGCCGCCGACCCCTTGCAGGTCGTCGGTGAGGTCGATCGGAAAATTCAGTCCGGACTGCCGCAGAGCCGTGGTCTTGCCGGTGGCCGGCGGCCCGACGATCACATACCACGGCATGTCGCGCAGAAACTTGCGGCCGCCCAGCTTGCGGCGCTTCAGTTCGGCCATCACCTCGGCGAACTTGGCACCCACGGCAGCGACGTTCTCTTCGCCGGGGCTCAGCGGCTTTTCCACCGCGGGCGCGGCAATGTCGGCGACGAACAGGCGGTTGGCGCGGATCGCCCGGCGCTGGGCGACGATCAGCCAGATCAGCCAGAAGATGACCAGCAGCGCGATGATGACGATGCGCACATTTTCAGAGGCGAACGGTTCGTAGGCACCGACCCTGACGATCGGACCGAACACCCAGATGACCAGGGAAAGCAGCGTGATGCCGATCAGCGTCCACAGCCAGCGCGATGTCAGAACCGCCCAGAGGAAGCGCAGGATGAACATCTCACAGCCTCTTTTCGACAAGCACCTCGGCGCGGCGGTTCAAGGCTCGCCCCTGGCGCGTGCTGTCGCTGGCCACTGGATCGGTGGCCGCGCGGCCCTCGGAATGGACGCGGTCCCGTGGCACTCCGTTCTGGACCAGCATGTCGGCAATCGTCTGGGCGCGAGCCTCGGACAGCCGCTGGTTGGTCGACAGCGGATTGGTCTTTTGCAGAGGAACGCCGTCCGTATGACCGATCACCGTGATGTTTCCGATCAGCTCCTGATTGGCGAGGATCACCTTGGCGATCGAACCGATCAGAGGCTCGAAGCCTTCGGTCAGTTGTGGCCGCGACGACTGGAACAGTTCGGGGTTGGAGGCCTGGATGATCAGCTTGGCCAGCGAGACGCTCTCGGTGCCGCTGAGGGCGGATCTGAGGTCGGCCGGTGCACCGGCCTGAAATTCCGGCAACAGCGCAAAATCCACTTTCTCCGGCGGCGGGGCCTCGACCTTGGGCGACGTACGGCTGATGTCGCCGCGTGCAGGCGGCGGCAAGGTGCGCACAAGTGCGGAAAGCTCGACCGCCTGGCTGCTCAGTCCCATCGAGAGCCCGATATGGATCGCTGTGGAAACAACCGCCGCACCGAGCGCCATGACCCAGATCGGAACGATGAAGCGCTGCGGCTCGTCGGATGCGATCACGCCCTTCCAGTTTGGCGACAGTGGCGCGCCTTCAGCGTCGGCATCGCGCAGGAAGCGTGCCGCCGCCACGCGAACGGCATTGAGCGAACGGTCGCCTGATCGCCCAGGCACGCGATATTTGCCGCGGAAACCGAGCGCCATGCAATCATACTGCAGTTCCAGCAATTCGCGATCGCGGTTGGGATGGCGTTCCAGTTCGTCGAGACGCGTGAAGAACTGCGTGCCGGCATCGACATCGCCACGCAGCATGACCACAAGCGGCTGCCGAGGCCAGGCGCTGGCCCCACCCCAGGGCGTGTTCAGAGCCAGATCATCGAGCAACGCCGCCACGATCCAGGCTGCCTGGTCGGCCCTCTCCATCGAGGATCCCGTCGACATTGCCATGTCGCGTGCCCGAACCAGTTCTTCGAGCAATCGGGTGCGCAACGTTTCCGGATTCTCCGGCGGCAGCGCACTCTCGAGCTCGGGAGCGAACTCGAGCAAGGGTGCGAATGCGTTGACAAGCGCGTTCGGGTGGGTCCGAGACCGCTTTACCACCGCCCCCGGCAACAGCGGCGCCATCGGTCGCGGCATCGGCGCGCCGGTCAGTCGTATGCGGGTGCGTTCGCGATCATCCGACAGTCCGAACGGATCATCGCGGCTCATGATCTCACCTGTTCACCGAATAGCAGTCCACCTGCGGCTCGCTTGGCAACACGCCCGAAACGCCGATGACAAAGCCGGGAGCATCGAGCAGCGAGGCCCAATGCTCGCTTTTCTGGTCCAGCTCGAGGCACAGCCGATCGCCATCGTAGGGGATCTCGCGCGGCTGGGAATGAAGCGGTTTCAGCGGAATGCCGGGCAATCGCGATTTCCACAGGCCCTCGAACTGGTCGGCCGAGCCGACAGTCGCCTGATTGACGAATATCTTGCGCAGCGCGTCCTCCGACAGCTCCGAACCGACCCGGATGACGATCCGGCTGGCCACCAGCAGCTTCGGGTTGTCGATGCGGATTTTCCAGACATTGGTCGAATGCCGCATGACAGGCAGCGCACGCGATTTAGGCTCGATGTAACGCAGGCTGAGGATGAGCGAGCGCAGCGCATCCGCCAGCGCCGAATAGGCGGGGCCTGGCGCCATGTGATCGTAAGCGGGTAATTCGCCCAGGCGCCGCGCGCTCGATCCGTAGGTCGCCATCGAACCAGCGAGCCCGGCAAGTTCCAGGTAAAGCTCGGCCGGATGGAAGACATCCTGCGCCAGCATGTGGGCGAGCCGCGGACGCGCCGCATTGGCGAGATTGAGCATCAGCAGATCTTCGACGCTGCGCCCAGGCCCGCCCATGACCATCTTGCCATGCGCCTCGGCGATCTGCTCGAGGCCTGTGACAACTTCCAGAAGCAATTGCCGATACCAGGCCACCGCGCCGGTAATCAGTGTCGGCGGCAGGAAGGTCTCGTCCAGAGAGACGCCACCATCGGCTCGAACCCCCTTGAGGTCGGCTATCGGCAAGGCTGTGTAGCCACCGACCGACTTGCCGGGTGCAAGCAGCAGCGCCTGCGGACGGGCGATCTCGATTTCTTCAGGATCTGAACCGCCCTGGACGGCGTCACGCACCGAAACGACCCGCCCGTGATAGCGTGCTCCCGAGGCGGCTGCGTGTGCCGGATCGAAGCCGACACCTCCCGGAGGCTCCAGAGGCAAGGCCACCAGCACCGGCCCGGCGCTCGTGTCCGGGGTGACCGGCAATGGTCGCGGCGCGTCCATCATGTCTGGAATGGAGAAAGGTGTTCCGTCCGGAAAGATGCCCCGTGCGGACAGGATCGAGATCTGGCCGGCCTCCAGCAATGCCTGATCCAGCGTCAGCTGCTGGAAGCCGAACGTATGCAACTGCCCGGCCTGCAACGCGCCGCGCACCGTCGCCTCGAAAAAGCGATCCTGCTGCTGGAAATGCTGGGTCCGGAGAAACAGACCTTCGGACCACAGCACCCTGTTTGCATCGCTCATGCCGCTACTCTCTGCATCGAGCTCCCCTTGCCCTGGCCGTTAGGCGGAAATGCCGCCGCTGCCAAGCGAGACGTTGACCGTAAATTGTGATCCCGCCGACACTGACTTGGTCGTCCGCCAGTTCCGGCCGCCGGGCTCGCGGATCAGTGCAACGAAGCCCAGCGCCGTCGCGTCCGGCTCGACCGTGATGGTCTTGGACGCGGTCTTTCCCGGCCCGACGGCTATCTGGTCGGATCCGATGAGGTCGCCTGCGAGTGCCGAACCGGCATCCCCCTGCAAGGCAAAGTAGTCGGCGGAATTGAATTTGCCGGTGCTGCGCAGCCGCATGACGAGGACCGTCACCGGCCGGTCGCCGCCGCCCGGTCCCGGGTTCATACCGGCCCCGCCGGTCAGTTTGACGGTGATCACCGATGGTTTCGGCGGCCCGCTCTGGCAAGCCGTAAGCAGCCCGGTTGCGCCCAAGGCGACAATGAATTCGCGTCGATCGATCATGTCTCACTCCTCCTCATATGCATCCCGAAAATCAGCGCCGATTTCGCCCAGAAAGCTTTTTTCCGCGCTCTCGGCGATTTCACGGTGGCGTTTCTGGTAAAGCTCCCACAGCTTGGCGCTGCGTCCGCCCGAAAGCAGCGTGCCGATCGCGGAATTCGATTTCAGCTCTTCCTCGATCGCTGTCGGGTCAAAACGGTCAATCATCCGCCGCAAGGCGCCCTGTACGCCGCGCCAGGCGCGCACGTGATGTTGGGCGAGGTCGCGAACCGCGTCGGCGATTGCCGCTTCGCCGGCGAGAAATCCAGGGCTGCGCTCGGCGAGAAGCGTGACGATGGCGTCGTCGACCGTCGGCAGAAACTTGAGCGGATTGACTTCGGAAGCCCCAACCATGGTCTGGGCGACGCGAGCGTTTCCCTTTTCCTCGGCCCGTTTGCGCAGAAGCTGCATCAGGCCTTCCATCATCAACCGATATTCGCGGCCAAACTTCTCCATTTCCGCAATGCTGTCGCGCTCGGGGAAATCGGCTTCCTCGACACCCATGCCATGCAGGAATGCGGAGCGGAGCGCCATGTCCCCCAGTTGCGGCGCTGCCGGCAGGCGGGCGGGTTTGGCAGCAGCACCTGCCCGCGCCGGAGGCGGGACGTCAGCCGCTTGCGCGGGCAAATCCCAGGGATTGGCGGATTGTGGTCGTTGGGCGATGCGCTCGCGCTGCCCGGCCGAGCCGGTGCCGTTTGCCGAACCGGGCGCCGCGGCCGATCCGAAACCAAAATCATCCTTGAAATCGGACGGCTTTCCATGAGCGGGCTCGGCTCCCCGGCTGGGAGACGGCACGGGGTCGAGGCCGAAGGGGTCCGCCTGGTTCGCCGCGCCGCCCGGTTCGCGGTAAGAGGCGGCATTTTTCGACACAGGCGTTGAAACCGGATCGAGGCTGAACGGGTCATCGAAACCAGGCGAACTGCGCTGGCCGGAGGTGGCACGCTCGAACGCGCCTGGAACCGGCCGTTCGAACGGGTCCGGCAAATCCGCCGGACGTGGCCGTCGCGGCTCTTCTTCGACCGTGGCGGAAAAGAAGTCGTCGTGGCCGATGCTCACCGGCGCCCGGGATGCCGGCGGCAGGCGTTCCGGAGCCGGCTGGCCGGCTGTGGGTGCTTGGGCGGTTGGCGTCTGCAGATCGACATAGACGACGTAGTCGCCCAGTCTTAGCCGCATACCGCTTTGAAGACGCGTCGACTTGCCGGCGCCGAGCGGGCTGTCAGAATCGTTTATGAACAATCCGCTGCTTGACGTATCGGTGACGAAATATCCATCTCGCCCGCCCGAGATCCTGCAATGAGCTCGCGAAACGAACATGTCGGGATCGTCGATCTGCCAGCCTGCGTCCGCGCTGCGGCCGATCACCAGGTCGCCTTCGTCCAGCCGGGTGTGCCGTACGGCCTGGGTGCGTGGCCCTTGCTCCAGCGTCAGCAGCAGGCTCATGTCGCGACCCCCGCCATTTCCGGCTGCCATCCGACGATTGTGCGCAGCCGCAGATCGTCAGCATCGCCCCTTTCGGCGGGCCGCGCAAGCCAGGCGGTCCGGCCGAGCTGGACCGCGCCGATACGCGGCGGCGGCACGGCTTCCCGCGCAAGCACGATGCGCAGATCGACGTCGAGCGATTCCCCGACCATGTCGCGAACGGCTTGCTTGAACAGTTTGAACCGCTGGCCACCGGGCAGGAACGCCTTGAAGTCCTCGTACCCCAGCGGGCCGACACGGAGCTCGATTCGGCTTTGGCGGTTGAAAACGCGCGGGCCGATTGTCGCTCCTCGGCCAAGCCCTGCATAGGCTTTTGCAAGACGGGTCTGGAGCCCGGTTGGGATGATTATCCAGGCGGCGATGAACTCCTTAATCTGAACCGGCACCTTGAACGCTTCCGCCAGGAACAGCGTCAGCCGTTCCGGGCCGTCGACCTGGCTGGCGAGCGAAGCCGCCTGGCGAAGCTTCACCGTATCGAGATCGGTGTTCTGGGTGCCCGGAAGTCCTATTCCCGCCATGGCTTCGAGCATGGCGCGAACGCGCCCGCCGACCGCGCGTTCGACCTGTACGGCCGGATGCGCATCCGCCCATGCCCGATAATACAGGGCGATCATGCGGTGCTGAAGAATGTTGACGAAGTCCACGAATGTCGTGTCGCTGGTTTGCTGGGCATCGGCGCCGGTGAACCAGCGCTGCGACAGACGATCGAGCACCCAGCGTGTCAGATGCAGCGGCAGCGGACCTTCGGGTCCCATCAGGCCGAGATTTGCGACGGTGACCCTGGCCGGAGCCTTGTCCTTCGCGTCGTGGAATTCAACCACGTCCCTGGCCGAAAAGCTAAGACGCACATGCTGTCCGAGCCTTGCAGGCTCGCGCTCTGGCGAGCCGGAATAGCCGAACAGCCCGCCCCTCCGTTCGAGTCGGCGCAACAGTTCGAAGAAGTCGAACGTCCCGGACAGCGCCTCGGCATGGTTCGGGTCGACTGTGTCTAGATCAGGTAGCGATTGCCGGGCGTCATCGGCCATGGCACATCCTCCTGCTTCTGCAGCAGCCGCGTACGGGTTCGCACGAAGCCGTTTATCCCGGCATGCCGGGCAAACAGCCGTGCCAGCAGGGCCGAAAGCAGCAATGTGCTTTGCCCTGCCAGGACCAACTGGTCGACATGCAATGTTACTTCCGTGCCACGTCCAAAGCACATCGGGCCGTCGATCTGCAGCCGTTCGATGACCGACCGCGAGTCGATGCGAACGATCGAATGCACGTTGCGGGCAAGGCTCGGATCTCCCCGGTCGGCGTAAAGATCAAGCAGCGCATGCAGCGGATCGACGCCGCGGCCTTCCTTGGCAAGGCTGAGAAAATTGAGCGCCAGTTGCGCCACCAGCCGCCAGGCGAGATTGTCGGCGCGCGATTCGCCCGCCGCGCCCGAAGGCAGCGCCGCGGGGATGGCCGGGCGAGGCGGACGCAACGCGCCGAGAAGCCGCACCGTTTCGACCGGGTCGCCGGCCTCCAGCGTCAAAGTGGGATTGTCATCGAGGATCGGCAGATCGCGGTTGGTGCAAAGCGCCACGATGTCGACACGCTTCAGCGACCGGTTCGCCTGGCTTTCCACCGGGCGTGAAATTGCCAGGAAAACATCGTCCCCTGCGTAGGAGGTGCGGGTCAGCCCGTCGCGCCGCTCGTCTTCCGTCGCGCGACGAGGACGCCGCTCGGTCGAGTAGACCCAGCCACTGCCACGATTCTGACCCAGGCTGAAGAGCTCCGGAATTTCGGCATCGCTGCCCCCGGTGTCGGCGTCCTCCACGCGGATGACCCGATAGATTTCGAAGTCACGCGCCCGCGTTCGGTCGGCATGCAGCACCTGGCGCGTCCTGCGCGGATCAAGCTCGATGACGTTGCACTCACGCTCGAAGAGATTGATGATCGGCGTTGCGAAAAGTTCGAAATCGGCCGGGGTCAAGTCGGCAAGCTCGGGCACTGGACGCCTGAACATGAAGATGATCTCGAGCCCGGCGGCGCATCGGCGCACGACGGGCTGCAGTCCGGAAACCCGCGCATAGTGAAAGCGCTCGGGCATCATGAAATATTCGCGCAGCAGACGGTACCCCTCGAATGTCGGACGGGTCCGAGGCATCAGGGCTTCGTCGTCGCTGATGCCGATCATTTCGGGTTCCGGCAAGGGCGATACGGGGTTGGTCTTGCCTTCCGCGCGTGCGCCAACGGCCGAACAAGCGCCAAAAATCGCGTCGAGAATCAAGGGTGCCTTGGTGCGCCCGGAAAAATAGAGATCAAGCTTGTCGAGCGACAATTCGTCGAGCCTGCCTTTTCCGGTTCGGGCCAGCACGATGCGGAGCGCCGCCTCGCCGGCCACACCGCCGATCGGCCCTATGCCGGCCGCCGCCAGCGCGCTGCGATCTTGAAAATAGCTTACCGAAGTCACCGCTATCGGCCACAGCGTGACGTCCTGGGCGGTGGTGAAGGTGCAGCGCGTCGAAAGGCCGGGCTGCAGGCCGGAAACCAGCCGGGTGTTGCGCTTGACGACATGGCCGGCAACCATCGTCTGGACCTGCTGGCCGGGTTTCAGCACCACCATAGCCGTTGCCGGCGCCGGCGTGACCAGATCGGGATAGAGGACATCCAGCACGCTGCGTGAAAACCGCGAGCGCTCGGCATCGACTTTCAGCCGGGTGCGCGCCGCGAGAAAAGCGACGCCGTCAAGCAACCGCTCGACATACGGATCCGGACACGGCACCGTGTCGAGGGAGAGATTGCGCGCCACCGCCGGATGCAGGTCGGCAAATTCCGCCGCCAGCGCACGGATATGGGTCAGTTCCTCCTCGTAATATTCCACGAAGACCCGATCCATCTCAGGCCTCCCTAAATTCGGTCCGCGCCAAGCCGTTGTCGAGATTGATCGTGGTGCGCAGACGCATGCGTTCCGGCGTCGGCGTCATGATCAGCACCGCGTCAATCTCGATCTTCAAACCCACGCTCTTGTCGCCAAGCGTCACCGTGACCTTCGTCGTACTTTCCTTGAGGCGTGGCTCGAAGGTAGCAAGCACCGAGCGGATCTCGCGGGCGAGCGCCTCGCGATCAAAATCGCGGGAGGAACGGCCCGAAAAGGAGGGCACGCCGTAGTTGATCACGCTTCGGCGCACCTCCGGGAAATCGGCGAGCGACGGCGGGTTGTCCGCTGCCTGCTCGCTTTCGAGATCGGAAAGAAGCGGAACAGCCTCGAAACGCTCGGTGTTGAACAGGGCCTCGATATCGCGCCGCACGGCCTCCCGGAGCACGCGGGCCGACACGACCACGCCGCGGCTTTCCATCTCCACGCGATGCTGGATCTGAAAGGCCAGGCGGTGCAGGCGCCGCTTCTGATCGGCCGTCAGCTCCGCATCGGCATCGATGAGCCGCGCGCTGCCCGCAACCAGACCCTCCAGCCGGTCGGCGCCGAGTTCGTCCTGCAAGGCCTGGCGCAGCCCGTCTATCTCGGAGGTCATGCCCGGCAGGTCGTTTACGAGGCGGTCCCAGAGAGAGGGCTGGACCGCTTCGCGTTTTGCTCGCGAACCAGCGGTGACCTGCAGCTTGTCCGCGTCGGGCCGCCGGCCCTCACTTGCCGACATAGACATCCATTTCGATTTCGTCATTGCCGTCATAGACGAACTTGATCTTCTTGTAGGCGAAGCTGACCTCTTCCTCGATCAGGTCTTCCTCATCCTCCGCCTGCGACAGGTCGTATTCCATGATCGAGGCGTCGGTGAGGGTGACGACCAGGTAATCATTCGTCTCGCCATCGATGGTCCGGCGAGCCGAGAACACCACTTCGTCCAGCGCCTTGTTCTCGAACAGTGCTTTCTTCAGATAGGGCGAGGACTTGTCGTAGTGCTTGGTGAACTTGATCATTCCCAAGGAGACACGGCCGCGGCGCGAGAGCGAATTCGGATCGTATGGCGCGACTATCTTGTAATCGACCCCATGGATTTCGATTTCGTCCTCGTGGCCGTCACGAACGCTTGGGCCTTTGATATCCGGAACTTTTAGAAAGCCATCAATCTTCGTACCTGTGGGCATTGTCTTTCTCCACCGCTTTCAAAAAACCAAGATGGTGTTGCTGCAATTCAAGTCTTCACGGACGGTAGTTCCGAGACCAGTCGGAGCGAGGCATTGATGCCCTCGAGCTGGTAATGCGGACGCAAATAGAAGCGGGCGTTGTAATAGCCCGGCCGCCCCTCAACGCTGTCCACCTGAACCTCGGCCGCGGCAAGCGGGCGCTTGGCGCGCGCCTTGTCGTCGGCGAAGGCCGGGTTGGCCAGCACATATCGGTTGATCCATTCGGTCAGCCAGATCTGCATGTCGGAGCGCTCTTTGAACGAGCCGACCTTGTCGCGCGCAATGGCCTTGAGGTAATGCGCAAAGCGCGAGACCGGGAAGAGATAGGGCAGGTTGGCACTCAGCCGCTCATTGGACTGCGCGTCGGGGTCGACCAGCCGCCCCGCCCGCGTCTCGTCGTCCTGCAGTGAGTGTGCGCCGATGAAGGCCGCGAGATCGGTGTTCTTTCGATGCAGGATCGGCATCAGGCCTAGCTTGGCCAGTTCCGCTTCGCGCCGGTCGTCGATGGCGACTTCGGTCGGACATTTCATCGCGATCGATCCGTCATCGGTCGGGAAGCTGTGCACCGGCAGGTTAAGCACCGTGCCGCCATTCTCGACGCCGCGGATCTGCGTGCCCCAGCCATAGAGCTTGTGGCTGCGGTTTATGTTCACGCCCATAGGGAAGGCGGCGTTCATCCAGACATATTTGTTGTGATCGCCCTGCACCTCTTCCTCGAAGGTGAAGCCCTTCACCGGAACGGTATCCGTGCCGTATGGCAGCCGCGCCAGAACACGCGGCATGGTCAGGCCGATATAGCGAGCGTCCTCGCTCTCGCGCAACGACTGCCACGAGGCATAGGCCGGGTTGGAGACGATCTGCTGGAGATCTTGCGGGTTCGGCAATTCCTGCCAGCTGTCCATGCGGAACAGGCGCGGCGAGGCGGCTGCGATAAACGGCGTGTGTGCTGAAGCACAGATGCCGGAGATGTTACGCAACAAACCGACGTCGCGCGGGTGGTTCGAGAATTCGTAGGCGCCAATCACACAGCCGATCGGCTCGCCGCCAAGCATCGAATACTCGTCCGTATAGACTTTCTTGAAGATCGGGCTCTGATCCCACATCTGGCCTTCATAGTCTTCGAGCGTGTCGGCCAGTTGCTCCTTGGAGATGTTCATCACCCGGATCTTCAGCTTCTGATCCGTCTCGGTGTTGTTGATGAGATACCAGAGGCCGCGCCATGTGCCTTCCATCTCACGCACTTCGGGCGCGTGCAGGATCTCGTTGACCTGTGTCGTCAGCATCTTGTCGATGCCCGCGATCAGCGACTTGATCGACTTGATCGCATTGGAGGAGATGGTGGTGGTCTCGGAACGGGACTGCGCCGCGAGTGCGAGATTGCGCACGAGTTGCTGCAGTTTCTCGCTGTCGTCCTTCTTGACCTTGAAATCCTTCTCGAGAAGCCCGCTGAATTCTCCAAGATCTATGGCTTCCGCCTCGGCGGCGACGGCGGCGGTCTTTTGCTGTTCGGCCATGATTTACTCCCCAACCTTGTCGTCGTCGGCCAGCGCCTGGCTGGCGATCTTGCCAAGAAGTGGTTCGTTGTTCAGAAGTTGCGCGATGCGTTTTTCGGCGTCGACGCGGCCATCCATGAAGCCAAGCAGCTCCTCGAGCTGGCGCCGCATCTTGAGGATCTCGGCCAGTTGCGGAACTTGCTCGGCAATCTTGTCCGGGGCGAAATCGCCCATTCTGGAAAATGTAAGGTCGAGCGCCAGTTCCTCGTCCCGCTCGGCGCCCTCAACCTGAGGCAGCGTATTCTTCACGCGGGCTTTCACTCGTGGTCCGAGCGCCTCCATGAATTTGGGGAAGCGGTTTGCGTCGGTCTCGACAAAGGAACGGTCCAGCACCGACTTTGACGCTTCCTTGGTCTGCGAAGCACCGGAAAGGTCGGCCATCACGCCCATGACAAACGGCAATTCGATCGTCGTCGGGCTACCGTAGGTTTCCACGTCGTAGGCGATCTGCACCCGCGGTGCGCGATTTCGTTCGATAACCTTCGCTTTGCTTTCGGCTGGCATGTGCTGTTACCTTTCATCCTTCTGAGCCGTCTTCTTGACATCGGGAACGCCGGCAAGGAGCCGGAATTCCTTCAGCCCCGACGGCGCGAGATCTTCCATCAGTTCAACGAAATCCATATGCACCATCCGGCGCACGCGCCGCGCTAGGTGCGGAATCGGGCTCGACGGTTCAGTGCGGTCATAAAAGGCGACGACGAGGTCGAGGCATTTCACCACGTCGTCGCGCGAGGAAATCCGGTTGGGAAGCCCCGTGCTCGAGTCCGCGTAGCTTGCCGCACTTGCCATAGTATCGGCTCCATGACCGTTTCGAGCAGGCGTTGCCGGTTCTGCCGGCGTGGGCGGCTTGGCCGCGCCATTCGCCAAGGCGCCGGCTGCCGAATTCCGTTCGAGGGTCGTCAGCAGACGCTGCAGAAACCGCTTCAATTCCGGAACAGGAGCGCCGCCGCCCTCGAGACGGGCGTTGAGAGCGGTCTCGACCGCATCAAGGGCTGCGATCGCTGCCCGGGCGTCGGCGACGAGCAAGACCATTTCTGCGTTGGCTTGATCCATCTGTGCCGCACATCCAGCACGCACCCGGTTCAACAATTGTCCGTGCGCACTGACCAGTGCGGCCTTTTCTGCCGCGTTCAATCCCGAGGCGGCTTCCTGGAGCATGACACGGTCGTCGAGCGCACACCTTTCCAGATCCTTGCCCTGGATCGGGCCGATCGCACGTGGCGCAAAGAACGTCATTTGCCGCAGGTTCGCCAACAACCCCTCCTGACCATTCTGGAGGTCGAGCAGCGCGTTGATACGGCGCAAGGCGGCATCGCGTGGCAAAGCGTTGGGCCGCAGTGCCGGATGCATTGTTTCCCAATGCTGATCGAAGGTCTGCGCAATAAGGGCCAGCCCCTGCGCGAGCCCGGCCAGTCCTTCTTCATTGGCCAGCGCGCGCGTGACGACGACGAGCAGGCGCAGGTCCCGGCCATGCGCACGCAATTCCTCCGCCTTGGCGAGCACCGCGGGCCAGTCGACCGGAATGGTGCTTTGCGAGGCGGGTTTGTTCTGGCCGTCGTGGACGACCTTGATCTCGGGTTCCGTCAGGCGCTCCAGCTCATGAAAAGCCGGGTCGTTGCGCAAATCCTCCCCTGACGGATTTTCACCGTCGAGCGGAGCAAGCCAGAGTGCGACATCAATCACACCAACCCCCAGCGATCGGCCCTCAAACCGTACGTGACCCTACGGTATCACACGGTTGCACTTTACCACAATTCAAGCACTGCTCAAAAAATTAACGAAAGCTGACCAAGCCGCGTCTTGGGTGCTGGAACCCTTGACCAGATTGCTGACCCTGTATGTGAAATGCATTACACCGAGGCGGACAATTGCGTGGTTGTTTGCATCTGATGGCGCGGCACTCTCCACAAGTGGAAGGGGCGCTGTTCATCACGCTTTGTCAAGTGACGGCTTATGTGGCAGGTTATCGACTGGCAGATTGCAGGAGCACGTTCGATGGAACAGCGCCGGTCATCGCAGACCTTCAAACGCAAGGAACTGGTCGGCAAGCTCAATCCTGTCGGTGTGCGCGCCTTCAAGGCTGCGGCCGACACCGCCAAACTGCGCGGCAATCCTTACGTCGAGCTCGTCCACTTCATCGAGCAACTGGTACTTTCCGACCGTTCGGATATGCAAATGATAATCGCCGATGCGGGCCTTGATGCGAGCCGGCTCACGGCCGATATGACCCGCGCCGTCGACAAGCTGCCTTACGGCGCAACGTCGATCGAGGAATTTTCCGACCATATCTTCCATGCCATCCAGGAAGCCTGGAACCTAGCCACGCTGGAGTTCAGCGTCGAGGAAGTCCGCAGCGCCCACATTCTCCTTGCCTGCCTGAAGACGCCGGTCCTGGAAGGCCTGCTGTCGAAGATCAGCGGCGAGTTTGACAAGATCGACGCCGCCGCGGTCATCGCACGGTTCGCCGTTGTCATGGAGGGCTCGCTCGAAGCCGGCGCCTCGACCACGGTCTCCACCGCAGAGGCGCCGCGGCGGCCTCCGGGTGGGGATTCGGCGCTGGCGAAATACGCCACCGACCTGACCCAGCGCGCCCGCGACGGTAAGATAGATCCGGTTGTCGGCCGCGATCCAGAGATCAGGCAGATCGTCGATATCCTGATGCGACGCCGGCAAAACAACCCGATCTTGACCGGTGAGGCCGGGGTCGGCAAGACCGCGGTCGTCGAGGGCTTTGCCTTGCGTATCGCTGCGGACGACGTGCCGCCGACACTGCAAGGGGTCAGTGTGCGCATGCTCGATGTCGGATTGATGCAGGCGGGTGCAAGCGTAAAGGGGGAGTTCGAAAAGCGGCTGAAGGCAGTCATCGATGAGGTGCAGTCTTCCGAAACGCCGGTCATCCTGTTCATCGATGAGGCTCACACCTTGATTGGCGCTGGCGGCGCGGCTGGAACAGGCGACGCGGCCAATCTGCTGAAGCCGGCGCTGGCGCGCGGCGAACTGCGCACGATCGCGGCAACGACCTGGGCCGAGTACAAGCAGCATATCGAGAAGGATCCGGCGCTGACCCGCCGTTTCCAGGTAGTCAAGATCGACGAGCCGTCCGAGGCGGTGGCCGTTCTCATGTTGCGCGGTATCGCCGGCGTTCTTGAACAGCACCACAAGGTGCAGATATTGGATGAGGCGATCGAGGCGGCGGTTGGTCTCTCGCATCGCTATATCCCGGCGCGGCAACTGCCTGACAAGGCGGTGAGCCTTCTCGACACCGCTTGCGCCCGTGTCGCCATATCGCAGCACGCCACGCCGGCGGAGGTCGAGGACATCATGCGCCGACGCCAGGCGCTGGAGGTCGAGCGCGGCATCATCGGTCGCGAGGCCGCGATCGGCATCGAGGTGAGCGACCGGCAGGCACGGGTCGACACCGGGTTAGCCGAAACCGAAGTCATGCTCGCCGCCGCACAGGAGCGTTGGGACGGGGAAAAGGCACTCGTTGCCGAAATACTCGAACTGCGCGCCAGGCTGCGTGGCGAAGGTGTGCCGCTCGATGCGGTGGAGACGCCGGAGACCAATAGGGAAACAGCAGGCACGGACTCGGTTGAGACTCCGCTGCCCAAGGTCGAAACGCCCAAGACCAAAACGGCCAAAATCAATGTGGAGGCACCGGCGGCTGCCAATGCCCCTCCACCCGATCCGGCCGCCGATCTCACCCGGTTGCGCGAACTGATGGTCGAACTGGCCGAGGCGCAAGGCGAGACGCCGCTGATCCTGCCGTCGGTCGACCGCAACGCCGTGGCGGCGGTCGTTCAGGACTGGACCGGCATCCCGACGGGGCGGATGCTGTCGAGCCAGACCGAAAAAGCGCTGCGGCTGGCCAGCACTCTGTCCGAACGCGTGGTCGGCCAGGATCACGCCATGGAGATGATTGCCAAGCGTGTGCAGACCAGCCGCGCCGGGCTCGGCGCGCCGGAGAAGCCGGTGGGCGTGTTCCTGCTCTGCGGCCCCTCGGGCGTTGGCAAGACCGAAACCGCATTGGCCTTGGCCGAGACGCTCTACGGCGGCGAGCAGAACCTGATCTCGATCAACATGTCCGAGTTCCAGGAGGCGCACACGGTCTCTACCTTGAAGGGGGCGCCGCCCGGATATGTCGGCTACGGCAAGGGCGGCATCCTGACCGAGGCGGTCCGCCGCAAACCCTATTCGGTGATCCTGCTCGACGAGGTCGAGAAGGCGCATCCTGACGTGCACGAAATCTTCTTCCAGGTCTTCGACAAGGGGATGATGGACGACAGCGAGGGCCGGCGCATCGATTTCAAGAACACGCTGATCCTGCTCACCTCGAATGTCGGCTCCGAAGTCATCATGGATCGGACCAGGAATGGCACGCTGCGGGCAGGGCTCGACGATCTGGACACCGCGCTGCGCAGCCCGTTGCTGAAGGTCTTCCCTGCGGCCTTTCTTGGCCGGGTGGTGACCATTCCTTACTATCCGCTTTCGGGTTCGATGATCGAAGCGATCACCCGTCACCAGTTTGCCAAGATCGCTCGCCGGCTGCGTGCGACCAACGACGCAGAATTGGTGATCGGCGATGGCGTCATGGACCTAGTCAAGGCCCGCTGCACCGAGATCGAATCCGGCGGGCGGATGATCGATGCCATCCTGACAAACACGCTGCTGCCGGAATTGAGCCGCGGCGTGCTGAACCGCTCGCTCGAGGGCGAAAGGATGACAAGGGTAACCGTCGGCGCCTCCAAGGAGGGCTTCACCTATTCCTTCGAGTAAGGAAAGTTGATGACGGTTTGCTTCGGCTTCTTCGTGCATAGGCAAGCTGAGCCGACTAGCCTGGGAGCGGCCGGTGGCGGTGAATTCGTATGACGCAATCGGTTAGAAGAATGACGGTATTCTTTTACCTGCCACGACACCGGATCTGCGAGTGGCTTTAGTCAAACACGCTGCGGCCGCTGTGGGCGAAGGCATCCAAGGGTCGCGGAGAAGGTGCTACAGATTGTGATACCTATTGTGATACAAATCGGACGTTGGAGCAGAAAAAACATAATAAAAACAATAGCTTGATCCGGGGATAGGTCCCAGCCAAGGGTACCATAAATAGTCAGGTCATTTCAAAGACTTAAAGATTTCTGGCTTAGCCAAGCTGGCTTGAGTGTCAGTGCATTCTGTGAACGTGTACCATAGGGAGCTCGTCGAGCTATGCCTATGACGGTCGAACCTGCGACGTCGGCCGTCGTTTCGCTTGAGATCTTTGCGCAGCCAAAAATGCCGGCGTCCACAGGAGGCTAACGCTTGCGGAAACCGCAGGCCTGAGGCCGAGCGGCTATGGCCGGCAGGCCAAGTACCTTCTCGCCGGGAGCGGAATTGCTGGCCCGGTGGTGAGCGGATCTGGTTCTGACGCAAAAGCTGCGTTGCCCGCGGCCGGTGCCCCAATCCCTTTCTTGGCCAAGACGGATACTCCAGCGTTCAGCGGGCGTTGCGGCTCCATGCATACCGCCTCGTTTTCAGCAGCCCTGCATGAGGCGATCTCGAATCATCTCTGCAATCGGGATCGCCGAGGAGGCGGCGGGTGAAGGGGCGTTACAGACGTGCAGCATGCGGTCCGTTTGTGCGAACAGGAAATCATGGATGAGGGCACTGTCTTTGCGCACGGCTTGCGCGCGGATGCCTGCTTCGTGCGGGAGCAGGTCGGCGAGGCCGAGGCTCGGACAGTATTTCCGGCCAACAGCATCAGGCTGCAGCCGGGATATGTCTCAACCAGCCGCATGGCCGTCGCCAGGCCGACGATGCCGCCGCCGATAACGCAATAGTGGGGCACGCTTGCACAGTCGCCAGCCTTTGGCCGGCAGTTTCAAAACTCATTGTCCAGAGGGGCTTCCAGACCCGCGATCTGTCGCCGTCCTTGTCGGCAAGCAGTAGCTGACGATCAATCTCCTCGCGTGGTATCGACATTTCACGGCGGCCAGATATCGCTGCCCAGATCTCGCTGCCAGCGTGGACCGGATGTCGCCGCAGCATACCAAGAAGGACGGTGCTCTTTGACAATCTTCCCCTTCACCGAAGCCACCCCGATCCAGTTCCAGCAGCCCCTGCCGAAGACTTCGGACGTCGTGATCATCGGCGGCGGGGTCATTGGCGTGAGCACGGCACTGTTCCTGGCGCGACGGAACGTCTCGGTGACGCTGCTGGAAAAGGGCCGCATCGCCGCCGAGCAATCCTCGCGCAATTGGGGCTGGATCCGGCAGCAGGGCCGCGATGCCGACGAACTGCCGATCGTCATCGAAGCGCAGCGCCTCTGGCGGCAACTGGCGCAGGAATGTGGCGAGGACATAGGACTGAAGCAGACGGGCGTTACCTATCTTGCGCGGACAGACAAGGAGATGGCCGGTTTCGCGAAGTTTCTCGAGATTGCCCAGGCTCATGGCGTCGACACGCGTCTCCTCGACCAAGGTGAGTTGGCAAGCCTGATCCCGGCCATGTCGCGACCGTTCAAAGGCGCAATGATCACCCCATCGGACATGCGGGCGGAACCTTGGGTCGCGGTGCCCGCGCTTGCTCGCCTGGCGGCCCGCGAAGGTGTGACGATCATCGAGAATTGCGCGGCACGTATGCTCGACATCTCCGCGGGACGCATCAGTGGCGTCTGGACCGAGAAAGGGCGCATCGCGACCTCGAGCGTCGTCGTCGCCAGCGGCGCGTGGACGTCGCTCTTTCTGCGCGCCCACGGCATCTCGATTCCGCAGCTCAGCGTCAGGGCGACCGTCGCCGCGACAGCACCGATGCCGGAGATCCACGCCGGTGCCGCCGCGGATGAACGCATCGCTTTCCGGCGCAGGCAGGATGGCGGGTATACGCTCGCATCGGGAGGCAGCAGCCAACTCTACATAGGGCCGGACGCATTTCGCCATGCGGGCAAATATTTCAGCGCCCTGATGGCCAATCCCTTCGGCACGCGCTACCTGCCGGCCGCGCCGCGAGGATACCCGGATGGCTGGTCGACGCCGCGCAGATGGAACGCGGATGAAGAAAGCCCTTTCGAACGGATGCGGGTCCTCAATCCCGCTCCCGAGACGTCGGCGCTCCGCGCCATCGACCGCGGGTTCAGGGAGCTTTTCCCTCAGTTCACGACTGTACCGCTCAAGGCGAGCTGGGCGGGCATGATCGATGCGATGCCTGATGTCGTGCCCATCGTCGATCGCGCCGCTGCGATCCCGGGTCTCGTTATAGCGACCGGGATGAGCGGCCACGGCTTCGGCATCGGACCCGGCATCGGCCGTGTGTTGTCCGACCTCGTCCAAGGCAACGAGACTGGGCACAACCTCTATAGGTTCCGTCAATCCCGTTTCAGCGACGGCAGTCCGATCCGATTGGGGCCATCGCTGTAAGCGTTCCTGCCGCCCGCCAGCCCATCCGCTCTGGCCTTGAAGGACCGGACGAGGATCTCAGGTGCCGCATGCCCGGGCGTAGGCCTCGATGCTCCGCCGGACGTGACCGATCGCGATCTCCTCGACGTCGCAGGCGCGGTCAGCCCATGTGACTGCAGAAGGCAGGTGCTGGAGAAACAGCATCACCGGCACCTTGCGGCCGTTCAACGTATCGAAGAGACGGTTGCAGGCGGCACGGGCTTGCGGGATCGCCCAATAATATCGGATGCGATCGGAATAGGAGTAGTGGCGCAGCGTCCGCTTGTCGGCATCGCTTCCATGATAGTGGCTTGCCCAATTCTTGGGGGTGCTTTGCATCAGCTCTTCCATTGCGTGGTAAAGCGGCCGCTCGCCATAGTCAGGCACCAGGTCGGAAGCGATCAGGTCGAGCGAGTACAGCGCCTCGCGCAGCTTGAAGGTCAGCTCGGGTCCGACCTTGAGGACGGCGAAGCCGTCCTCGACGAGTTCACGCAACGGCCTCTCACCCTGATAGTCCGTCGAATGGGCTTCGAAAATGAGCGACGGCAATCTGTCGAGGGTTGCCGCCAGGTCGCGGGCCTTTGCCCGATCGTAGAAAATCACATTCTGGTTGCCGAACTCCACGCCCGGCTGCACCACAAGCCCGATGACGCGGGAAAATGCGCTTTCAAGCCCGGCGGTTTGGAATGCCTGGGCGTGAATGGCATGTGTCTGGCTAGCCGCCTCCGGACTGGTCGGGGTGATCGCATCCAAAGCGTGATCGGCGCCACCGGGCGGCGGCACCTCCGTCCCGATGATGTAGACCGGGCTTGCCCCGCCGCTCTGCGCTGCCGCCTGCTCCGCGACGCCCGCCAGCCTGGCCGCGCGCCCGGCCACCGTGTGGTCGTCTAGCGTCGCCGGTTCACCCGCGCAGCCCATCGAAGCATCGAGGTGGATCTTGCGGAAGCCGGCGCGGACATAGGCATCGACCATCGTCCCGGCCTGCGCCATCGCCTCCTCGGCGGGCCGGTCTTTCCAGGGATTAGGACCGAGATGATCCCCGCCAAGCACGATCAGCTCTTCCGGGCACCGCTCGGCTGCCGCGAGCGCTTCCACCATCGCCGCGAAATCGGCCGGCGTCATGCCCGTATAACCGCCCAGATGATTGACCTGATTGCACGTCGCCTCGATCAGCACGGTGGTGCCGGTTTCCCGGCCGTGGCGCAGTGCGGCTTTAAGCACCAGCGGGTGCGCCGAGCACACCGAGGTTACCCCGATTTTCTTCCCGTCTCTGTGCAGGGCCGGCAAATCTTCGATCGCCACACGCATCAATTTCTTCTCGCCGTTCTTGCCATGAAATCTTCCAGCTCGGCCGGCGTGCCGGCTCCCTCCATGGGACCGTGGCGTGTGACGTTGCGCGCCCCTGCCGCGTTGGCGAATTCGAGCGCCGTCTGCAGCGCCATGCCCAGCCGCCGGCATGCGACATAGGCTCCCCCGAAACAGTCGCCGGCGCCGGTGGGGTCCGTTTCCTCGACGATGAGGCCGGGGCAATCGGCGCGGGCTCCGGTGCTTTGACGGGCTGACGCGCCATGTTCGCCGCGCTTCACAGCGATCTCCTTGACCCCTCGTCTGAACAGCGCCTCGATCGCGCGTTCCTCCCCGTCCGTGCCGGCGGCCAGGAACAATTCATTGCCCGACGGCAGCAGCAGGTCCGCTTCGTCCACCAGACCGGCGAATTTCTCCTCGGTCTGGCCGTGCGCCAGCAATTCCTTGCGCAGGTTCGGATCGAGCGACATCGTGCCGCCGCGTGCCTTGATCAGCGGGATCGCGCGTTCGGTGATCGCCCAGGCTGCGGGACTTGCGAACACCGTTCCCATGACATGGATATGCCCGCAACGCGCGATCAGCGCCTCGACCTGCGGGGTCCATTCCAATCGAGCGGCGGCGGATTTGGCGATGTTGTAGACGAAATCGCGGCTTCCGTCCGTGCGGTAGCGAACAAAGGCGCTGCCCGTCGGATAATCCGGGGAAACAGCGATGGCGGAAGTGTCTACGCCGTCCCGCTTCAGGCGCTCCACGTTGACGACGCCGAAATCGTCGTCGCCGACCACGCCCACCATTGCGGCCGCTCCGCCCATACGTGCGCATTGATCGATGAAGATGGCGGGCGCGCCGCTCGGAAAGGGGCCAATGAGGTCGATAGGTTCCCGGAAGCCGGTGCCTGTCTGCCTCGCGACGATCTCTACCAGGATTTCTCCAATCGTCACGGTTGGCCCGAGCGAGTCCGCTGCAAGTGTTTGGGGGAGGTCGTTCATCAAGCGTCCATCCTGGTGTGGTGTCGTTTGCGGTTTCACGACGCCGAGGCGCAAGGGGGATTCCTACCGGTCGATGTGAATCGATCAGTTGCCATCACGCTACGATCCTGATGCATGGTCAAGCGCACACCTGGAAGGTAACGACGCGCAAACCCTCAGCCTGGAAACAGATCCAGGATCGACGACAGACGGTTGGTGCTGAGATCGACGTCGCCGAGCAGGCCGCCACTGGGGAGATAGCCAACCACGAACAGACCGGCGGCTCGTGCTGCCTTAGTGCCGGTGCGGCTGTCTTCCACGGCCACCACCGACCCTGGAGCTACGGCGAGCTGCCGGCAGGCCTCGCAATAGGGCGTGGGGTCGGGCTTGCCGGCCGACACGTCGTCGAGGCTGATTGTGAGACTCATATGATCGAGCACGCCGAGCGCATCGAGATTGGCATTGACGACTTGCCGGCCGGAATTCGAGACGCAGACCTGCGGGACGCCGCGGTCAGCCAGGGTCCGAATCGTCTCGACCGCCTCGGGGATTGGGACGGCGTTCGCCCGGTTCGCGACGTAGTGGGCATTGATAGCGGCGAGCCACTCCGCCTGGTCGAGCCCGACTGGGAGACGCGGACGCAGCATTGTCCAGACGTCGCCCATATGGATGCCGCGAAAGGCTTGGTCGGGCAGGTCGTCAAGATCGACGTTCCAGTTGCGGCAGCCGGCGAGGAGGGATTGATGATGCAACGGCTCGCTGTCGATCAGCGTTCCGTCGATGTCCCAGGCGACGGCGCGATACATCACGATGACGATCCCGCTCTGGTCGCGCCAGGAGCCGACAGGCGCGCATAAAGATCGCGATAGCGGCGATAGCCGTCGCGGTAGATGTCAGCCTTGCGCGGGTCGGGATCGAGCCGGTCGGCGAAGCTGACGAAACCGGAAACGCCCGACCAGTCGTCGGTTAGGCCGACGCCGATCGCCGCCGTCCAGGCAGCGCCGATGCAAGAGCCGGGGTGCCCGGTCAGGCGTTGGACCGGCTTTTGCAGGACATCCGCGACAATCTGCATCCAGACCTTGCTGCTTGAGCCGCCGTCGGAGGCGAGATAGCGCTCGGTCCGGTGGCCCATGTCGTTGAGCACCTCGACATGATGCGCGATGGCAAAGGCATAGGCCTCGAGCAAAGCGCGCCAGACATGGCCGATATCGTGCGACAGCGTCAGCCCATCGATCACGCCACGGGCCGCTGGATCATGGATCGGCGTCTTCTCGCCGAGGAAATAGGGCAGGATGATGAGGCCATCGGCACCGGCGGGACGCTCTGCCGCCAGCGCATCGAGCCGCTGGTGTACCGAACTACCCTCGGCCTGTGCCGCGACCATCTCGCCGCCGGCGAAATTGCGTACGAACCAGTTGAGGCCCGAGCCGCCGGTCGACATGCAGCCATTGGGCATGAACAGGCCCGGCACCAGATGGTAATCGAGATACATGCGCGGATCTGGCTTGATCTGATCGGTGGCGATCAGGATATCAACCGAGCCGCCGAATTTCAGGAGGACATCGCCTGCTTTGGCAACTCCGGCGCCGAGCGCGGAAGCGATCATGTCGGCCGCACCACCGACGACAGGTGTTCCCGCCATCAGGCCGGTCTCATCCGCGGCCTTTGCCGAGACGGAACCGAGGATCTCATGCGAGGCGATCTTTCGTGGCACGGCCGAGCGCGGTATGTGAGCGAGCGCCACCAGATCGTCGTCGATCCGGTGCGTCGAAACATCGACGAAGCCTGCCTCCAGCGCCCAGTTCTGCTCGACCGCACGTTCGCCGGTGAGGCGCCAGTTGATATAGTCATAGGAGCCGAAAACGGTGGCGATGCGGCTGAACACCTCCGGCTCGTGACGCTCTATCCAGCGCAGCTTTGCGGTGACGAGCTGTTGGTTGATGCCGTTGCCGGCCTTGGCGATGAAAGCCGCCTCATCGCATTCGGTCCGCAGTTCGGCCACTTCGGCGCCACAGCGGCCGTCGCTCTGCTGAATGCTTGGCCGCAGCACTTCGCCCTGGTCGTCCAGGAGAACGACCGCCGGCAGCATGCCGGTGGTGCCGACCGCCACGATCTCCTCGGCCTTGATGCCGCTGGTCCTGAGCAACTCCTGCACGATGTCGCGGACATTGATCCACCATTGCGCGGGATCTTCCTCGGCCCAGCCCGCATGCTCGGAATGCAGCGTGACGGGGCGCGAGGCGAGGCCCAGCACCTGATCGGGAAGCCGGATCAGAATGCCGATCGTCGAGGTGGTGCCGATATCGAGACCGAGAACGAACGCCATGTCGAATCCATTGAAATGCCGGGAAGGGCAGGCGGGCGAACCTGTCTGCCTCGTTGTGTCCCACTGCTCGATACCAGTCGATCATTCCGGACGCCGGCCCGCAACGATCGATATGATCACCGCGAGCCGGCGGTGGCCGGCATCGCCGTGGAAGCCGTCCTCAGCGCAAGGTGGCGACAACGTCCATGAAGCGCTTGACCCGATCGCCGTCGACGGCGTTCCAGGTATTGCCATCGATCTTGAAATGGGTGCCGATCACGACGCCGCTCGCCAGCGAAAGGACATCGCGGACATTGTCGATGTTCACGCCGGTGTTGGCGAAGACCGGCACGTCCTTGATCGTCTCGCAGACGCTGCGCAGGTGGGACTGGTCGGCCGGCTGGCCAGTGATCGGACCGGAAACGAGGATGGCGTCGGCCATCGACGAGAACACCGCGCTCTTGGCGCGCAATTCAATAGGACGCTGGTCGAGCGAGTGTGCGAACTCTGCATTGATGTTGAAGAGAAGCTTCATGTCGTCGCGGCCAAGATTGTGCCGCAGGCGCGAGGCGGCGGCGCAATCGGGCTCCCACAAGCCCATGTCGGAAGCGAACAGGCCGGTGAAGATCTCGCGCACGAAACGGGCTCCGGTGGCAGCCCCGATCGCGACGCTGGCGGTCGGATCCCAGAGATAATTGACGCCAAACGGCACTTTCAGTTCGGGCTTCACCGCCTGGACGATCGCAGTCATGGCGGCAATGCCTTCCGGCGGCGCCTTGAAGACATAGGGGCGGTCGTTCTCGTTGCCGAACATGATGGCATCGACGCCGCCGCTCTGCAGCTTGCGGATGTCGGAGAGTACGCCATCGATCAGCTTGTCGAGGCCGCCATCGGCATCATAGAGGGGCGTTCCCGGCAGGGCACCGATGTGGGCCATCGAGATGACAGCCTTCTTCTTGTCGCCGAAAAATTCAAATACCATCGAGTCGTCTCCTTGGGGATAAAGTGAGAATGTTGCGCCTCAGTCGCGCGTCAGTGGCGGCGCGATGCGCAGGTCGACCTTGGCCGCGGCGAGCGCCGCGGCGATCTTGGCCGGCGGCTCGGCATCGGTGATGAGGATATCGATGTCCGATAGTGGCGCTATCCGCACCAGCGACATGCGCAGGAATTTGGCGGAATCGCAGAGCACGATCTTGGTGCCTGAGCGTCTCAGATAGGCGCGCTTCATATCGGTATCATCGAAGGAATAGTCGAAAAGGCCGTCCGCCGTGATGCCGGAGACGCCGATCACGGCGACGTCGAACCACAGCGCCTCGAACTGGGCGATAGCCGCGGGTCCGCCGGTCGACATCTCGTCGGCTCGTACGCGGCCGCCGGCAACATAGACTTCGGGCATACCGCCGTTCAGCGCCGCCGCGATCCTGAGGCTGTTGGTGAACACCTTGGCGTGCGGAAGGTCCTTGAGGTGCTCGGCCATCAGATAGGTGGTGGTGCCGACATCCAATGCGATCGTGCGGTATCCCGAAACCAAGGCGGCCGCGGCGGCGGCAATCGCGGCCTTCGGGTCACGGCGCTGGCGCAAGCGCGAATCGAAACTCGGCTCCTCACTGTCCATGGCGACCAGCGGCGGGTTATCGGCCTCGATCGCGCCGCCATGGATTCGCACCAGCCTGCCCTCGCGTTCCAGTTCGACGAGATCGCGGCGGATCGTCATGTCGGAAACGGCGAGTTCGGCCGCTGCCGCGGCGACGGTGAGCGACCCCGTCCGGCGCAGGAAAGCGAGGATGCGGGCTTGTCGATCGTGCGCGAGAAGGCGCTGACGATCGGCATCGCGCGGTGCGCCATGCGTGGATGTCTCAGGAGCGGCGGTGTCGTCTGCCATCGATGTATCCGGTGGGTAAGCCGCTGACGAAGCGGTCTGCAGTTTTGACTCTATCGCATGATCAAACATTTTCAAACAAAAATATGTTTGCAGTGTTCGAATTTATGGTATGCATCTCCATATCAACAGAACGCATTCCGTCACCAAGCAGAGAGAATACGACCATGCCGGCTGTCTCCGTCATTCCTCCAGTGCTTGCCGAACTCGCGGGCAAGCGTGCCTTCGTGACGGGCGGCGGCGCGGGGATCGGTCGCGCGATCGCGACCGCCCTGACGCGGCAGGGCGTCGCCGTGGCGATCGGTGATCTGGATCCCGACGCGGCACGCAAGGCGGCTGAGGAAATTGGCGGCGATGCCGCCGCCGTCACGGTCGATGTTCGCCGCCGCGATTCCGTCGAGACGGCCTTTGCCACTGTGCTGGAAGCGCTAGGCGGCTGCGACATCCTGATCGCCAATGCCGGCGTGTCCACCATGCAGCATGCGCTGGACCTGACCGACGAGGAGTGGGACTTCAACTTCTCCGTCAATGCACGTGGTGTATTCCTGGCAAATCAGATCGCTGGACGGCATTTTGTCAAGCAGGGCACGGGCTGTATCGTCAACACCGCCTCGCTTGCGGCGAAGGTCGGTGCGCCGCTCCTAGCGCATTATTCGGCGTCCAAGTTCGCCGTGCTCGGCTGGACGCAGGCCTTTGCCCGCGAGCTCGCGCCCAAAGGGATACGCGTCAATGCCGTCTGCCCGGGGTTCGTCAAGACCGGCATGCAATCGCGAGAAGTCGAGTGGGAGGCGCATCTGCGGCAAGTCACGCCCGAACGGGTGGTCGCCGACTATATCGCGCAGACGCCGCTCGGCCGGCTCGAGCTGCCGGAGGATGTCGCCGACGTCGTCGTCTTCCTCTGTTCGGATCAAGCCCGCTTCATGACTGGCCAGGGGGTCAACGTGACCGGCGGCGTCTACATGACCTGACGGCTTTTGGCGGCTGTAACCGGATCCTGATGCTGGCACGCGCCATCCAAAAAAAGTGAACACATATGATCAGAAGGCAGGCTTTCAATGTTATATTTTGTTCTCTAAGATGACCGTTCGCTCGACTCCGGCCTTCGGCGTTCAGCCGGGTCAGACGGGTTCATGAGGAAAGTCTATGGCGTCTATCGAGCTCGATCGCGTTTCCAAGCTCTACGGCAATGGCAATTACGGGGTGCATGAGGTCGATCTCACCATTCCTGACGGTGAATTCGTGATCTTTCTCGGCCCGTCGGGATGCGGCAAGTCGACGACGCTGCGGATGATTGCCGGCCTGGAGAGTATCTCTTCCGGCGATCTCCGCATCGGTGGCAAGAGCGTCGCCAATGTCGCGCCGCGCGACCGCAACGTCGCGGTGGTTTTCCAGAGCTACGCGCTCTATCCGCATATGTCGGTGCGGCAGAATATGGCCTTCGGGCTGAAGATGCGCGGCACCGACGCAGCGGTCATCGATGCCAAGATTGCGGACGCCGCTAACCTGCTCGGGCTGCAGAATCTTCTCGGCCGCAAGCCGGCAGCGCTTTCGGGCGGCCAGCGGCAGCGTGTCGCGCTCGGTCGGGCGATCGTTCGCGAACCGGCGGCCTTCCTGCTTGACGAGCCGCTGTCCAACCTCGATGCGCAGCTGCGTGCAGAGATGCGGCTCGAACTCGTCAAGCTGCACCGGCGCCTTGGCCGCACCATCGTCCATGTCACGCATGACCAGGTCGAGGCCATGACCATGGGCGATCGCATATGCATCATGCGCGATGGTCGCCTGGTCCAGGCCGGCCGGCCGCTTGAAGTCTATGCCGACCCGGTCAACACCTTCGTCGCGCGCTTCCTGGCGACGCCGCCGATGAACCTCATTCCGGCCACGCTTCAGCCCGCACCTGGCGAAGGGCTCTCCGTCGTGACCGACAGTGGTGCCGTGCTTACCGTCCCCGCCCGCCACCGCAACGCCTATGGCGAGCGTGTCGGGCGCCGCGTCATTCTGGGCGTTCGAGCCGAAGATTTCCACGAACGCGCCGACAAGCCGGACTGGCAGAAGATTGCCGTACGGGTCGTGGCCGTCGAGGCTCTCGGCGCCGAGAACGTCCTGATCGGCCAGATCGCGGGTCAGGCCACCGGCAAGGATCATGCCCACCCCGCCGGAGACGACAAGCCGTTGGAGATCGCCGCCCGCCTGAGCCGTTATTTCACGGCGCCCGTCGGCTCGATCGTCGAGCTCTACATCGACCCGCTGCCAATGCACCTGTTTGATCCCGAGACCGAACTGGGCATCGCGCGGCCGAGCCTCATGGGGGCCACTCGATGATGGACAGAAACGAACGGCCTGCCTTTCGCCGCCGCTTCGGCCTGCATTTCGGGCTGATTGTCGTTTGCGCCATCGTGCTGCTGCCGCCGCTCTGGGTGCTGCGGACGAGCTTCGTGCCCGAGCAGCTATCCTACAGCAACGAGCTGATGCCGGCCTTTACGACGGACAATTATTCGGCGCTGCTGTCAGGTCGCTTCGGTCAGTCCTACCTCAACAGCCTGATCGTCGCGCTCGGCTCGGTTCTGCTCGCTTTGCCTTTCGCCGCCACCACCGGCTATGCCTTCGCCCGCTTCCGTACGGGCGGTCGTTGGGCGCGCTTTGCCGTTCTGGCGACGCAAATGCTGCCGCCCGTGGCGCTGGTGCTGCCGACCTTCACGCTGTTCCGAAGCCTGGAGCTCAGCAATTCGCTGACCGGGCTGATCATCGTTTATGCCGCGCTCAACCTGCCTTTCCTGACCTGGATCCTGATGGGCTTCTTCGAAGGCATTCCAGTCGATCTGGAGTGGGCGGCGATGACCGACGGCGCGACCGCCTGGGGCGCCTTCTGGCGCATTGTGCTGCCGGTGTCGATGCCCGGTATCGCGGCCGCCGGCGTGCTCGGTTTCATCCTGGCGTGGAATGAGTTTTTGTTTGCCCTGGTTTTGAGCGGGCCGAAGACGGCGACCATACCGGTTGCGCTCGCCGCGTTGCAGACCTCGAACGGCGTCCAGATCGCCAAGGTTTCTGCCGGCGTCGTGCTTGCCATCCTGCCGCTGGTCGTGGCTTCCCGCTTCATCCAGCGTTTCATCGTCCAGGGCTTGACGTTCGGCAGCGTGAAATAGGCCGGCCGCTCCGAGAGCCGACATGGCTCGCTAGCCGGTTAGGAAATCGTGGCGGGATCACCGCCGCGTCCAGAGGGAAAGAGGAGTAGAGAGTTATGACTTGGAACAAGCAGACCTTGATCAAAATGCTGATGACGGCCGTGAGCGGGGCAGCTGTTGTCAGCGCATCGCTTCCGGCCAGGGCGGCTGAGCCCATCACCTTGCACGCCTTGATGGAGGACGTGCCGGAAACCAAGATCATCGAAGCGCTGTTGCCCGAATTCGAGAAGCAGACCGGCATCAAGGTCGAGTTCGAGAAGATCGGCTATCCCGACATGCACGACAAGCTGGTGTCCCAGCTGACCGCGTCGCAGAGCTACTACAATGTGCTCGAGGTCGACTTCCTGTGGGCCGGCGAATTTCCGGCGGCCGGCTGGCTGGCCGACCTGAAACCCTTCGTCGAGAAATCCAAATACGATCTGAGCCCCTTCATTCCCTCGACGCTTGACCTGCTCGGCCGGACCAAGGACCAGCTGTTCCTGGTGCCCATGTACAACTACTCGATGGGCCTCCTCTACCGCACGGACCTGATCGGCGACGAGAAGCTCAAGGCCGCCTACAAGACGGCAACCGGCAAGGAGCTCGCTTTGCCGACGACGCTCGAAGACTATGTGACGATTTCCAAATTCATGAAGGCCAATGCCGGCGTCGCCGGAGCCGCGATGCAGGGCCAGCGCGGCGATCCCAACAGCATGGAATTCTCCAATTACCTGTTCTCCGCCGGCGGCAGCTATCTCAATGCCGACGGCAAGGCGAGCCTCGACACGGCAGAGGCCAAGAAGGCGCTCGATCTCTATGTCGACAACATCCAGCACGGCGCCCAGCAGGGTGCCGTGTCGGCGACGCTCGATGACACCATGCGCCTGATGTGCAGCGGTTCGGCCTTCAGCATGGTCACCTATTGGTGGATGCTGCCGCAGATGGACGATGCCGTGAAGTGTCCGACGGTCGCCGGCAAGGTCGGCCTGTCGGTGATGCCGGGTGGCCATGGCGAAAGCGGCGGTTGGGGCTGGGGCATTCCCAAGAACACGTCGCCGGAAGAGCAGGAAGCCGCCTGGACCTTCATACAGTGGGTGCAGAGCAAGGATGTTTCGGTGAAGCGCGCGCTCGAGGGCCACGCGCCCGTGCGCAGCGACGTCTATGCCGATGCGGCGGTGCTGGCGAAATATCCCTTCTACAAGACCGCCGAGGATGTGGTGGCGACCGGCAAGTCGTTCCCGATCTTCACCTATTCGGCGCAATACGAGGATCTGCTCGGTACCCAGCTCTCGCTGGCGGCTGGCGGCCAGGCGACATCGGACGCAGCGCTGAAGGCGGCTTCCGACGGCCTGCAGGGGCTCCTCGATAAATAGCGGTCCGGCTCGGCAAGGAGATCCGGCGCGGCGGTGTCAGCCGCGCCGGATCTTGTCCAGACCCCGGATCCTGACGAGATCAGCAACGCCACCCCGACCAAGGCTCGGCTACGATGCACAATGCGATCAAAAAAGGATGGGCTGCCCGTGGCCGCGAGTGGCGGACCGGCTGGGCCTTTGCCTTGCCCGGCCTGCTGCTGCTGGCGATCGTGATGGGCTTTCCGCTGGCCTATGCCTGCATCCTCTCGATCTCCTCGATGACCTTGATCAAGCCGCAGCTTCTGCCGCTTGTCGGGTTCAAGAATTTCGCCTCGATGATCGGCGATGAGCTGTTCTGGAACGCGCTCTGGCTCACCGTGCGCTATTCGGCGGTGACGGTTGTCGGCGAATTCGTGATCGGGCTCGGTATTGCCCTGATGCTCAACCGGACGGTCCGGATGAAGCCGGTCTATTTCGCGATTCTGACCATTCCCATGGCGATGTCGCCGATCAGCGTCGCCTTGATCTGGCGCATGCTGCTCCAGCCCAATCTCGGCATCGCCAATCATCTGATGGAAACGTTCGGCCTGCCGCGCCTCGACTGGCTCGGCACGCCAGGCATGGCGCTCTGGACGATGGCGGCGATCGACATCTGGCAGCAAATGTCCTTCGTCGTGCTGATCCTCGCCGCGGGGCTCGCCGCTTTGCCGCGAGATCCCTATGAGGCAGCTGAAGTGGATGGCGCACGCGGCTGGCAGCAATTCTTCTACATCACGCTGCCGATGCTTCGGCCGGTCGCGGCGATCACCATCATCATCCAGCTGATCAACGAGTTCCGGACCTACGATCTGCCCTATGTCCTGACCAAGGGCGGGCCAGGCAATGCGACCGAAGTGCTGAGCTTCTTTGCCTATCGCCGTGCCTTTCTCGGCCTTTCGCTCAACGAAGGCGCGGCGGCCGCGTTCGTGCTGCTGCTGATCGTCCTTCTGCTCACCGTGATCTTCTTCGCCGTCCTCGAACGCTCGCAATCGGGAGAGGGCCGGAAGTAGGCTGTTAAGCCTTGAGCAATCTATACGGCCTATCCTGGCTTGCAGATTGTCGAGGGAACATGAAACGCAAGCCGCTTCTGCTTTTCGCCTTTCCGTTTCTCATTCTGGCGGTCCTGGCAGGGGAGCGCGTGGCGACCTTGTTGCTGGGCACCTATCCAGCCAGCCCCACCGCATGGTGGCTATGGCTTGAACTGCGCCCTCTGTCGACGGTGCTTTGGCAGCAGGTCGATGTCTGGCTGGGTGGTTCCATGGCTGTCGACGCCGTCATTCTTGCCGCGGCAGCGATCGTCTGCTGGGTGGCGTGCCACACCAAAAAGTCGGCATTCTCGTTCCTCGCCAACCACGTCGCCTTGATTTTCGCTGGCCTGATGATCGCCGTCGGCAGCCATTCGGAAACGGCGAGCACGATTGCCGAATTCACGTCGCCCAAGGGTCTTCCGTATTCGCTGGCCGTCGATTTCACCTTGAAAAACAGCCTGGTTCTGCTTTTGGGCATCGTGGCCTGTGCCTACTGCCACATCGCCTTCCTCACTGAGGCGCGGGAGCGGTCCGTCCGGGCCATCCGTATCCTGGCGCTGCAGCGCGATCTCTAGACCGATCGCCACCTGCAACCCGCCCGCTCCGGGCTCTGCCGGGTCTAGTTGATCCGGCGGTAATAGACCTTGCCGTCGGGCTGCTGGATGCGCTGGTAGTTGGAGCTTGGAGCAGGGGGCGAGGCCGATGCGATTCTCTTCCTGGGTGCGGGCGCTTCGATGACGCCGGGTTCGCTCACGCTCTCGCCGTCGAGGGCTTCGGGCGCTTGCGCCAGCGTGCTGGTGGCGAATTCGGACGGTTCTTCCGCACCCGGCATGGCCTCGCCGCCGGCGACCGGCGCATTCTGCCCCAACCGGGCAATGCTGGCATCGATCTCGTTGAAGCTGCCTTGCAGCTGGCTGTCCAGTTTCTCGAAACGGCTCTGGAAGCCGTTGTTGACCGTGTCGAGCCGTGCCGCGATCCGCTGCTCGAACGCGCCGAGCTGCTCCAGCCGCGCTTCGACGAAACGCAGGTCGCTCATGCCCCGATAGAGATAGACCGCGGCCGCCATGTTGATCGCGGTGATCAGAAGCGCGCCACCGGCGACGATGACGCCGATCGTCTTTGCCTTGCTGGGTTTCTCGGCGGCAGCCGATTTGCGCTGTTCCTGGTTTCCGATATCGATCGCCGGCATGTCCGGTTCGCTGATCATCGTCATTGGACCACCACCTTTGCGCCGACCGCGACGCGTTTGAAAAGATCGATCACATCCGTGTTGGTGAGACGAAAACAACCCGATGTCCCGTCGAAGCCGACACCCGATGGGTCGTTGGTGCCGTGTATGCGGTAGAGCGTGTCGCGCCCGTCCCGCGACAAATAGAGCGCCCTTGCGCCGAGCGGATTGTAGGGGCCGGCGGGCACCATTTTCGGCAGCTCCGGCTGGCGAGCCCGCATTTCCTGCGGCGGGCGCCACTCCGGCCATTCTGTCTTCGCCCCGACCTTGACGACGCCCGTCCAGCCGAACCCGTCACGCCCGACGCTGATCTGGTAGCGCAGCGCCTGGCCTTGGCGGGTCACCAGGTAAAGCGCCTTCTCGTCCTTGCGGATGACGATCGTGCCCGGCTGCTCGGCGGTTCTAAAGGCAACGGCCTTGCGCAGGCTGGGCCCCATCGCCGGCAGCGGCGGCCGCTCCGAAAGCGCCGATCGCGCCTCGGCGAAATCGTGGACGGACAGCGCCAGCGCCACGCCGAGCGCACATGCGCCGGCGAGCTTTGGGACGATCCGATATCTACCGGGCAGCGTCATCGAGCCGCTCTTTGAACATCCGCTTCAGATCCTTGTTGAAGCGCGCCCGTCCATCCACTTCCGATGGCGGGATGGCCCTGTTCAGCGCATCGGTCAGAAGCGCATTGTCCAGCGCCACCGACTTGATATGCGGCGCCTTGAAGATCTTTTCGAGTTCGCTGCGCGAAAAATGGTTCCCGAACCATTTGCGCTTGTGCTTGTTGGCGACCAGCGTGATCGAGACCGCATTGCCGCGCAGCTCGCGGATCTTCTTGTAGAGCCGCTTGCCTTGCCGCAGCGACGCGACATTGAGTTCGAAGACGATGAAGATCTCGTCGCTCGTCGACAGCACGGAATTGTGCCAGGGCGTTTCCAGATTGGGCAGGTCGATGACGATGTCGTCGAAGCGGTAGGCGACGAGGTCGAGCAGCCGGAAGACGAAATCGCTGCCATGCGGCTCGAACGGCAGTTGCGGCCGCTCGAACGCGTAGAGGGTGAGGCCGGACGGGCGCGACAGCTTGATGACGTCCATCAGCTCGACATCGAGCCGCTCCGGCTGGCCGATGATGCCGGCAAGGTCGAACTGGTTGAACAGATTGAGATAGGCGCCGCAATTGGCGCTCTGGAAATCCAGGTCGACGAGACAGGTGGACGCCGCGCGCTCGGCCGATTTCGACGCCAGGAATTCGGCCGCCGACAGCGCCAGCGTCGTGGCGCCGGCGCCGCCGCTGGCGCTGATGAAGGTGATGATCCGGCTCTTCGTTCCCTGGTTGCCGGTGTCGTGGAAGGTCACCGCATTGAGCAGTTCCTTGCCGTCGAGCGGCTTGTGCAGCCAGTCCGAGGCGTTCATGCGCACCAGCACGCGCGTCTGCTCCGAGCTCAGCTCGTCGGAAACCGCAATCAGCGGCACGCTGGCCCACAGCGCGCGCGCCTCGACGATGCCCGGCCTGCCGAGCAGCTCGCCATTGCCGAGATCGAGGATGACGATGCCCGGCCGCGTATCGGCCGGCGGTCCTCTGAGAAAGTCGCTCGTCTCGGAAACCCTGACGTCATAGATCGCCAGCGCATCGAGCCGCGTCGCCACATCGCGCTTGAAATTCGGATCCGACGAAAACAGCGCCACCTGCTTGCGCTTGGTCGGCGTAACCTTGGTGTTGATGGCATTCATGGCCAGGTACTCTTTAGGTCTTCGCCCGTAACCGTGCTCAGCATGGAGGGCATGGTGATGTTCCCGAATCCGAGCAGTCCGCCTAGGAAGAAGAACTGGAAGGGATGATTGGTGATGCTGACAGTGATGGTCGGCACCGGCCCGCTGGGACGCGTCCAATAGCCGAGACCGGACGCCTGATATTGTATCCGCACTTCGGACTTAGCCAGCATTGGCAGGAATGTCTTCATTCCGGCCCGGCTGCTGTTGCCGCTGAAAATGAAATCAAAGGCGGCCTGGCTCACATTGAGGTTCTGACACGTAGCGCCTGTGCCGCAAATGCAAGAGACGCTTCCGGCGGTATTGGCCGTGCAGATATAGTTATAGGTGTTTGCGGCCACCGCAGTGCCGACTTTGGTTACATCGCTCTGCGTTATCGTCTCGGCCAGGAGCCCGCTGGCGACGGGTGTAGAAATCTGCGCCAGCCTTGCGCCGGCTTGCACCGCTTTATTCCCTGCATTCCATTGGTAAAACGCATAGCCGAAATCGACGAAGCCAAGCAGAAGCGTCAACAGCAGCGGCATTGCAATGGCCATTTCGACCATTGCCGCTCCAGACTGGTTAGCCCAAAACTTGGTGCGTCCCGTCACCATCCAATGACTCGTTCCTGATGGGATACGCTAAGGGTCAGGGCCCCAAAGCCAAGATACGACCAGAATCCAACGCCCGGATAAGAATAGGACGTGCTGACGTCCACGACGTCGACATTGGCCGTGCTGCTAAGATAAAGCTGCGTGCCCGTGGCCACATCGACCGCCGGCGTGGACAAAGCTTTGGTGATCAAAACTGTGGCTGGAAGCCATCCGGTCACCCTAGCGCTACCGCCAGCGACCGCCCCATTGGCGGCAAGGTTTTGAGCCCGCGCCTTGCAGGTATCCCAATCGCTGCTGCATCGTGCCATGTAGCGACCCGCATCCTCGACGCCGGCTTCGAGAAGCAGGCGCGTGTTCAGGATGTTGGAGAACTCAAACACACCAGCCGATAACAGCAGCACGAGTGGTGCGGTAATCGCGACTTCCACCAAAGCAGCGCCACTTTCGTCGCCTCGGAACCGCCCAATGATTTTGCCGAACCTGGTCATGTCGACTTTACCGATACAGCTGGGCTTCGTTGCGGAATGCTTTGTCTAGAAGGGTGTTGTTGGCAAACCCTCCATCGACGTCGACGATCTCCAGACTGATGGGCTTCTCGCCGGCCGTGGAGTCCTCATCGTCCTTGCTGTTGTCCTGCTTCTGGATCGGGCTGTTCAAAAAGACGCTGGCATAGCCGTCCGGCTTGAGCTGGATATGGCCATTGATCTTGGCTCGGTTGGCAATGCAGTCGACGATCGCCATGTTGAGCAGCCGGCGATCGGGATCCAAGTTCGGCGTCGCGCCTTTGAAGCAGGCTGGAACGCCGGTTTCCTTTGTCGGCGCGAGGGACTTGTCCCCGACGAGCCCGTTCGCGATCTCGTATTTATAGACGTCATATCTGGAAGCCGGCACAGCGGCGCCGGTCGGGTTGGTGGTGCTAGGGACGTTGGGATATGACGCACCATGATTGATCTGCCAATAATTGCTGCGGTCCCATGTCGAATTCGTCATGCCCGTGGCGGAATCGAAGCTATCGCCCGGCGGCAGCGCCATGGCCGTTCCGTCTGTGTTGGGTGTGTATTTGTTGCAGTTAGCGGTCTTGTCCACGCCCTTGCGCACATTGGTTGCCGGCCGATATGCCCAGTCCTTGTCATGTGACTTAAGCGAGGAACTGTAGATGTCGAAGCGGACGTTGAGCCCAGCATTGACCTGACCCAAGGTGACGCCGGTTTTCGTGATGAGCTTGTCGCGTTGATAGCAAGTGCCTGCGGTACCGGTAGCCAGGGCGTCGCGCAGTGAGGCCAGGCTGTTGTCGATCAGCCCGAAATTGCCAGGGCCAGGATTCGAGTCAACCTTGAGAATACGGTACTCGCGGCTATAGGTGAGGCCGGCGGCAAAAGCCTGCTGGATGGTCTTGCTGGTTAACGGGTCGGTCGTCTCGAACGGATTGCACATGAAGATTGGCACCGTTTCGCAGATCGACTGGACAAATCCGGCCACAGCCTGGGGCCGGATGTCGAACGTATTGTTGCTGCCGACAAAGCTGGCCGGAAAAATTGTCGCGAAAGCACCGGGGCCATCCGCCAGGCCGGAAGCGTTCACCGTCACCAGAGAGAATGTCACGGCTTTGGGGTCGGTGCTTGCCCAGTTCACGCCATTGGTGTCGACACCGGCGGCATTCAACCCGATGCTGTCGTCGGCAGGTATTCCGGTCAGATATGTGACGGTCACATCAGCCACGCCAAGCGTGTGATCGTGAGAAGTGGGATCGTCGGAGGTAGAGAATTTGGTTTTGTTGGTAAGTAGGGTGGTCTTCGCCAAGTTGGCCCGAGTGATTGAATCGGCTCTGCCGTCCAGTTCCGCCGCTACAGCAAGCGCGAGCGCATCGACACCTTTCTGCAGATCGTTATGCAGTCCGTTGGCCCGGCTCATATCGATTGCCAGCAGAGCGAAGCCGATGATCACCGGCAGCATGATAGCCACGAGGATCATCGCAACGCCGCGTTGATCGTTCCAGAAGGCCCGAATGGTCCCCAACATGACCTTGCTTTCTCTCATTGCGCCAGGGCCCCTCGCATGCCCGGCGCCCTCCGCATCCTTCCGTTCAGTTCACTGCGTCACGCCCGACCCGCCGACATTGACCGTGATCGCCGGCGGCGGCGGCGGTGGCGGTGGAAATTTGTAGTTACGTGCGACAAGTGCGGCGCGCGTGCCGTCGCCTTCGATATGTGTGTTCCTGGACGCCGGGTTGAGCGGGTCGACCGTCTGCAGCATCGAATTGAATTTCTGCGTGTCGCCGGCGGCCAGGGTCACCGTGTCATAGTGGTTCAGATAGTCCGCGGCGCAACCCGACAGCGCACCGGCACAGAGAATGAGGATCAAGGCGCTATTTCTTGACATAGAGCATCTTGTCCTTCGATTTGAAGTCGAGCATGTGGCCATAGGGGCCGGTGACGCCTTCGCCCAGTTCATATTTGCGGACCATGTCCTTGGTCACTTCAAGCTGGCCCAGCACGAAGAATTCCGGATCGTTGGCGGGCCGTGTCTTGTCGAACGGCGTTGCCAGCTGCTCGCCGGGCTTCACCGGCCGCACGATGTGCGGCGTGACGATGACAACCAGCTCGGTCTCTTCCTTCTGGTTGCTCGAATTGCGGAACAGCGTTCCGATCACAGGCACCTGGCCGAGCCATGGCACCTGCTCCTGAAGCTTGGTGGTCTTGCTGGACAGCAGCCCGCCGACGGCGAAGCTCTGCCCGTCGCGCAATTCGACGACGGTGGCCAGCTTGCGGTTGGTGAAGATCGGGTCGCCGGCGGTGGTGAAGCCAGTCAGGTCGCTGACTTCCGGTGCCAGCCTCATGTGGATCTTGCCGTCGTCGAGTACCACCGGTGTGAACATCAGATTGACGCCGAATTGCTTGTACTCGATGCTTATCTGGCCATCCTTGTCGAGAGTACGGATAGGCACTTCGCCGCCGGCATTGAAGCTGGCTTCCTCGCCGGAAAGCGTAGTGAGGTTGGGGTTGGCGAGCGTGCGCACCACGCCCTTGGCTTCGAGCGCCTCAATGTACAAATCGACTTTGATGTTGCTATCAATGACGCGTGTCAGCAGTGCGCCAAACGGAGAGGATACAGACAGCAGGTTGCTGAGCAATCCTCCAGTGCCTAAAATCACGTTGTCTTTATCGGCAGCGGCGATGCCTGTTCCGACCTGAGTGGAGCCGTCGCGGTTCGTGGTTTTGATCGACACGCCGAGATCGCGGCCGGCGTTGCGCTTGGCTTCCAGCACGCGCACTTCCAGATTGACCTGCTGGCTGTCGTCTACGATGACCGAGTTGATGATGGCATCGGGTCCATATTGCTGCGCCACCTCCAGGATCGCCGCCAGCGTGGGGCCGTCCTTGACATGGCCCCCAAGCCTGACCCTGCCGTTGACCGAGCCGATTTCGATGCGCGACTTTGGCGCCACCTGGCGGATCGCCTGCGCCATGTCGCTGACATCGACGCCGACCTCGATCTGCAGGGCGCCGAGCGAACGCTTGTCCGTCGAGAACAGGTTGACCGTGGTGGTACCGGCCCCCTTGCCGATGACATAGAGCGTGCGGTCGGTCATCGGCTGGGCATCGGCGATCTTCTCGTCGCCGACGACGATGTCGCCCAGATTGGCGCTCACCTGGATCGTCACCGATTGCGACATCGGCAGGAAAACCCGGTGGACGCTGGGGGTCGACACGTCGATGAAGCGGTCTGCAGCCTGAACGGCGAAGCTAAACGACAGCAACACACAGAAAAAGGCCAGAACGGTGGTCAGTGATCCCCGAAATACGCGCATTAACACTACCCCCTCGCCGGCTGATTCGCTCTCCACGTATCTGATATGCCGGTGTTATTTTTGTCGCGGCACATCATATGTTTCAAGCTTTATACCCCGAAAGACACCGACTGTCGCCCGCGCCGGTGGTTCCGGCTGCACATATTTGACCACTTCCTTGACAACTTCTTTCACCTGCGGCTCAGCTGCCACAGCCGGCGCCGGTTTTACCTTGCCCAACTCATCGAGGCGGCTTCCCACTTTCTCCACAGCCTGGGTCAACCCGGCGATCTTGTCTTCGGCGCGCTTGCGCTCGGCTGCAGCCGCGGCTTCCGCCGCTGCCTTCCTGTCGAGCTCCGCCTGCCTGGCGACGACATCGGCCGGCGTCTCGCCGGTCAGGTCGGAAAGCGTCACGCGTTCCGTCGTCTCGCCCTTGCTGGCCGCGGCCTGGCGAAGCGCCAGCGACAACTGGCCGGCCCCTGCCGCCAGTGTCAGCTTCTGCGCGTCCCTGGTGCTGGCCTCCAGCGTCACGGACTTAACTACCGTCGGGCTGTCCTTGCTTTCGTCGGCCACCTGGTCGATGGCCAGCACCTTCATGCTCTGCAGCAGCACGTCGACGAAACTCTTGTCCGTGCCATCATCGCCGCGCGCCGTGCGGGTGAGTAGAATATCGACTCGATCGCCCGGGAAAACGAAGCCGGCAACGCCGAGCACGTCATTGACGCGGATGGAAACGGCCTTCATGCCTTCGCCAAGCACTGCCGAAAGTGTGGCGCGTTGGCCGGGGCCAGTAATCTTGGTAGCAAGAATCGGCTCATTGACGCCGATCGCTTGCAGTGCCTGCTTGGCACCGTCACCTGCTAACAGGTCTTTCGTTGTCTTGAACGCCCCGGCCGGAACCGCACCAGCAGGCCATGCGACTTCGCGCAATTTGTCTGCGCTAAGCGCATCGCCGAACTTCAGCGGCATCGCCGCAACGACAACCGTGCTGCCTTGGACGATGCCCGTTTGCGCAATGGCGCTTCGCTGACCAGCGAGCCATATGTTGACAAGTACGACCGCGAGAACGCCGAACACGCCGGCGAGCACGATCATGATCAGTGTGTTGGCACGCATGAACCCCAAGCCCCAGCAGACGCGGGAATTCGCCCGCAGCGATTTGAATCCAGGCCCGGAAGGTCAATTCCGGGCCTGGGGATTATCGATCAGCTGCCGGCACCAGTAGCGCAGGCGCCGACGCCGCTGGCTTGCATCGCTGCGCAAAGACCGGTGAAGCGGCCCGTTACCCACCCGCCAATGCCGATGATGAAACCAATCGCGGCGACCGCGATGATTCCGATCAGGATGGAATATTCGACCATGGCAGCGCCGTTTTCATCGTCGCGGAACTGCCGGGTCATCGTCATGAGCTTGTTCATGTCAATTTCTCCCTTGGAGTTTGAACCCGACGAGACAGAGCAAGAGATGAAATCCATACCCAAGCATCCCCCGTCATCTCGATCCTAGGTCCCGAGAAAACGCAGAGTCAAACGACATTAAGGGTTCCTTAACTTTCATGTACCTGATTCGGCAAGAAGATTGCAAAGCAGAATCTCGGCAAGGGATTGATTCGTTTGAATTTTCAATCTCCCTTAACCATTCGTTCACAATTTGGCCGCGGATGTGGCGGAATTAGGGAAGTATTAGTCATAACGCATATTCCTTTATATCTAAGGGGTTAGGGGGCAGTTCTTGCCGGGCTTTCCCGACAAGGACCGGGTGAACCGAAACTCGTGGCAAATGGGGAAGCCCCCAGCGCCGACCCGCATCAAATAAACAAGGGATTGCCAGCTCTTGCTCTTAACTATGTCTGAAGTAATGACCGTACGGAGGGCATCCAGGCGCTTGTGTCGTCGTTGGTTAACGTTTAGTTTCCGCTAATACGCAGCCGAGGGGAGTATAAGCGACTATGCTGGGGCGGTTCATCAAGGGACCAGGCGATCCGAAGGTCGAGGCAAGAGCCGAGCCGACAGCAGCGCTGACTGTTGTTCCAGCACTATCTCCGGCCCCCGAAATCGAATCGTATGGTGACGATTTCCTGACGCTCAAAGTCGAGCTTCATCGCCATTTGATTGATCGCTTCAATCTGACCGCTCTTGAAAATGCCTCCAAGGATGAGATCCTGAACGAGATCCGCCCCATCGTGCGCGAGTTCGTTCGTGCTCGTGCGGTGCCGCTCAATGCCCGCGAACTCGATCTGCTGACCAGCGACACTGCCGACGAGATGCTGGGACTTGGGCCGATCGAGCCCCTGCTCAAGGACGATTCGATTACCGACATCCTGATCAACACCCACAAGCGCGTTTTCATAGAGCGGCGTGGTATTGTCGAAGAAACGCCGATCCGGTTTCGCGACGAGGCGCATCTGTTGCGCGTCATCAACAAGATCGTTTCGGCCATCGGCAGGCGTGTCGATGAATCGTCGCCTATGGTCGATGCCCGCCTGGAAGATGGATCGCGCGTCAACATCGCGGTGCGGCCGGTCTCGGTCGACGGTCCCCTGGTGTCGATCCGCAAATTCTCGAAAAATCCATATTCACTCGAGCGTTTGATGGCGTTCAATTCGATCCGCCCGCCGATGATCGAATTGTTGCGGATCGCCGTGCAGGCGCGCAAATCGATCCTGGTTTCAGGCGGCACCGGCAGCGGCAAGACCACCTTGCTCAATGCATTGTCGAGTTACATCCCCTCGAAGGAGCGCCTGATCACCATCGAGGATGCGGCCGAACTGCAATTGCAGCAGCCGCATGTCGGGCGCCTGGAGACGCGTCCGCCCAATGTCGAGGGTCGGGGTGAGGTGCGCCAGCGCGAGTTGCTCAAGAACGCGCTGCGCATGCGGCCGGACCGCATCATCGTCGGCGAGGTGCGCGGCGAGGAAGCCTTCGACATGCTGCAGGCGATGAACACCGGCCATGAAGGCTCGATGACCACCATCCATGCCAACACGCCGCGCGATGCGATCTCGCGGCTGGAGCAGATGGTGGGCATGGCCGGCATGCCGATGACGCATGATTCAATCCGCGCGCAGATCGCGTCGGCCATCGACATCATCGTGCAGACACAGCGTCTTTCGGACGGCGGCCGGCGTGTCACCTCCATATCGGAACTGACCGGCATGGAGGGCAATGTCGTGCAGCTCCAGGAAATCTATCATTTCGTCCGCCGTGAGGTTACAGCCGAGGGCAAGGTCATCGGAGATTTTCGCGCAACCGGTGTCCGTCCGCGCTTCGCTCCGGAGGCCGCGACGCTTGGTCATCATTTCGCCAAGGACGCCTTCAACCCGCAGGTTGCCCTCTGATGCCGACCGGTCAAGCTCTGCTCTACTTCATCTATATGCTTGCGGCGGCTTCACTCATTCTCGCCGGCGAAGCCCTTTATCTTTCCTTTGCCGGCCGCCGCTCCCGGTCCATGGCAGTCAATCGCCGCCTGAGGCGGCTCGCCGGCGAGGTTCCGGCCGAACAAACGTTACAGGGATTGCTGCGGGAGCGTGGCCTCACGGACTCCGGCGATTTTCTTTTCGGCATGGTCTGGCTGAACAGGCTCTATACCCAATCCGGCATTACCGGAAATCCCCTGACCTTCGCCGCAACGTTCCTGTTTGCGGGGCTGGCGATGGCGTTGCTGCTGGCGTTCCTTTTCAATGTCTCCACCTTGGCATCGCTCATTGTCTTTCTGGTCGTCGGGCTCGTCTTGCCGCTTCTCGTCCTCCGGCGTGCCCGCAACAAACGAATTCAGAAGTTTGCCAAACAACTGCCGGATGCGCTCGACATGATCGTTCGTTCGCTGCGCGCCGGACACCCCGCTTCGGTCGCCATCGGTCTGGTCGCGCGCGAAATGCCGGATCCGCTCGGCACCGAGTTCGGCATCGTCTCCGATGAGATCACCTTCGGTCTCAGCATCGAGCAGGCCGTGCGAAAGCTTTCGCAGCGTGTCGGCTTCGAGGGCCTTCAACTGCTATCGGTGTCGCTGTCGATCCAGGCCAAGACCGGCGGTAATTTGACCGAAATTTTGTCCAACCTGTCTTCTGTACTCCGCGAAAGGCAGAAGCTTCGAATGAAAATCCGGGCGCTTTCCGCCGAGGGGCGCGTGTCGGCCTGGGTCATATCACTGTTCCCCCTCGTTATGTTCGCGGTCCTCCAAATAATTTCCCCATCTTATTATGGGGGCGTGTGGCACGACGAACTAATATTCCCAATCTTCACATTATTCGGGATGTTGGCTCTGCTAGGAGATTTTATCATGTATCGGATGGTGAATTTCGATTTCTGACAGGAGCGAAGAATAACTTGTCTCCATATATTCAGGATATTGGTTTCTTGGTGTCTATCGTCGTATTTGCGGCGGCGGCGTCCTTTTTCCTGTTCGGTGCGCTTGTCTTCTTGCCGGCTCTGCAAACACGAAAGCTTGTCGCGCAGAGCTTGATTGGGGAGGGAATTACAGACCGCCGGTCCATGCTTGGACAAGACGTGCTTGCCAAGGTTGCGGCGCAGCGGCCGGTCGACGCATATTTCAAGTCGATCGAGAAGGAACGCGATGAGCCAAATGCTTTGGAAGCGAAGCTCTTTCGCGCCGGCTTTTATAAATCAAGCGCGCCACTGCTTTATACTCTGTCCCGTCTGGTCGCGGTCTGCCTGGGGTTTTTGGCCATCTATGCGCTTTTGTCTCGGATACTTCCGCCACAACTGCCAGGTTTCATAACCTTTGCTGGATCTGCTCTGTTTGGCCTGGCCTGCATGGTGATTCCGAGCATCATGCTCGATCGCTTCGAGAACGGTCAGAAACGAATCTATCGCCGTGCCTTTCCCGACTTCATGGACATGATGATCACTTGCGCCGATGCCGGTATGAGCCTGGAGGCGGCGGTCGAACGTGTCAGTCATGAAATGGCTGCCACCCACAAATGGCTGGGAATACAGCTGTCGATCATGAATTTGCAACTGCGTGCCGGCAAGCCGTTGCGGGAGGCACTACGGGAACTCGCCGATCGCATCGGTCTTGAGGAGGCGAGGGCACTGGCGGTGCTGTTCCGGCAATCGGAAGAACTCGGCACCAGCCTTACCGATGCCCTGCGTGTTTATAGCGCCGAAATGCGCAGTCAGAGAATTCTGAGTGCCGAGGAGCGCGCCAATGCACTCCCGGTGAAGATGATGATTCCGTTGGGCCTCTGCATCTTCCCAGTCGTTATGATGGTGATAATGTTGCCGGTCATCATCCGGATGAAAGGCATTTTCTTCTAGTTTGCTATATGATTTTATCCTAATGTGAGTCGGGGGGCCAGGGGACACAATTTATGAAGAGGGTTATCGCGGCCGCGGCCTGTCTGCTCATGGCGGTGCTTGCCGGCTGCCAGACGGCGGACGTAACCGACGGTGTCGTTCGCACCAACGAACCGTCGAAAGGCGACCTGACGTCTTTTGGCGATGCTTTCGACGGGCTGAAGACGGTCAGCGATGTCGAATACTATGCCTCGGACCAGGCTGTCGCCGAAGCCAAGAACCAGTTCCGTGCCGAGAATTACGGCAATGCCGGCGCGCTGTTCTTCAAGGCGACGCAACTGGCGCCCAATGATGGTAACGCCTGGATGGGGCTGGCCGCCTGCACCGACCGGATCCACCGCTTCGACCTGTCCGACAAGGCCTATGCCAGGGCGTTCAAGCTGGTCGGCGCGACGCCCGAATATTACAACAATGTCGGCTATTCCTACCTGCTGCGCGGCAAGCTGCAGGATGCGCGCTCGAACTTCCTCAAGGCTTACGAACTGGCGCCCAACGACCCGACCGTCGCCAACAATCTGAAGCTTTTGTCGTCAAGCGTGCAGAACGTCGAGCGCTAGCATGCTGCTGGTCGAGGCGCTGCTGCTGAAGGTGCTCGCCATCCCTCTGCTGGCAAGGATTGGCTGGCTCGATTTCACCACCCAGAAGATTTCCAATCGCGACGTGCTGCTGCTGCTCTGCCTGGGCGCCGGGGGCCTGCTGTTGCTGTCGCTCCAGTCCGGCTCGTGGTGGGACATGGGGCTGAGCGCTCTCGCCGGACTTCTGCTGTTCGTCGCGCTCTTCCCCTTCTGGGCCTTGCGCAAGATCGGCGCCGGCGATGTCAAGCTGCTGGCAGTCGTGCCATTCCTGATCGGCGGCAGCGATCTCGCGGTGTTTTCAGTGCTGCTTCTGGTTTTCGCCTTGGCAACCGCGGTCATCGTGAAAAACCCGTTCATGCTGCCCGCGGGCGCTTTTCGGCTTGTCGTGCAGCATCTGGACCGCAAGGGCGTGGTGCCGTTCGGCGTGCCGATCTCGCTCGCCGCGATCTGTACGCTGGCGTTCCTGATCTACAGGAGTTTGATGGTCGCGAGCAGCTCTGGAATCCTCAACCAGCTCAACTGACCCTGACATCTCACGCGGCTGAATTTGTCAGGGAGATTTGACGGAGCATCAAACGAAAACCCGCCTGTGCGGCGGGTCACGGCGCAACTTTGCACCATAGCCAAAAATGTACCATAGCTGAGGGCAGGGTGTCAAGAAAAAATTCCTATCGTGAAACGCTGCCTGCGCCGCGGCGCTCCGTTCAGTCCCGCAGCAGATCGAACATCAGCTTGAAGAAGCGGTCCGCGTCGACCTCATGGGCGATGCGGGCATTGTCCTTTTCACCGCGCTCGCCCCAGTAGTCGGCGATGGTCGCGCCGAAGGCGTAGGTTCCGGACAGATCGACGCCGATATGGGCAGGGCGCGTGCGCACCAATGTCGGGTCGATGGCCAGCGCCAGCGCCAGCGGATCGTGCATGGCGCCGCCGACGCCCATCGAGCTGCGGTGCAGCTTCTCGTAGAACAGCAGCCAGTCGTTGACGAGCCGGCCGAGCGGCGTGTCGATGGTGGCCAGTTCGGCATATTGCGGCGCCTCGATCAGCACCTGCATGGTGACGTCGAGGCCGACCATCAGGATCGGCACGCCGCTGTCCAGAACGATCTTCAGCGCTTCGGGGTCGCAGAACGCATTGAACTCGGTCGGCGTGATGATCTCGCTCTTGCGGTAGAACACGCCGCCCATCCAGATCAGCTCCTTGATCTTGGGCAGCACGTCGCGATGCTTGAGGATCATCAGGCCGATATTGCTGAGCGGGCCGGTGGCGACGACCAGGATCGGTTCGGGCGCGGCGCGGAGCCTGTCGGCCAGGAAATCGACGGCGTGCTGGTCAACCGGCTTGATCGTCGCCTGCGGCAGGTAGGGCGAGCCCTCGAGCCCGCTTGGGCCATCGGCGGTGCCGAGCACCAGCGGGCGCGCCAGCGGACGGTGACAGCCCTGCGCGACAGGCACGTCGCCGGCGCCGATATACTCCAGGATGCGCAAGGCATTGGCGGTTGTCTTCTCGACTTCCGCATTGCCGCAGGTCGTGGTGACGCCGAGGAGTTCGATGGCAGGCGAACGATGCGCCATGACCAGCGCGATGGCGTCGTCGTGGCCGGGGTCGCAGTCGAACAGGATAGGAGTTGGCTTGATCATCATGTCGTCTTTCACGCCGCCCGCTCGTAGCGCGCTATGGTTTTCTTGAAGCCGTCGAGGAAACGCCGGCCGTCCAGGCCGGTGCAGATGCGGGTGGTCTTGGGCCCGCCGCCGGGCAGCAATTGCCGGCCGCGATAGGCGACGGTCTGGCCGCGCGCCAGCCGGCCGTCGAGCACGACGTCGGCGAACAGCGGCTCGGTCATCGTCGCCAGGCCCGGATCGAAAGCCAGCGCCACGGTGATCACGTCGTCCATCGGGAACCCGACGAGGTCGAAGAACTCGCGCCAGATGTCGATGTAGATCGGGAAGCTGTCGGCGATCATCTCAAGGACGGGATTGTCCCTGGCGACGGCCTGCATGTCGGCGATGTCGTCGCGTGTCAGCATCGAATCGGCGACGCGGTTGTCCTCGCAGATGTCGAGCGGGACGAGGATCTTCTCGACATCGGCGTTCAGCACGATGCGCGAAGCCTCCGGATCGGCCCAGATGTTGTACTCCGACAAAGGCGTGATGTTGCCGGGCGTCTGGAAATTGCCGCCGAGCACGATCAGCCGCTTCAGTGCAGCGGTCAATCCCGGCTCCTGCAACAGCGCCATCGCCGCGTTGGTCAACGGGCCGGTCGTCACCAGCGTGATCTCGCCCGGATTGGCCATGACCGTCTCGATGATGAAATCGACCGCATGTCCCGATGTGGCCTGGCGCACCGGCGTCGGCGCCGGCGGGTTGAACTTCTTCAGGCGATCGCCGAAACGGGCGACAAGCCGCTTTTCGAAATGCACCGGCGCCTCCATGTCGGCCTTGGCGTTGCCGACGATCGGCCGCCACGCGCCGGCGTGAACCGGGATATCGTCACGCCCGGCGAGCGTCAGCGTGTTGAGGACGACGTTGGTGACCTGCTCGATCGGGCCGGCAGCACCGGTCACGGTGGTCACGCCCTCGAGCCGGAGCTTCGGATTGACCGCTGCAAACAGCACGGCGAGAATATCGTCGCCGGCCGAATCCACGTCGAGGATTATGCGTTCCATAAAGGCTTCCTTCACTGGGGATTTTTGCGGCCGGGTTCAGTGTTCTTGTCTACCGACAGCAGCTTACGCATCGATTCCAGCGTCTCCGCGATAACCCTTGGACGCGCCCGGTAGGACAGCGCGAACAATGCGATCAGCGCGACGACATAGGGGACGGTGAGAACCAGGTAGGACGGATAGCCGAACGTCTGCAGGCGCAACGAAAAAGCATCCGCAAAGCCGAACAGCAGGCAGCCGGCCAGCACCTTCAGCGGATCGCCGTTGGAAAAGATCAGGATCGCCACCGCCATGAAACCACGGCCCGACGACATGTTTTCGGTGAACATGGTGATGTAGCCGAGTGACAGATGCGCGCCGGCGAGGCCGGCCAGCAATCCGCACAGCAGGGACGCGATGTAGCGGACGCGGGTGATCGAGATGCCGAGCGCCTCGGCGGCTTCCGGCTTTTCGCCGACGACACGGATATAGAGGCCGAGCCGCGTCCGCTTGTAGCAGACGACCAGCAGCGGCACGGCGATGAAGGCGACATAGACGAGCGGCGTGAAGCCGGAGATCAGCGGCGCCCACGAGCCGAGAAGGTCGCGGGCACCGGGCAGCTGGACTTTCGGCAGGCCGACGATGCCGTGACCGACGATCGAACCGCGCGTGCCGAAGATCGCTTTCATCAGCGAGATCGTCATGCCGCCGGCCAGGATGTTGAGCGCCAGCCCGACGACCACTTCATTGGCCTTGAAGCTCACCACCAGGACGGCAAAAACCAGGGCGAAGACGAGCGCCGCCGCGACGCCGCAGGCGACGCCCGCGAGTGCGGAACCTGTCCAGATCGAACCAAGGACGGCGAAGAAGGCGCCGACCAGCATCTGCCCCTCGAGGCCGATGTTGAAGATGCCGGCCTTGGTGGTGAACGAGCCGCCAAGCGCGACCAGAAGGATGGGCGCGGTGGTGCGAAGCGTCGCCGCGATCAGCGCGACGTTGATGAGCTTGTCTAGAATTTCCATCGCCGCTCCCCTGCCTGGCTGTCGCCGCGCTTTCTCACCAGCACCTGGGCCGACACGCTGAGGATGATCAGCGCCTGGATCACGGTGATGATCTCGCGCGACGCGCTGGTATCGACCTCGAGCAGCAGCGATCCGTTGCGCAGGGCGCCGAAGAACAGTGCGGTGAAGATGGTGGCGACAGGCGAGCCATTGGCAAGCAGGGCGGCGATCAGCCCGTCGAAGCCGAAACCGGGGGCAAATCCTTCCATGAAGCGGTGATGGACGCCGAGCGTCTCGACGCCGCCGGCCAGCCCGCCGACGGCCCCCGAAAGCAGCAGGACCAGGAAACCCTGCCGTTTCACGTTGACGCCGCCATATTCGGCGAATTTCGGCGCCGAACCGACCATCGTGAGGCCGTAACCCCATTTGGTGTAGCGGAAGACAAGGGCTGCGCCGACCGCCAGCACCAGGCCAATGACCAGGCCCCAGTTCAACCGCGAAAAGGTGAAGATCTCCGGCAGATAGGAAGTCGCCAGGATCGGCGGCGTCTCCGACCAGCCACCCGGCCGCTTGAACAGGAAAATGGTGAAGTAGGACGTGAGCAGCACCGCCACGTAGTTCGACAGGATCGTCGAGACGACCTCGTTGGTGTTGTAGCGGGCGCGGAAGTAGGCGGGGATGGCGACCCAGGCCGCGCCTGCCACGACCGCGAGCGCCAGCGCGGCCAGCGTGTGAATGCCCGCGGGCAGGGGCATGGCAAAGCCGACCCAGGCGGCGGCGAAACCGCCGAGGAACAGCTGGCCCTCGATGCCGACGTTGAACATGCCGCCGCGCAAGCCGATACAGGCGGCGACACCGCAGATCAGGATCGGCGTCGTCTGCAGCAGGGTTCCGGCGATCTTCTCCTGATCGCCGAAGGCGCCGCGCAACAGCGTCATGAAGACACGCACGGGGCTTTCGCCGACCATGAGGATGATGATCGCGCCCATCAGCAGCGCCACACCGATGGCGATCACCTGGCCGGAAACGGCACGCAAATGGTCTGTCATGATGCGGTCTCCGCGGCGAATTCCGGCGCGGCCACGCCTGCCATCATCATGCCAATGCGCTCCTCGTCGGCATCGTCGCCGGCGACCTCGCCCATGATCCGCCCGTTGAACATCACCAGGATGCGGTCGGCAAGGGCGGCCAGTTCGTCGAGCTGCACGGAAATCAGCAGGATCGCGCGGCCGGCGGCGCGCTGGCGCATGATCTCGTCATGAATGGCCTCCTGGGCGCCGATGTCGACGCCGCGCGTCGGCTGGTCGATCAGCAGGAAATCGGCGCCGTTGGTGAATTCGCGCGCCAGAACGACCTTCTGGATGTTTCCGCCCGAAAGCCGCTTGACGGCATCGCCGGTTGCGCGCGCGCGAATATCGAAGCTCTTGATCAGTGTTTCGGCGTTTTGATTTATGGCATTCCAGTTGAGCATGCCGCCGCGGCTCCATGGTGCGCGATGCTGGCGGCCCATCAGGGTGTTGGCCGCTATCGAAGCGTTGCGATCGACCCCGCGCACCATGCGGTCGCCTGGAACATGGGCGAGGCCTGCCTGGCGGATCGCGGCGGGGGAGAGAGCGGTGAGATTCCGGCCCTTCAGCCACGCCCCGCCATGGCTTGCCGGTCGCAGGCCCGAAAGCACTTCCGCCAGCTCCGTCTGACCATTGCCGGCCACACCCGCGATCCCCACCACCTCGCCGGAGCGGACGGTGAAACTGGCGTTGCGAAGGGCCGGCAGCAGGCGATCGTCGCGCGCCCACAGATCCTTCACTTCGAGCACTACATCGCCGTGCAGCGACGCACGCGCCCGGCGGTCGAAGCTGACCTCGCGGCCGACCATCATGTGCACCAACTCGTCCTTGCTGAGCTCGGCCGTCGGCCGGGTCGCCACCTTCCTGCCATTGCGCAGCACCGTCACCGTGTCGGACACTTCCACCACCTCCTCCAGGTGGTGCGAAATGAAGATCACCGTCATGCCCTCGGCCACGAAGCTGCGCAGCGTCTGGAACAGCTCACGGCTCTCCTGCGGCGTCAGCACGGCGGTCGGTTCGTCGAGGATGATGGTGCGCGCGCCGCGCACCAGGACCTTCAGGATTTCGATGCGTTGCTCTATGCCGACCGAGAGCAGCCCGACGCGCTCGGTCGGATCGACCTGCAAGCCGAAGCGCTTCGACAGGTCGCGCGTGCGCGCAATTTGTGCGGCGTGGTCGATCAGCCCATGGCGACGGATTTCCATACCGAGAAAGACGTTGTCGGCAACCGAGAGCGAGGGAACCAGCTTGAAATGCTGGTGAACCATGCCGAGGCCGGCCTTTATCGCCACGGACGGGTCGGCGATCACGATCTCTTCACCGTTCAGCCGGATCGAGCCTTCGTCCGGCTGCAAGAGGCCGAACAGGATGTTCATCAGCGTCGTCTTGCCGGCACCGTTCTCGCCGATGATGGCGTGGATCTCGCCGCAGCGGACCGCAAGGTCGATGCCGTCATTGGCGACGAATGCGCCAAAACGCTTGGTGATGCCAGTCAACTCGACGGCCATCGCGGCATTGCTGTGGAGGGTCGGCGACCCCGGCGTGTTCGACAACGTGGCTCTCGCAGATTGGACACTGATCCGCCGCGGCAAGCCGCGGCGGATCAGTGTAGCGCTTTCTTGGCAGGGAGGCGCTGTTGTTGGCTTATTTTGCCTTGGCGATCACGATCTTGCCGTCAACGATGCCCTTTTTGATCTCATCGAGCTTGGCGGTCATCTCTGCCGGGATCTTGGCGGCGATGTCATCGCAGACCTTGACCTCGACACCGCCCGAGGCGAGGTCGAAAGTGCGGGTGCCGGCGGTGATCTTGCGGCCCTCGACCTCGTCCTTGATCAGCGTGTAGACGGCGATGTCGCCGCGCTTCAGCATGCTGGCGAGCACATTTCCGGGAGCCGAGCCACACATGTCGATGTCGACGCCGATCGAATATTTGTCGACCGCGGCACTTGCCTGCATCACGCCTTCACCCGTCGGGCCGGCGACGTTGTAGACAATGTCGGAGCCTTGGCCGTAAAGCGCCTGGGCAAGTTCGCTTCCCTTGGCCGGGTCGTCGAAGGTTCCGGCGAAGACGGAGTTTACCTTGACGTCGGGCGCGGCATATTTGGCGCCTTGCTCGTAGCCGCCCAGGAAGTTGCGGATCACCGGGATATCTCGGCCGCCGACAAAGCCGATCGCCTTGCCGTCGCCGATCTTGTCGAAGGCGGTGCCCTTGGCTTCGATCATGCCGGCAAGCGCGCCGGCGACGAAGGATCCCTGCTCCTCGGCGAAATTGGCGTAGATCATCTTGGGGTTGTCGAGGACGCCATCGATGAACACGAAGCGCTGGTCAGGATATTCGGCGCTGACCTTTTGCAGCGAGTCCACCAGCTCCCAGCCCATCACGAAGATGAGGTCGTACTGTTTGCCCTTGGCAAGATTCTCGAACTGCTGCTGGTAGTCGAGCGCGCGATTGCCGGTGTCGACCAGCTTGAGGTCGATGCCGAAATCGGTCTTGGCCTTGTTGAGGCCGTTGACGATCGAAACGCCGAAGCCCTGGGCAAAATATCCCGAGATGGCGGCCACGGAAACCTTGGCCTGTGCCGCGGCCGGTCCGAACGAAATGGCAAGCATCGTGCCGGCCAGAAATAAACTCTTGAGCGCCCTTTTCATGTCATTCCCCTTCAGCTTTTTTCAGCTTTTGAAGCCACGCTTTGACCATCCCCACGTGTCCGCCGGGACAACGGCGAGTTCGTTGATGGTCATATGAGTTTAGGAGCGGCTTAACAGGCTGTCAATCGTCATCCGATGCAGTTTTCTTGGCCCTTCGCCCACTTGCTCGACGTCTGCGCTTGACAAATGTCCATGGGCATAATTGTTGATACTCTAATGAGTTTTTATGAACGACGGGATGAAGGAAGCGAACGATGCCGGCTGTGGTGGTCAGGAAATTTCTGGTTCAGGTCGAAGAGATATTCCATGAGGGCGGACCCCACGCGGCACGCCCGCTCAAGCGGGGCGCGGTCGTCGCGGTCATCGCCAACCCTTTTGCCGGACGTTATGTCGAAGAGATCACCGGCTTCATGGAAGACCTGAAGCCGCTCGGTCTCGATATGGCTCGGCGCCTGATCGACGCCATTGGTGAAGGCGGCCAGGCTATCGAAGGCTATGGCAAGGGTGCCATAGTCGGTGCCGCCGGCGAGCTTGAACATGGCGCGCTCTGGCACAATCCGGGCGGCTATGCGATGCGCGAACTGCTCGGCAATGCCAAGGCGATCGTGCCTTCGACCAAGAAGGTCGGCGGCCCCGGAACGCGCATCGACATCCCGATCACGCACATAAACGCCTCCTATGTGCGCAGCCATTTCGATGCGATCGAGATCGGCATTGCCGATGCGCCGCGCGGCGACGAAATGGCGGTCATCCTGGCGATGACCACCGGCGCACGCGTTCATGCACGGGTCGGCGGCCTTGCCGCCGCCGACATCAAGGGCGAGGACGGCTTGCGATGAACCCGGAAATCCGCCGTATCATCACCATCGTCGAGGAAACCCGGATCGAAGGCGGGCGACCCGTCGATCCGCCGACGCGGCGTGCCGCAGCCATCGCGGTGATCCGCAACCCCTATGCGGGTACCTACATCGAGGACCTGTCGGCACTGAGCGCCATAGGCGAAGCCTTGGGCGATATCTTGCCCAAGCGCGCCGTCGCTGCTCTGGGCATCGCCGGCGACCGGGTCGAGAGCTTCGGCAAGGCCGCCGCCGTCGGCGCCGATGGCGAGCTCGAACATGCCGCCGCCATCCTTCATCCAAAGCTCGGTGCCCCGTTCCGCGACGTGCTCGGCAAGGGCGCCGCGCTCATTCCTTCATCGAAGAAGCGCGGCGGCCTTGGCGTGCCACTCGATATTCCGCTCGGTCACAAGGCTGCGGCGCGGGTGCGCAGCCATTTCGACGGCATGGAGGTTCGCGTGCCCGACGCACCGCGTGCCGACGAGATCGTCGTCGCTATCGCCGTGACCGATTCCGGCAGGCCGCACCCGCGCGTCGGCGGGCTGACCAAGGACAAGATTGTCGGGATTGACGGCGTCGGCTGACCGTCAGGCCGCCAGGACTTCCGGCACCCGCATCGCCGGCGGGGTGTTGCGGCTCCGGCCGGTCCGCACCACGCCGTCGATGACGACCATTCCAATGCCTGGAAGATTGCCCAGCGCCACGCTGTCGAGCAGCCCGTCGCCGGCGCCGCCGATCGCCTGATCCATGAAGATCAGGTCGGCGGCGCGACCGACCTCGATCAAACCGCGATCATCCAGTCCGCGCACACGCGCCGTGTTGCCGCTGGCAAGACAGAACGCCACTTCCGGCGCGATACCACCCAGCGAAGCCAGCATGGTCAGGGTTCGCAGGATGCCGAGCGGCTGCACGCCGGATCCGGCCGGGCTGTCGGTGCCGAGGATGACGCGCGAAAGTTCGCCGCGCTGCCTTGCCAGGTCGAGCACGAACAGTCCGGTGCGCAAATTGCCGTTATGGACGATTTCAAGCGCCCTCGAGCCCTTCTCGCAGATCTGCCGTATTTCCGCGTCGGGCAGGGCGGTTGGCCCGCCATTGACGTGCGCGACGATGTCGGCGTCGACCTCCAGCACGACATCCGCGCCGATGCGGCCGGAGCCGGGCAGGGATGGACCGCCCGTGTGGGTCATCGAGGTCATGCCGTATTTGCGCGCCCAGGCGATCATCTGCCGGCCGGTCGGCCCGTCCTTGACGCCGCCAAGTCCGACCTCGCCGACAAGCGTCACGCCGGCCTCGGCGAGACTGCGGAAGTCTTCCTCGGTAAGGCCGGGTTCCAGGATCGGTGCCCCGGCCAGGATCTTCATGCCGTTCGGACGGAAGTTGGAGAAGGTGCGTTGGGCAGCGATCGCCAGCGCCTTCAGCCCGACAAGGTCGCGCGGTCGGCCCGGCGTGTGGACTTCACCCGCCGAGATCATGGTGGTGACGCCGCCATGCACAGTCGAATCCATCCAGCCGATCTGGTTCTGCCGAGGCGTCCAGTCGCCGGCCACCGGATGGGCGTGGTTATCGATAAGACCCGGCGAGACCGCACAGCCCATCGCATCGATGATCGTCGCCGCGCTGCCGCCATCAATGTCGCCTGCCTTGCCAATGCTGGTGATGCGTCCATCGCTCACGACGATGGTGTCGGCGTCGATGATCGGTTGTGCGAGATCGCCACTCAGCATGAGACCGATATTGCGGACGACGAGCGTGTTGGCAGACGACTGGAGGTCGGACGACATCGGTTCTCACTTTTGCTGTTATGGAAAAAAGGACTGGACGCGGCTTATTTGCCGCTGTCGCCATTCGTTGGGTCGTCGTCGTTGATGCGCTGGAGCAGGCGAAGCAGCGTCGCCTGCTCGGCCGGTGAGAGCGGCGACAGGAACCGCCGCCCGACCTCGACGCTGCGTTCGAGCCGCTCCAGCGTATAGTCGGTCCCTTTGCCGGTCAGCGCGATCATCGTCAGGCGTTGGTCGGTTTCGGAGGCGCTGCGCGTGATCAGCCCGTGTTTGAGCAGTTTGCGCATGACGATGCTTATGGTCGATGGGTCCATCGCCGTCAGCCGGCCGAGATGGTTCTGCGAGACTTCGCCATGCTTGAGGATCGTGGCGAGCGCCGCGAATTGCGTTGGCGAAAGGTCTTCGCCGGCCATGACCTGCTGGAAGCGCAGTGTCGCGCGCTGATGCGCCCGGCGGATGACGTGCGCCGGGTGGCGGTCCAGTTCATAGCCGGTCCCGGCGTATTGCTGCAGCACCTGCTCGCGGCTCGGGGGTGCATCGCCGCTCGGCGTTTTCGGCGTCGCGTCTTTTTCGGATTCAGTCGTCACACCGGACTCCTATCGCCGCTGTCTTGGATGTCGCCGGTTCGGAAAAAGCTCAAGCCGCGACCTCCGCTGGTTGAAGCGACGTCCCGTCGCGGAGGGCTGCGACGACATCAGCCGAATCGCTGACCACGCCGAAATGGGTCGCTATGTCGTAGAGCGAGCTTTCCTGCTCGCGTGGTCCCGTCGCCGCGCAGCAATCGCTTGGCACCACCACCTCATAGCCCTCGAAAAAGGCATCATGGACGGTCGAGCGCACACAGATGTTGGTGACCACGCCGAAGATGATCAACTGATCGGTCTGCATGTCTTTCAGCGTCAGGTCGAGGTCGGTTTGAAAGAAGGCCGAGTAGCGCCGCTTGATCACATGGATCTCATCGTCGCGGGCGCCGAGATCCTCGATGATCTCCGGCCCCCAGCTTCCATCCAGGCAATGCGGTGTGCGCTTCAGCCATTCGCGCTCGCGGCGCATGCCCGGCCGGTGGCTGTCATGGACCCAGATCACCGGCACGCCGGCGGCGCGCGCGGCTTCGATCACGGCCAGTTGCGGCGCTACCAGCGTCTCGTACCCAGGCAGGACCATGGCCCCGCCGGGCTTGCAGAACTCATTGACCATATCGATGACGACAACGGCCGCACGGCGTGGATCGAGGCGCACCGCGTCATCGTGCCGATGTGAGGAAAAACTGTCCACGGACATGGCGAGCTCCTTTGACCGATCGTTGATGCTCATACAAAAAACCCTAGCGGATGCCAAGTCAATCCCGTTCGACGCAAAGCGTGCTGGTCGGCCTTGCGCACCGCGCTCCGACAAGCGTATGCGCTATTTGTCCATCGCGAAATGGCCTTGACAACGCTTGTCAGGCATGTGCTCGATTTGTGTGACCATCAACAATATTCAAGCCGCTTAATTGCGGAGCCGAGGCCGAGATATGAAAACCATCGTCACCGGAGCCAGCGGCCTGCTTGGCCGCCATGTGGCCGAGGCTCTGGTTGCGGCCGGCCACGATGTGCTTGGTGTCGATGCCGTGGTGCCGGGTGAGGTCGCATGGCGCCACGCAACCGCCGATTTGACCGATCTGGGATCGACACTGCAGCTGGTGCGCGATTGCGATGCCGTTGTGCATGTCGCGGCCATTCCGCGGCCGACCGGCCGGGCGGGCGGCGAGGTGTTCAAGACCAACATCGCGACCGCCTACAATGTGGTCGAGGCAGCTGCCATGGCCGGCGCCAGGCGCTTCGTCTATGCCTCGTCCTTCAGCGTTTTCGGCTATCCCTTTTTCGAGAAACCTGTGCGGCCGCCCTATCTGCCGGTCGACTTGAACCATCCGGTCGGCGCGCAGGACCCGTACGGCCTGTCGAAATGGCTGGGCGAGGAAATCGTCGACGCGGCGGTGCGCCGGGGGGCCTTCTCGGCGGTCAGTATCCGCATGCCGTGGATCCAGACGCTGGGTTCTTTTTTCGACGGCGTAGGGCCGCGCCGCGCCACTGCCGACAGTGCCCGCGACCTGTGGGCCTATCTGGATGCGCGCGACGCCGGGCAGGGCTTCCTGCGGGCGCTTGAATGGCAAGGCGACGGCCATCTGCGCGTCCTCCTGAGCGCCGCCGACACATTCATGGAAGAGGAGACCGAAGCGCTCGTGCGCCGGGTCTATCCTGATGTCGCTCTGTCGCGGCCGATCGCCGGCTTCGGCGCCGTTCTGGACACGATCCATGCGCGCGAAACGATCGGCTTCGAACCACAGTATTCATGGCGTTCCTATCCAAAGCCGGAGACCCTGGGATGAAACGGTTCGACCAGAAAAAGGTCCTCGTCACCGGCGGCGCCGGCGCGATCGGCAGCGCAGCGGTGCGGCGTTTCCTTGACGAAGGCGCGCGGGTCGCCATTGTCGACCGCAATGACGCGGCGGCGCGGCAATTGGCCAGCTCCCTCGGCGACGACGCCCTGGCGATCGAGGCTGACGTCACCGATGAAGCGGATGTGCGGCGCGCCGTCGCAACGATCGTCGAGACGTTCGGCGGCCTCGACGTGGTGTTCAACAATGCCGGCATTTCCGGCGTCGTCGCTCCCGTTCACGACCTGCCGGTCGAGGACTGGGATACGACCATCCGCATCAATCTGCGCGGCATCTTCCTCGTGCTGCAGGCGTCGCTTCGGGCGATGATCGAGGCCGGGACCGGTGGCTCGATCGTCAACATGGGCTCGTCCATGGCCGGTTGGGACGTCCTTTTGGGTGGTGCCGGCTATGTCGCTTCCAAACACGGGGTGGTCGGCCTGACGCGGGTCGCAGCGCTCGATGCCGCGCCTTACGGCATACGCGTCAACGCCATCTGCCCCGGCGTGATCGAGACGACGCTTGGCGTACCGGTTTCCGGCGACGGCGAATTCAAGAGCAGCGTCCAGCATTTCGCCGACCGCATTCCGTTGCGCCGCATCGGCCAGCCGGACGATGTCGCGGCCGCCGTGGCTTTCCTGGCCTCCGACGAGGCGAGGCACGTCACAGGCGTGGATTGGCTGATCGACGGCGGCCAGACCTTGCAGAGCTGGGCCAACGCGCCGGCTGGCGGCGCGTTTCCGAAATTTCGCTAAAGTCTTTTCGGCGGCATTGCCTGGATGATCCGAACGGCAAGATCGAGATCGGCGAGCCCGCCCGAAAGCGGCGTGCGCGGCTTCGCGCCGCCATGGACGCAATCGGCGAAATGCAGCCATTCGCGGCGGAACGACGTATCCGGAACGCCAGGCAGAGCGCGTTCGGATGCAGCTTCGCCTGTGGTTTCGCGCAGCCGGACGGTCGCCGAGGCATTGCGGAAATAGGGGTTCTGGAATTCGATCCGCACCTCGTCGCGCTCACCATGCACGTGGATCCACTCGTCCCACCATTCATACTGGGCAAGTGCCATGTCGAAGAGGCAAGAGACGCCGCCATAATCGAGCACGGCCAGCAGCTGGTTGGGACCGGTCTGCTGTGCATGCACGACGCGGTCCGGCGTGCCGAAAGCGCCGCGCATGACGGCAAGGTCGTGGCTGGCGAGGCTGAGCAGTACAAGATAGAGATCGCGATAGCCGGCATGGTCCACACCGAGCGCCGCCTCGATGCGCCGAGCGACCGTTTCGCGTCCCGCCGCTAACACATCGGCCGGCACGTCGGTGACCCTGGTCTGCGTGTAGAGTTGGCCATAACGGTCGAAGCGGCCCGCGAAATCGTGGACATGGATCGACTTCGGCCGGCCGATGGCGGCGATGCGCTCCAGCCCGATCTCATAGCCGGGATCATAGAATTTCATGTAGCCGACAAGGGCGACGAGGCCGCTCCGCTCGGCCTGCTCGACCAGCGGGCGCGCCTCCTGCGGCGTGAAGGCAAGCGGCTTCTCGACGATCAGGTGCTTGCCGGCTCGGATTGCATCGGCGACCATCTCGCCATGATCGTAGGTGCAGATCACGACCGCATCGACATTCGGGTCGGCAAGCAGCGCGCGATGGTCGGTATATCTGGCAGTGACGCCATAATGTTCCGCCACCTTGTCGACCGTGCCGGGAGAGATGTCGCACAAGGCGGCGATGCGAAACGCCGGCAATTCCATGAGATAAGGCAAGTGCATCAACTGGGCGATCTCGCCGCAGCCGATGACGCCAACGCCAATGACGCGATCCTGCATGTCAACCCTTCACGGCGCCGGCTGTCAGGCCGGCGATGAACTGCCGTTGCATGGCGACAAAGACGACGATCACCGGCAGTGTCGTGATCGTCAACGCGGCGAAATAGAGCGTCCAGAGCGAGTCGTATTGCTGGAAGAAGCTGACCAGTCCAAGCGGAATGGTCTGCACTAAAGGGTCGCGCAACAGCAGGAAGGCCAGGAAGAAATCGTTCCAGATCTCGATGAAGCCGAAGATGAGGATCAGCGCCACGCCCGGCCGCACCAGGGGCAGCATGATGTGGATCAGGATCTCGAGCCGGCTGGCGCCATCGATGCGAGCGGCATCTTCGAGGTCGGCCGGCAATGTGATGAAGAAGCTGCGCAGGATGAAGACCGAAAGCGGCAGCGACGTCGCGGCATAGATGAAGGCAATGCCGAGCCGGCTGTTTATCAGGCCGAGATCGCGCGCCACCAGGAACAGCGGAATGGCCATCACCTGCGGCGGCACCAGCATGGCCGCAACTGCGACTGCGACCACAAGACCGCGTCCGGGGAAACGAAGACGCGCCACCGCATAGGCGCACGGCGTCGCGACGGCCACCAGGATGATCAATGCCGAGCCGGTGACGAAGATGCTGTTGACGATGCGCGATCCCATGCCGGCGATCCGCCAGGCATCGGCATAGTTCTGCAGCACCAGGCTCGATGGCGGACCCCAGACATTGCTGAGCATTTCCTGTTTGGTCTTGAGCGAACCGAACAGCACCCAAAGCAGCGGATAAAGGGTCTCGAAGAGCACGAGAATGAGCGCGGCATAGATGCCGCCAAGTTCGAGGATGCCGCGCATGCCGAGGCGCTGCATGAGCCCGCGACGGCGAGAGCCGGCGGCGCCATCATCCAGGGGAAGCGGAGGGTTGGCGGCTGCTCTCATCAGACGTCGAGCCTTTGCCGCCGCATCAGGGCCAGCAGGCCGACGCTGGCCAGCCCGACGATCATGAACAGCACATAGCCGATCGCCGCGGCGTAGCTCATGGCGCCGTCCTGGAAGGCCTTGCTCATCATGTAGGTGAGCACCACTTCGGTGGCGTGGTTCGGACCACCCTTGGTCAGGACATAGACGATGTCGAAGTTGCGCACGAAGGCGCCGGAAAGGCCGAGGATGGTGTTGATGAAGATGATCGGCATCATCATCGGAACGGTGACGTGCCGGAAGCGCTGCAAGGGGCCGGCGCCGTCCATCTTCGCCGATTCATAAAGCTCCGAGGGGATCGTCTGCAGCCCGGCCAGATAGATGACGGCATGGAAGCCGAGCCATTTCCAGACATCGACGACGATGATCGAGTAGAGCGCGATGTCGGCGTCGCCGAGCCATGATCGTTTCAGCCCGGCGAGGCCAATGAGATCGAGCCCGCTGTTGAGCAGGCCGAAGACGGGATTGTAGATCCAGGACCAGAGCAGGCCGACGGCGACGAAGGACATCGTCACCGGGATGAAGGCGGCGGCGCGAAAGAAGGCGCGGCCGAGCAGCGCCCGGTTCAGAAGCAGCGCCAGCCCGAGGCCGAGCACGTTCTTCAGGACGACGACGGCAACGACGAAAATCAGATTATTGCGCAGCGCACCGAGGAAGATGCGATCATGCGCCAGGCGCATGTAGTTGGAAAAGCCTGCCCAGGTCGGGTCGGAAAACCCGTCCCAATTGTGCAGGCTGAGCCAGAAGCCGTTGACGAACGGCCAGAGGTAGAAAAGACCGAAGAGGATCGCGGCGGGCAGGATCATGACGAAGGCCGTAGCCCCGTCCCCGGCATCGAAACGCCAGGTGCCGGATCGGCTCGAAACAGGAGCCGCCTTTTGCGGTCGCGTGCTCACGCGGCCTTCGCGCCTTGCGGGGTCAGCACCAGCCCGAGCGTGTCCCTGACATAGGCGATGCTCTCGAGCGTGCTTTGCTCTGCCGTTTTCCTGGACGCATCCAGCTCGATGATGGCGAGCCCATCGTAGTTTGCATCCAGCAGGACGTCGACGATGCCGGCGAGATCGACGACCCCGGCGCCGAGCTCGCAAAAGGCGCCATAGCGGTCATAGCCCTTCAGCGCCGGATCGACCCTGGTGTCCTTGAAATGCATGTAGCGCACGGCCGAAATGTAGGTCTTTACCGCGTCGACCGGATCGGAATTGGTATGCGCAAGATGCGCCGGATCGATGCACAGGCCGGCCAGATCGGTATCCAGTTCATCCATCATGCGATCGAGCTGGTCGCGGCGCTCGATGAAGGTGTCGAGGTGCGGGTGATAGACCGTCTCGATGCCAAGGTCCTTTGTCCGCCTGCCGATATCCTCGAGCGCCCGGCAAAAGGCGCGGTAGTCGTCGGCCGTGTGCGCCCCGGCAGCGGCTTCCGATGGACCGCCGCCGAGAACCAGCACCGGTGAGCCGAACCCCTTCAACATCCTGGTCAGCGCGACGAGCACATCCCGTTCATAGGGCCAGGCGACGGGGTTGGTGAAGATCGCATTGACGTAGAAGGAGGAGAGCTTGATGCCATACTCGCTCTGGCCTTCCGACAGCAGCGCATAGCGCCGCAAGATGTCGGTGTCGGTGGTCACCCCCATCGGCGCCTGGTTGCCGAGCTGCATGTATTTGCGGGCGTATTGGTCCGACAGGCTGGTGAAGGCGAGGATCTCGAAACAGCCGAAGCCCTGGTCTGCCAGGAACTTGATGGCTGGCCGTAGCGGAAGGCCGGTCAGGTCCCAGCTGTTCAGATGATAACCGATCGAGAAGCGCTGCCGTTCGGCGCGATGTGTCGTCATGTGTTCTCTCCGATGGGCGAGGCTGCCCGAAGCAGGCAGCCTCTGTTTTTCTTGCCTGGCGCATCAGCCCGACCGGATGTGCGCTCGCTTGCAGGCGCTACTTCAGGGCCTCATTTGGGCGGCCAACTGCCCTGGGCCTTGAGGTCGTCGAAAATGGCCTGGATCGATGCGGCGGCATCTTCGGGCGTGGTCGTGCCACCGACGATGCCGGCGATTGCCGAAGACGTGGCGCTCGCGACCTCCGAGGGCCAGATCCAGTCGAGGAACTTGATCGTGTTCGGGAAGGCTTGCTTGCGCAGTTCGACGGCATAGGCATCGTCGACCTGCGGCACGCCCTTGATCGAGGCCGCGATCGGCTGTTCCGGCGCGAGGTAGAGCGTCGCGACCTCGGGCCTTGTCAAATATTCGATGAACTTGACCGCGGCATCGAGCTTCTCGGGCGGGATCGAGGAGGCGACGCACATGCCGTTGTCGGCACCGCCGCCATGGCCAGGCGCGCCCGGCGTTCCGTCCATTTTCGGAAAGGCGAAGACGCCCCATTTGAAGTCCTTGACGCTCGACTGCAGCGACGGGATTTCCCAGGTGCCGCCATAATACATGGCGCTCTTGCCGGCGGCGAAGGCCGCACGCATGCCGTCCTGGTCGACGGAAAGCGAATCCTTGGAAAGGATGCCATCATCGACCCATTGCTTGATCAGCTTGAACCCCTCGACATCGGGCGCGTCGGTGAATTTCGCCGTGCCCTCGAGGTTCTTCTGCGTCTTGCCGACCGGGTCGCCCGAGGCCTGCGAAAAGGTCTCGAAGTACCACATCGGCCACATCACGGTGTTAGAGCCCTGATGCAGCAGAGGGATCACGCCCGCGGTCTTGAACTTCGGCACGGCTGCCTTCAGGTCGTCATAGGTTGGCGGGACAGGAATGGCGAGCTTCTGAAAGAGATCGACATTGTAGAAGATCGTCGATGTCGACAGCGTCGAGATCGGCACGCCGTAGACTTGGCCGTTGACCGTGAAGGCGCCAAGTGCGGCGGCGTCGATCCTGTCCTGGAACGGCTTGATCTTGTCGGTAATCGGCATCACCAGTTTTCGCCTGACATAGGCGCCATTGGTGTAGAAGGCCGGGCAGGCGATCAGATCCATTTCCTGGTTTGCAAGTTTTGCGGTCATCACGCGCTGGATGGAATCGGTTTGCGGCCCCTGGGCATCCCACTCGACCGCGGCGACGTCGGGGTTGGCCTTGAGGAAGCCGTCGATAACCTGCTGCTGGATTTTCTTCTGCTCGTCCGGCGGTTGGCGCGGCGCGAGTTCGTCGAGCGCCGAGCCGCCGAAGATCTTGAGCGTGATCCCTTCGGCGTGGCCGATGCCGGGCACTGTGATCAGGCCGAGGCCTAGCAGTGCGGTGGCAAGGATGGGAGCGGCGGAACGTTGTTTCGGACGATGGGTCACTCTCTGCTGAAGGGGCATCTGGCTCTCCTTTACGCCAATGCCGAGGGGCAACCTCGGGACCAATATCGTTGATGGTCATATGATCTTGGTCGCCTGTTGATGTTTTTGTCAATCGGCAAGAATGCCTATTATTTCATCGATCGCACCGCCCCCCTTTCGTGTTCGGCGTGGCCCGTGCGGTGTTCGATTTGCCTGGGCAGTGATCTGCAAGAAGATCGGCAAACCAATTGTCGGATGCCGGCTGGTCCCGGTAACGGACAAGCCCCAATCTTCGCGATCTACTTCACGCCGATGCCGGCGGTCAGGCCGCCATCGATCTTGTAGTCCGCGCCAGTGCAGAAGCCGGCCTTCGACGAACACAGGAAAGCGATGAGTTCAGCCACTTCCTCCGGCTCGCCGATGCGCCCGATGGGGTGCGCTTCGCCGAAGCGCTTGTAGGCGGCCTCGACATCGGCATCCGTGCCGTTCTCGCCGCGGGCGGCCTTCTCCAGGATCGGGGTGCGGATCGAGCCCGGGCTGACGGAATTGACGCGGATGCCGGAGCGCGCATGGTCGAGGGCCAGGGCACGCGTCAGCGTGTGGATGGCGCCCTTGGTGGTGGCATAGGCGGCGACGTTTTGCTGGCAGGCAAAGCCCTGCACCGAAGCGACGTTGATGATGGCGCCGCCGCCCCTGCGGACCATTTCCGGGATGCCGAAATGCGCTGTCAGATAGATCGACCCGACATTGACCGACATCGCCCTGTTCCAGGTCTCGAAATCGGTGCTGGTCGCGGTTCCGTACGGATGCACCGCCGCCGAATTGACGATGATATCGAGGCCGCCGAACCGCTCGACGCCAGTCGCGACCGCGTCGCGAACCTGATCGGGCACGGAGACGTCGGCGCCTATGACCAGCGCCCCGGCTGCGGAGCTTTCCAGTTCCCATTTCAGCGCAGCGTTGGCCGCGCGGTCGATGCCGCAGGCGACGATCGCAGCACCCCCTGCAGCGAGGCGTCTGGCGGTTGCGAGGCCAATCCCGGTCGTGCCCGTCACCAAAGCCACCTTGCCGTCGAAATCCTTCATTGGGAAAACTCCTTCATTCGCTGTCCGAAACCGTTCCTAGTTTGACACCCATTGTGGTCCAACAATAGGTTGCCGTTCTCTCGCAGAAGGAAGCGGCAATGGAACAGTGCTGGCGCTGGTATGGACCGAACGATCCGGTAACGCTCGATCATGTCAGGCAGGCCGGTGCGACCGGCGTGGTGAGCGCCTTGCACGATATCTACGACGGTCGCGCCTGGCCGCTCGAGAGCATTCTGGAGCGCAAGCGTGTCATCGAGGCCGCCGGCCTGACATGGTCGGTGGTCGAGAGCATTCCGGTCCACAACTCCTTCAAGATCGGCACGCCGGAACGCGAGCGCTACGCCGGCTACTATCGCGACTCAATCCGCGCGCTCGCCAAGGCCGGCATTGCGACGGTCTGCTACAATTTCATGCCGGTGGTCGACTGGACGCGCACGGATCTCGCCTATCGGCTGCCAACGACAGGTTATGCGCTGCGTTTCGACGCGATCGATTTCGCGGCCTACGATTTGTTTGTGCTGAAGCGCGTCAATGCCGAGGCCGGCTATACCCCCGCCCGCATCGCCGAGGCGGAAGCGCGGCTGAAGGAATTGAGCGGCGAGGCGATCGACAGGATCGAGCGCAATCTGATCGCCGGCCTGCCGGCAACCGAGCGCAGTTATAACAGGGACAGTTTTCGCGAGGCCCTGGCGGAATACGACGCGATCGGGCCAGGGGAGCTGCGCGACAACCTTGCCTGGTTCCTGCGCGAGATCATTCCTGTGGCCGAAGAGGAGGGGGTGCGCATGTGTATCCATCCCGACGACCCGCCCTTCTCGCTCTATGGCCTGCCACGCATCGTTTCGACCGCCGAGGATGCGCGTTTCATCCTCAACGCCGTCGACAGCCCCGCCAACGGCCTGACGTTCTGCACCGGCTCTTATGGCACGCGCGCCGACAACGACATCGTCGCCATGGTCAAGGAATTCGCCGACCGCATCCATTTCGCCCATCTGCGCAACATCACCATCGAGGATGACGGCTCGTTCCACGAGGCCGAGCATCTCGAGGGCGGCACGGACATGGCGAATGTGATTCTCGCTCTGATGCAGGAAGAGGCACGCCGCCGCCGAGAGGGCCGTGCCGACTGGCGTATTCCGATGCGGCCCGACCATGGCCATCTGCTCGCCGACGACATCGGCAAGACCAGGATCAATCCCGGCTATTCGCTGATCGGCCGGCTGAAAGGCCTCGCCGAGCTGCGTGGCATCATGCGCGCCATCGAGCGGTTCGAGCTGGCTTGAGCGGGCCCCTCAGTTCGGCTGGCAGGATCTGAAACTATCGCGCCGGTTTTGCACTTCCGCGGTGCTTATATGCCACATTGCTGAGAAACGCCCTGGGTCGCATCGCGCCAGGGCAGCCATGCGCTGCCGCAGTTCGGCGAAGCTGGGCATGGATTGTCCGCATGGCTTGACGACAACCTTGGTGATGCGGCTCGACACTGGCCGCTTCGACACCATCCAGTAATGGATTGTCACAAACACCGCGATCTTTAGGAAAAATCTCCACGCGCGATGCTTTGAATTACACTAAATCCATAGACAAAGATCGATCCCGTGCTGAGCGCGTTTGTCTGGGTTGTCATATGGCAAAATCTCCTATTATTCTCAATGGCTTCACCATGAATGCCGTCTCCCATGTCGCCTACGGCCTTTGGCGTCATCCGGCCGACCAGGCCTATCGACATGCCGAGCTCGACTACTGGATCGAACTTGCCAAAGCACTGGAGGAGGGCGGCTTCGATTGCTTGTTCATCGCCGACGCGCTGGGCCTTCTCGACGTCTATGGCGGTGGATACGACGCCTCGCTGGCAAAGGGCGTGCAGTCCCCCGTCAACGATCCGCTGTTGCTGGTCTCAGCGCTTGCCGGCGCGACAAGCCGGCTGGGTTTCGGCGTCACCGTTTCGACGACCTACGAAAAGCCATATCTGCTGGCGCGCAAATTCACCACGCTCGATCATCTCACCAAGGGGCGGATCGCCTGGAACGTCGTCACCTCGCAGCTCGACAGCGCGGCGCGCAATCTCGGTCTCGACAGGCAGGTGGCGCATGACGAGCGCTACGAGATCGCCGACGAGTTCATGGATGTCGCCTACAAGCTCTGGCAGGGTTCCTGGGAAGACGGTGCCCTGGTGCGTGATCGCGGCAGCGCCGCCAACCCGGACGGTCTCTATACCGATCCGGAAAAGGTCCATCCGATCGGTCATTCCGGTCGCTACTTCAATGTTCCGGGTCCGCATCTCTCGGAGCCCAGTCCGCAGAGGGTGCCGGTGCTGTTCCAGGCGGGCGGTTCGCCGCGCGGCCAGCGCTTTGCCGCTCGTCACGCGGAGGTGGTCTTTGTCGCCGGTGCCGATGTCGATGGCATCCGCCGCAATGTCGCTGAGGTGAAGCGGCTTGCCCGCGATGAAGGCAGGGCTCCAGGCAGCATCAAGTTCATATCCGCGGTCTCGGTGATCACGGATGAAACCGACGCCGCCGCGGCCGCCAAGCTCGCTGACTACAGGTCGCACTACGATGTCGAAGGCGCGCTGGTGCATTATTCGGCAACGACCGGCATCGATTTTTCCAGGCACGATCTCGACCAGCCTATCCGCTACACCGAAACCGATTCCAACCGCTCCCTGCTGCGCATGTTCGACGACCCGTCGTCGGGCCGCCAGTGGACCTTGCGCCAGGCGTTTTCCCCGGAGGGCGGTTTTGGGCGCGGCAAGTCGTTTGTCGGCGGTCCGAAGACCGTTGCGGACGAGCTCGAGCAATGGCTGGAAGCCACCGATACCGACGGCATCAATTTGACGCATGTGGTCAGCCCCGGCAGCTTCATCGATTTCTCCGCCCATGTCGTTCCCGAGTTGCGGCGGCGCGGGCGCATTCGCGAGGATCTCGGTCCCTCGCTGCGCTCCAGGCTCTTCGGGCGTGACAGCCGCCCGCCCGCCGATCATCCGGCGGCGCAACACGCTTTCTCGCAGGGCCGTCAGCCGGAGGCTTTGGTATCATGACTATCCACGCCACCGTTCAGCATGAACAGCGCAGCGATTTCCAAGGCTGGGCCGAGAAGGCCGAGGAGGTCGTGCGCGAACTCAAGCGAACAGCTGCAGCGCGCGATCTGGCCGGGGCCGCCCCGCATGCCGAGATAGACCTTTTGCGTCTGGCCGGCCTGCTGACGATCTATATTCCCAAGCGATTTGGCGGCGGTGGCGCGACGCCGACCGAAGTGCTCAGGATCGTCCGCATCCTGGCCAGGGGCGATACATCGATAGCCCAGATCGTCATCTACCATCTCTTCGGCACGGCAATCGGATTGGACGGCGACAACAAGTCCCTGATCGAAAGACGGCTTCAAGGCTTTCTCTCCAAGGGCTGGTTTCATGCCGGCATCGCGCAGGCCGCCTATGAGCCGCTTGTCGAGGCGAGGCAGGTGGACGGCGGTTTCGTGCTCAACGGCGCCAAGCCTTTCACCAGTGGTGCGCAGGTGGCCGACACGCTGCAGGTCTGGGTGCGCTTTGCCGGGAGCACGCGGATCGCCGGCACCGATGCCAGCGGTCATATCGGCCAGTTCATCGTCGCCAACCCCACGTCAGGCCTCAGCTTCGGCAATGACTGGGACAATATCGGCCAGAGGCTAACGGTGAGCGGCAGTGCGGCGCTCGAAAATGTCGCCGCATCCGCCGACGATCTGGTCGGGCATTGGCCTGATGATACGGTTCATCCGCCGCATGCCACGCTGCATGTGCCGATCGTTCATGCAGCCTTCGGCGAACTTTATCTCGGCACCGCCCTTGCCGCCCTGGAAGACGCCAGGGATTACGTCACCCAACGCGGCAGGCCATGGCTGTCCTCGCCGGCAAAGAAAGCCTCCGAGGATACGCTGGTTGTCGAGCGCTTCGGCCGGCTTTCGATCGCGCTGGCGTCCGCGCAGGCGCTCGCGGACGCCGCCGGCGAGGCCGTGCAGCGCGCCTTCGAGCGAGGCAGGGATCTCACCGCGGAAGAGCGTGGCCATGCCGCGGCAATCGCCTACCAGTCGAAGGTGCATTCGACCGAGGTCGCCCTGGAGGTGACGTCGCGCATATTCGAACTGACCGGCGCCCGCTCCACGGCGCGCTCGTTCGGCTTCGACCGCTACTGGCGCAACGTCCGCACCCACAGCCTGCATGATCCCGTCCACTACAAGGTGCTGGAAGTCGGTGACTTCGCGCTTAACGGCCGTGTGCCGCCGCCAACCTACTATTCGTGAGCCGAAGCATGGTAAGTTCCACCCATAAGGCGGTCAAGCCTCTCATCCTCAACGGCTTCGGTATGACCGTGGTCGGTCACGTGTCGGCGGGCCTCTGGCGTCATCCGAGCGACCGCGCCAACACCTACACCAGCCTCGAATACTGGACCTCGCTGGCCAAGCTGCTCGACGACGGCGGCTTCGACGCGCTGTTCCTCGCTGACGCGCTTGGCCACCTCGATGTCTTCCGGGGGACACCGGATGCGTCGCTGCGCACCGCAGCCCAGTCGCCGGTCAACGACCCGCTGCTGCTGGTCTCGGCAATGGCCGCCGCCACCAGGCATCTCGGCTTCGGCATCACCGTGTCGACCACTTACGAGCAGCCCTATCTCCTGGCCCGCAAGTTCACCACGTTGGATCATCTGACCAAGGGCCGCATCGCCTGGAACGTCGTCACCTCGGTTCTGGAATCGGCGGCGAAGAATCTCGGTCTGGAACGCCAGATCGACCATGACGAGCGTTACGATCTGGCGCAGGAATTCCTGGATGTCACCTACAAGCTCTGGGAGGGATCCTGGGAGGACGGGGCGGTCGTGCACGATCGCGAGAAGGGGCTCTACACCGACCCTTCCAAAGTCCATCCGATCGGCCATCTCGGCAAATATTTCTCCGTGCCCGGCGCGCATCTCGCGCAGCCCAGTCCGCAGCGCACGCCGCTTCTGTTCCAGGCGGGAACCTCGCCGCGCGGGCGCGAATTCGCTGCTCGCAACGGCGAGGTGGTGTTCCTCGGCGGCACCAGCACGGCCTCCATCCGCCGCTCGGTCGAGGCGATCCGTGCCCGCGCCGTCGAACTCGGACGGGCGCCGGATGCGATAAAGTTTATCACCGCGGTCACCGTCATCACCGGAGCCACGGACGAAGAGGCTGAGGCCAAGCACAAGGACTATCTATCCTACACCAGTGTCGAAGCGGCCCTGGCGCTGTTTTCGGCATGGACCGGCGTCGACTGGTCGCAATACCCACTCGACCACCCGCTCGAATATATCGAGACAAATGCCGGCCGTTCAGCCCTTGCCAATCTGACGCGGATCGATGCCGACCGGCGCTGGACCGTGGCCGGGATCGCCGAGTATATCGGGCTCGGCGGCATCCATCCCAAGCTGGTCGGCTCACCGCAGAGGATCGCCGACGAGCTCGAACGCATCGCCGATGAATCCGGCGTCGACGGCTTCAACCTGGCCTATGTCGTCAGTCCGGGCACGTTCGAGGACTTCATCGAATTCGTCGTCCCGGAGCTGCGGCGGCGGGGTCGCATCCGGGAACGTGGCGCGCCCGGCACCACGATCCGCGAGCGCTTCCAGGGAGCGGGCCAGCGGCTGCTGCGCGACGACCATCCGGGAACAGCCGCACGCGACCGCTCGAACTGGGGTACCATCGTCGAGGCGGCCGAGTGAGCGGCATCCATCTCCACTGGTATCTGCCGACCAACGGCGACAGCCGGGAAATCGTCGGCTCTGGCGATGATTCCCCTCTCGGCAACGGCCCGTCACGATCGCGGTTTCGGGAAGCGAGCCTCGATTATCTCTCGCTGGTCGCCAAGACCGCGGAGACGTTGGGCTTCGAAGCTGTGCTGACGCCGACCGGAACCTGGTGCGAGGATGCCTGGATAGTCACGGCAGCACTGGCGCAGGTCACCACGCGGTTGAAGTTCCTCGTCGCCTTCCGTCCCGGCCTGATCTCGCCGACGCTGGTCGCCCACCAGGCGGCGACCCTTCAGCGCATATCGGGTGGGCGGCTGCTGCTCAACGTCGTCACCGGAGGCGATCCGCTGGAGCAGAAACGCTTCGGCGATCATCTCGGCCACGACCAGCGCTATGAACGCACGGGAGAGTTCCTCGAGATCCTGCGCGGCGTGGTCCTGCCAGCCGGTTCGGGCCGGCGCTTCGATTTCAGGGGAAAGCACTATGACATCGAAGGCGCCCAGATCGATTTCGGCAAATGGCCGCTTCCCGATATCTTCTTCGGTGGCGCAAGTGGTGCTGCGCAAGCGGTCGCCGCGCGCCATGTCGACACCTATCTGGTCTGGGGCGAGAGCCCGGCAACCGAGGCTGCCCGGATAGGCCATGTGCGGGAACTCGCCGCCGCGCAGGGCCGCAAACTAAGCTTCGGCATACGCCTGCATGTCATCAGTCGCGATACCGAGGCGCAGGCCTGGGAGGAGGCCGAGAGGCTGCTGGAGAGACTGACGCCGGAGCGGATCGCGCAGGCGCAGGCAATCCTGGCGCGCACGGAATCGGCCGGCCAGCGCCGGATGAACGCGTTGCATAGCGACAGCGGCACCGCGGCGCTCACCGCGCGCAGCGTGCGCGATCTCGAAATATCGCCGCATCTGTGGGCCGGCTACGGCCTGGTTCGCGGCGGCGCCGGCATCGCGATCGTCGGCAGCCACGAGCAGGTGGCGTCGCTCATCGAGGAGTACCACGCCGTCGGTTTCGACCACTTCATCCTGTCGGGCCAGCCGCATGTCGAGGAAGCCTATCATTTCGCCGAACGCGCGCTGGCGGTCTTGAAATCGAAGGGGCTGCTCGCAGCCTGAAACATGTGCGGCCTTTGGTGGTCGCGACAATGGAGCATGACGAGAAGACAATGTCGGACATTCAGATCTATCCGGGCCTCAGCGACGCCGAATTCGAGACCTGGGCCGAGAAGGCCCGCGACGTGGCGCGGCAACTCGCGGCAACGGCGCTCGAACGCGACCGGGCAAACAAGGACCCGGTGGAAGAACTGGCGCTGCTGCGCGAAAGCGGCCTGCTCGGCTTGGCTGCGCCACGCGAATTCGGCGGCGCCGGCGCAAACCTCGTCCAGGCGCTCAAGATCAGCCGCATCATCGCGGCCGCCGACGGCTCGATCGGACAACTGATCGCGTATCATTATTCCAACGGTGTCTGGACTTACATTCTCGGCACGCGTCAGCAGTGGGAAAAGACGGCGCGTGGCGTCGGCGCACAAGGCTGGTTCCAGGGCGGCGTCAGCAACCCGCGCGACCAGTGGAACGAGATCGAGCATGTCGGCGACCGCCGCTTCCTGAACGGCAGACGCACCTTCGCAACCGGCGCCTCGGTGGCCCAAGTCATCACCGTCAGCCTCTGGGACAACGGCAAACGCGCTCACTATCAGATCCCGCCGACGCGCAAGGGCATCAGCTTCGGCGGCGACTGGGACAATCTCGGCCAGAGACTGACGGCGAGCGGCAGTGTCACTTTCGACCGTGTCGAAGTCTTCGAGGATGAGCTGCTCAGCGCCCTCGACGATTATGAGGGCGATGTCGAATTGCGCGACGGCCTGCGCGTCCTGTTCAGCCAGCTCATCTTCATCAATTTCTATCTCGGCATCGCCGAGGGCGCTCTTGCCGCCGCCGCCGATCATGTCCGCCGCTTCGGCCGGCCCTGGCCGGAGTCCGGGCTGGAACGGGCGATCGACGATCCCTACCATCTGGTGCTGTTCGGCCGGCTATCCGCCGGCATTGCGGCGGGCATAGCAATCGCCGACAAGGCCGCGGCGCTTTACGAGGCGGCACTGCATGCCGGAGCGTCGGTGACGGCGCAGCAATGGGGCGAACTCGCAACGATCATCGACCAGGGCAAGATCGTCGCCAACGACGTCGTGCTCGACGTGACGGCGCGCATCTTCGAAGCGACGGGCGCGCGCTCGACGGCCAACAAATATGGCCTCGACATCTATTGGCGCAACGCGCGCACCCATACCGTCCACGATCCGGTCTCCTACCGGGCGCGCGAGGTCGGCACATATCTGCTGGCCGAAACGCTGCCGAGACCGCGAACCTATGCGCAGCCGCCGCAGCCGGAAGCGCACAAGCCTGAAGCCGTGCCCACGCGGAAGGCATCATGATATCGGATGTGCGCCTGCTGACCGGGAAGGCCGAACTAGCGCAGGCCGCACGCACCTTCCGCACGGCCATGGTCGGCCTGCCGCCGCTCGGCCCGATCGACGACGCGCTGATCGACAGACTCTTCGAGCCGGATCGCACCTGGGGCGCCTTCGACGGCGAGACACTCGTTGGCACAACCGACTCCTATTCGGGACGGATCGCGGTTCCCGGCGGCGCCTGGTTGCCGCAGGCCGCGGTCACCCATGTCGGCGTGCTGCCCACCCATACGCGGCGTGGCGCCGCCACGGCGCTGTTCAAGGCGCAGCTGCGCGCCGCGCGCGAACAGGGCGAGGCGGCGGCCACCTTGCGGGCCTCCGACGCGCGCATCTACGGCAACTTTGGCTATGCGATCGCCAATACTTCTGTCAGCCTGGAAGTCGACACCCAGCGCGCGCGCCTGCGGGCAGGGCTGACGTACTCCGACAAGATTCGGCTGATCGACAGCGACGATGCCTGGGCGATACAGGCGCGCATCTACGCGGGTCAGCCTGTTTCGCGCGCGGGCGTCATCACACGCTCGGCCTATTGGTGGGATTTTCAGGCGTTGCGCCAGACGCACAGCGGCACGCCTAACTACGTCGCCGTTCACGGCGACAAGGGTTCGGAAACCGGGTTCGTGCGCTATCACCCTGTCGGCCTCGACAGCTGGTTCACCAGCTCGGAACGCACCATCGTGGTCGATGATATCGTGGCCTACAGTCCGGCCGCCTATGTCGCGCTGGTCGCACATCTGCTGGCGGTCGACCTGCCGCATCGCATCGTCTTCTGGAGCCGTCCCGCGGACGATCTGCTGCCGTGGCTGTTCGAGGATTTTCGAAGCGTTCGCGTTTCGGCGGCGCGCGACGAAACATGGCTGCGGCTCCTGGACGCTGAAAAGGCTCTAACAGCCCGGTCCTATGCCGGGCAGGGCAGCGTCGTGCTGGAAGTCTCCGATGCCATCCTGCCCGAGAACGCGACCAGGCTGCGCCTCTCGCCAGAAGGAGCCGAGCGCACCAATCTGTCCGCCGCCGTGGTGACGGACGTGGCCGCGGTTTCGGCGGCCTATCTCGGCGGCGTGAAGTGGTGGCAGCTCGCGCAGACGGGGCGCCTCGGCGACTTCGACCGGGCTGCGGTCGAAACGCTCGACACGCTGTTCACGGCGCCGGCCTTGCCTCATTCCGGAACAATGTTTTGACAGGCGGAGCTAATATAAAATGTATTTTGAAAGTGTGTTTGAAAAATGGGTAATTTTATCTCAAAATTATTCTCGCTAAATGCGATGGTATTTTGAAGAATTATTTATAATCGGAGAGAAGTAATGACAACACATGTTGCGCGTAAGTTACTATTGGGAATTGCAGGTGGCATTCTGTCGATTTATGTTCTTGGTTCATCCGCGCAGGCGGAAGATCTGAAACATGGCGGGGTCCTGCGGATTGCTTCGATCCAGTCCGATCTCGATGCGTTCGATCCGCTCACCGGCTACAGCATCGATTCCTGGGAAATCCTGCGCGCAACAACGCGCCAGTTGGTGACCTATCCCGGCTCGCCAGCCGGCCTCAAGGAGGACACCACGCTCGTGCCGGATCTCGCCAAGTCCTGGGACATCAGCGACGACGGCAAGGTCTACACCTTCCATTTGAAGGACGACGTGTTCTTCTCCGGCAGCCTCGAGCGCAAGATCGTCTCCAGTGATTTCGTCTATGGGGTCAAGCGCTTCTGCGATCCCAACAAGCAGGTCGCCGCCATCAACTATTTCAACCTCGTGATCTCCGGCTTCGTCGATTACTGCAAGGAATTCGCGAAAGTGCCGACAGGCGATCTCGCGGCGACCAAGGCTTTCACCGACACGCACGAGATTGCCGGCGTCTCGGCTCCCGACGAGCACACGCTGGTCATCAAGTCGGACACCAAGAACTACGACTTCCTCAACATCCTTTCGATGAACTTCGTGTCGCCGGTGGCGCCCGAGATCGCGTCCAAATATTTCCCGGACTCGCTGGAGTCGCGCAAGAACCTGCCGTCCAGCGGCCCTTACTATGTCGACACCTACGAGCAGGGTCAGAAGCTGGTCCTGAAGAAGGCAAAGAATTTCAAGCCGGAGTCCGACCAGGCGCGCAAGGCCTATGCCGATGAGATCGACATCGATTTCACCGCCAACAGCGAGGACAGCGTCGTCCAGAAGATCATCGCCGGAGAGGCCGATCTGTCGCTTTATCTCGACATCCCGCCCATCCCGACGATCCAGCGCTTCCTGTCGCAGAAGAGCCCCGATATCCATGTGACGAACAGTGGATCGGCGAACTTCATCACCTTCAACCAGCGGCCGGAGGTCAAGAGCGACGGGGCCGAGGCGCTGCGCAAGCTGAAGGTCCGGCAGGCGCTGACCTATGCGGTGAACCGCGAACATCTGGCGCAGACCCAGGCTGGCTCGATCGGCGCGGTGCCGCTCACCCAGATCATCACCTCGACCATTCTCGGCTACGAGAAGTTCGACCCGTATCCGACCGAAAGCTACAGGGGTGATCCGGCCAAGGCAAAGGAACTGCTCGCCGAAGCGGGATATCCGAATGGCATTGCGTTCGACGCGATCTACAGGGGCAACGCGCAGTTCGAAGCGATTGCCGTGACGCTGAAGGAGGATCTGGAAGCAGCGGGTATCACGCTCAACCTGATCCCGATCCCGCCCACACAGTGGTACGCCTTCATCCAGGATCCGAAGAGCCGTTGGGATCTTTCCCTGGGCGGAACATTCTCCCCGGATTGGCAGGGACCGAGCACGCGCATGCTCCTCGGCGGCTGGCTGAATTCGGACGCGGCACCTTGCGGCACCGGCAACGTCCACGCCATCTGCTACAGCAATCCGGAACTCAACAAGCTCGCGGCGCAGGCCTATCCCTCCGACGATCCGGGACCGATCTGGACGAAGGCCGACAAACTCGTCTCCGCCGATCTGCCATGGATCCCGTTGTTCGAGAAGCGCAAGGTCGTGGTCACTTCCGATCGCCTCGCCAACTGGGTGTGGTCGTCGCTGGCCGTGAATGCCGACATCACCAACATAGCCCTCAAGCAGTAGCAAGGCCGGATCGGCAAAAGGAGGCGCGCGTGCCCATCTTCTCTGTCGCCGATCTGCGCGTCGCATTCGGCGCGGTGGAGGTGGTGCATGGCGTCTCGTTTGGAGTCGAGCCAGGCAAGACACTCGCCATCGTCGGCGAATCGGGCTCGGGCAAGAGTGTGTCGCTGCTCGGCGCCACCGGCCTTCTGCCGCCGGCGGCGAGCGTTCGCGGCAGCGTGCTGCACAAGGGCGATGAGATACTGGGCCTCTCCGCCGGCGACCTGCGCCGGCGGAGAGGCGCCGATATCGGCTTCATCTTCCAGGACCCGCTCAGCAACCTTCATCCGCTGAAGACCATCGGCCAGCAGATCGCGGAAGCGATCACCGCGCACCGCAAGGTGGGACGCCGGGAGCTGCGTGGGCGCGTTCTCGATCTGCTGGCCGATGTAGGCATTCCCGATCCTGCGGCCCGAGTGAACGACTATCCCAGGCAGTTCTCCGGCGGCATGCGCCAGCGTGTGATGATTGCCGCGGCGATCGCGCTCAATCCCGGCCTCATCATCGCCGACGAGCCGACGACGGCGCTGGACGTGACCGTGCAGGCCTCGATCCTCGACCTGCTGAAGCGAATTCAGCAGGACCACGGCACGGCAATGATCTTCGTCAGCCACGATCTGGCCGTCGTTTCGGACATCGCCGACGATGTCCTGGTGATGCGCGCGGGGCACGTCGTGGAGCAGGCGCCGGCCGAGCTGATCTACAGGGCACCGCGCCAAGCCTACACCAGGGAGCTGCTCGGTGCAGCGCGGCTTGGCGGCCTGGTGGCCCGCGCGGCGCGATCATCGCTACTCCCGGCCCTGCCGTCGATGCCCGATTTGCTCTCCGTCTCGGCAATCGCGCGTTCGTTCGCAGGCCGCTCCGCCGCAGGCGGTCTGATCAGGCCGGTGCTCACGGATATCTCGTTCACCGTCCGCGAAAACGAGATCGTCGGCCTCGTCGGCGAATCCGGTTCCGGCAAGTCGACAATCGGCCGGCTGATCGCCGGGCTCGACCGGCCGGACGAGGGCAGCATCTCCCTGCGGGAGCGTATCTATTCGCGTCCGGGTGTCGGCGGCATCGCCATCGACCGGCAATTGCGGTCGGACATACAGGTTATCTTTCAAGACCCCTATGCAAGCCTCAACCCGCGGCGGCGCATCCGGTCCATTCTGGCGGAACCCTTCATCATCGGCACCAGACTGGACACCGCGGCGATACGCCGGCGCGTGCAGGATCTGGTGCGCGACGTGGAACTTCCCGACGACGTGCTGGATCGTTTCCCGGCCCAGCTTTCAGGTGGCCAGCGGCAGCGTGTCGCCATTGCGCGCGCCATCGCGCTCGAACCCTCGCTGATCGTCGCCGACGAGCCGGTATCGGCACTCGACATCACGACGCAGGCGAAGATCATCAGGCTGCTGCAGACCATTCGCCGGCAGCGAGGCCTGTCGTTGCTCTTCATCTCGCATGATCTCGGCGTCGTGTCGGAACTGTGCGACCGCGTCATCGTGCTGGAGAAGGGCGTCATCGTGGAAGCCGGCGAGACAGGCCGTGTCTTCGGCGCTCCCCGGCATCCCTACACGGTCAGGCTGATAGACGCGATCCCCGGCAAGGTCCTGCGGCGCAACCCGGTTCCCGAGCGGATCGCCGCGCATGCCTGAGATCCGTGCCCTGGCGTCCGTCCAGGACCACGTCCTGCTGGGGCATGGCGAGGTGGTGAATTCCTACAGGTCGCTGCTTCTGCGAGCGCTGCTGCGCGAACGGTCCTTTCGCATCGGCGCGCTGATCATAGGCTTCGTCACCGCCGGTGCGCTGCTGGCGCCAGTGGTCGCATGGCTGCTGGGGCACGGGGTGACGGAGCAGTTCCGCGATACGGCGTTGACCGAGATGGGACTGCCGACTGGCCCCACGTTCGAATTTCCACTTGGCGCCGACGGCAACGGCCGCGACGTGCTGGTCAGAACGCTCTACGGCGCGCGCGTATCGCTGGCCATCGCCATCCCGGCGACCACGCTTGCCATGATCATCGGCACCGCCATTGGCCTCGTCAGCGGATTTCTTGCCGGTCGCGTCGACCGCGTCATTTCGCAGGCGGTGGACGTCGCTTTGTCGTTTCCGTTCATCGTCACCGCGCTCAGCCTCCTGTCGCTGAACCGGGGCGTCGATGGCAAGCCGTTTGTTGCGCCCTCCCTGGTGGTGGTGCTGATCATAACCCTGTTTTCCTGGACCTACTTTGCCCGGCTGACGCGTGGCCTGGTGTTTGTCCTGCGCCGCAGCCCGCTGGTGGAAGCCGCGCAGACGATCGGCGCCTCGAAGGCCAGGATCATCATGCGCGAGATCCTGCCCAACATCGCGCCGGTCATCCTGGTCTACTGGGCGGTACAACTGCCGACCAACATCATCGCCGAAGCGACGCTCTCCTTCCTCGGCGTCGGCGTGCAGGCGCCGCAGCCGAGCTGGGGCAATATGATCGCCGAGGCGCAGCGCTCATCCCTCTACCAGTTGCAGCCATGGTTCCTGCTCGGACCCGGCATCGCGCTGTTTCTGACCGTGGCCGGCTTCAACACGCTGAGCGCTGGCCTGCGCAACGTCCTCGACCCCCATCGCCGCAGCGGGTGACGCCATGATCCGGCATACAGGCAGGCTGATCTTCCGGGCGCTCTCGACGCTGCTGATCGTGCTGGTGATTGCATTCTTCATCACCCGCATAGCCTACCGCAATCCGGCCGCCATGCTGGCGCCGCGCAACGCCAGCCAGCAGGCGATCGATGCCATAGCGCACGCGCTGCGGCTCAACGAGCCATGGTATCTGCAGCTTTGGTACTATCTCTACCGCGGCCCCGACATCCAGGGCGCGCCGATGGGGATCGCTCACTGGCCGCCGGCGCTAGGCTACTCCTTCCGCAAGCAGACACCGGTGACCGACCTCATCCTGTCCAAGGTGCCGGTGACGCTTTCGCTCGCCCTTGGTGCAGTCGTCATTTGGATGACGCTGTCGATCCTGCTTGGCGTGATTGCCGCGCGCCGGCAGGGCTCCTGGCTGGACAGGCTGATATCGGGCTTCGCCTATGCGAGCCTGTCGGTGCCGACGTTCCTCTCCGGCATCCTGATCTCCTATTTCCTGTTCTTCCAGCTCTCCAACCATGGGGTCTTCTGGTTTCCAAGCAGCGGTTATGTGCCGCTGACGAAAGATCCGTTCGAATGGGCCCGGCATCTGGCCCTGCCGTGGCTGACGCTGGCACTTGCCGAGATCGGCATTTTCCAGCAGCTGATCCGCGCAAGCATGCTTGAGGTTCTGGGCGAGGACTACATAAGGACGGCGCGCGCCAAGGGTGTTCCGGAATGGCGGGTCTATTACGATCATGCGTTGAAGGCCGCGCTCAACCCGGTGATCACGCTGGGTGGCCTGGAGCTTGCCGTCATCATGGGTGGGGCGATCGTCACGGAGACGATCTTCGGATTGGACGGCGTCGGCCGGCTGGCGATCAACTCGGCGCTTGAAGGCGATTTTCCGGTCGTCATCGGGACGACGATCTTCGCCGCGGCATCGTTCGTGTTCTGCACCTTCGCCGTCGACATCACAACCAGATGGCGCGACCCGGCGAGCCTGTCGTGACCGCCCGCCATCAGGCAATTCGCTCTCATTTCAGCACGGATATTGGGAAAAATATTCGCTCTGGCTGACATCGATGAAGCATGTTCCCTTATCATAATCCCCTTTGTCTATAATCTTAGTGCACAAAGTACGCCGCAACTCGCAAGAGGCAGGTCAGCTGCGCCATCCGGCGGAGCCACACTCCCGCGGAGCGACATCTCAGGCTCCGCGATAAATCATTCGACAAGGTGAATTCACGATGATCTCCCGCCTGTTGCGAACCATCATGCTGTCTCTGGCAGCCACGCTTCTGACGCTGACCGGACTTGCGGCAGAGGAGGCGGGCGGGACGCTCAACCTGATCGTCCAGCCCGAGCCGCCGACGGTCAATATCGGCGTCAACCGTCTCGGGCCGACGACCTATGTCGGCAACAAGATCTACGAGAGCCTGTTGACCTATTCGGCCGATCTGAAGCCGCTGCCGCGCCTGGCGCAAAGCTGGTCGATTTCGGATGATGGCCTCGTCTACACCTTCAACCTGCGCCGCGATGTAAAATGGCATGACGGCCAGCCGTTCACGGCCAAGGACGTGGTGTTCAGCTTCCAGAAGTTTCTGCCGGCACTTCAGGCCCGCTCGCGACTCAACCTGGCGGAGGTGAAGGACATCGCCACGCCGGACGACCACACTGTGGTGTTCACGCTCAAGGCACCGTACCCGGCCTTCATCTACGTCCACAACACCGCCGTGCTGCCGGCCCATCTCTATGAAGGGGTGAGCGACTTTCGCACCGCCGAGGCAAACAGCAAGTTCATCGGCACCGGGCCGTTCAAATTCGCCGAGTGGAAGAAGGGGTCCTTCATCCACCTTGTCCGCAACCCTGACTATTGGGATGCCGGCAAGCCCCATCTGAACGACATCTTCTTCCACGTCATCCCTGACGCCAACAGCCGCGCCATCGCTTTCGAAACCGGTCAGGTGGATGTGCTGCGCGCAGGCGACGTCGAGAACTTCGACATTACGCGGTTGGCCGGGCTCGATGGCGTGCAACTGACCGAGGCAGGCTGGGAATTTCTTCAACCGGTCGGCTACATCCACCTCAACAACCGCCACAAGCCGCTCGACGATGCGCGGGTGCGCCGGGCGATCGCGCATGCGATCGACCGCCAGTTCATCATCGACACGATCTTTGGTGGATTCGGCCACGAGACCAACGGCCCGCTGTCGCGCCTGTCGCGGTTCAAGGACACATCGGTCGAAACGAAATATGAATTCGACCTGGCCAAGGCGAACGCCATCCTCGACGAGGCCGGCCTGAAGCCCGACGCCAACGGCGTGCGCTTCGAACTGCAGTTCGTTCCGCTGCCCTATGGCGAGCTGTGGCAGCGCGAGGCGGAATATGTCCGGGAGGCGCTGGCGTCTGTCGGCATCAAGGTCAACATCGTGGCGACCGACGTGCCGGGCTGGTTCAAGCGGCTGACCACCTTCGACTATGATCTTGCCGAAAACTTTGTCTACACCACCCCTGACCCGGCAATCGGCATCAGCTATGCCTACACCACGCTCGAAGGCGACAATGCGGGCACGACCGGCGGCAATGTGCATGGCTATTCCAACCCCGAGGTCGACAGACTGCTGGCCGACGCCGCCCATGAGAACGACTTCGACAAGCGCAAGGCGCTCTATTCGCAAGCCCAGAAGATCATCTCCGCCGACGTGCCGCTCATCTGGACGCACGACATCGTCTTTCCGACGCTCTACCGAACCAAGGTTCACAATCTGATCGCGACCGGTCTCGGCACAGATGAAAACTTCGCCGATGTCTGGCAGGCGAAATAGCTGGCGGGGCTGGGTAGGATGGATCGTCTTGGCTTCCTGACGGGACGGGCCGCCCGCGCGGTTCTCATCCTGTTTGGGGTTATCGTGCTCAACTTCGTGCTGCTGCGCCTCGCACCGGGAGATGCGGCATCCGTCCTGGCCGGAGACCAGGGTGCGGCCGACCCGGCCTTTGTCGCGGAACTGCGCCACGATCTCGGGCTTGATCGCTCCGTGCCCGAGCAATTGTGGATCTACACCAAGTCGCTGGCGCGTCTCGACTTCGGCCAATCCTACCGCGACCAGCGTCCTGTTGTCGATATCATCGCGGAAAGGCTGCCGGCCACACTGCTTCTGACATTGACCGCCTTTTGCTTTGCGTTGGGGACCGGCATTGCGCTCGGGTCTATCGCCGCTCGGCACGCCGGCAGTCTGCTCGACACCGTGCTGACCGGCATTTCGGTGATGTTCTTTGCCATGCCGCTGTTCTGGACCGGCCTGATGGCGATCCTGCTGTTTTCGGTCTGGCTGAACTGGCTGCCGTCCTACGGCATGCAGACGGTGGGCGAGGGCGGGTCGGATCTCTCGCTTGTCGGGGATGTCGCCGTTCATCTCATTCTTCCGGCTCTGACGCTCGGCCTGTTCTACATGGCCATCTACATGCGCGTGACGCGCGCCTCGGTGCTCGACGTGCTCGATCGCGATTTTGTCCGTACCGCCAGGGCCAAGGGCCTGAAACCGGGATTGATCTGGCGCCAGCATGTGCTGAGGAACGCGCTGCTGCCGATCATCACCTTCGCCTCCTTGCAGGCCGGACAACTGATTGGCGGGTCGATCCTGATCGAGACGGTGTTCGCCTGGCCGGGCGTCGGGCGTCTCGCCTTCGATGCCCTCATGCAGCGGGACTACAACCTCTTGCTGGCGATCTTCTTCATCACCTCGACAATCGTCGTCGTCATCAACCTGGCCGCGGATTTTCTCTACGTTGCCGCCGATCCGCGCATCGAAATGGGAGCTTGAGGCGATGGCCTTGCCGCGAACCCCGTTCCTTAGGCATCCGGGCGCCGTCGCCGGCGCGCTGATCCTGATCGCGATCCTCCTGATGGCGATCTTCGCCGGTATCCTCTTTCCGGGCGATCCCTGGCGCATGGTTGCGCGCCCGAACCTGCCGCCCTTCAGCCCGGGTCATCTGTTCGGCACCGACATGCTCGGCCGTGATCTTGCGGCCGGCATCGCCCACGGGGCGCAGGTCACGCTGCTGATCGCTCTGGCGGTGACGCTGCTCGCCGTCGCCTTCGGCACGGCGATAGGTGCTGTCGCCGGCTATTTCGGCGGCTGGGTCGACGACGTCGCCATGCGGTTCACCGAGTTCTTCCAGACCATCCCGAGCTTCCTGCTGACGGTCGTCATCGTTGCGATCGTCGCGCCTTCGCTGGCTTCGATCATCCTGGCCATCGCAATCGTCAGCTGGCCGCAGATCGCCCGGCTGGTCCGGGCCGAGGTGCTGAGCCTCGTCAACCAGGACTTCGTGCGGGCGGCACGGGTTGGCGGGCTGTCGACTGCCCGGATCATCTGGGGGCACATCCTTCCCAACGTGCTGTCGCCCGTGATCGTTGCCGCTTCGTTGATGACGGCGACCGTCATCCTGATCGAATCGGGCATCAGCTTCCTTGGTCTGGGCAATCGCGAGTTCGTCTCCTGGGGCTATCTGCTCGGCACCGGCAGGACCGCCTTTCGCGTCAACTGGTGGCTGTCGACCATTCCGGGCCTGGCGATCTTCCTCACCGTTCTTTCCCTGAACCTCGTCGGCGACGGCCTGAACCATTGGCTCAACCCTCGCAACAGCAATCGCGGTGGGCGCGCATGACGGCTCTGGTCGAGATCGCGGGTCTCTCCATCGCCTTGCCGGAGCACGCCGATCGAGCATTGGCCGTCGAAGACGTGTCGTTGCGTATCGATCGTGGCGAAGTGCTCTGCCTGGTCGGCGAATCCGGGTCCGGCAAATCGGTATTGGCCGCGGCCATTGCCGGCCTGTTGCCTGCCAAGCAGCTCCGGATCGCCGCCGGTGCGATCCGTTTCGATGGCCGCGACATTGCCGGGATCAGCGAGGCTTCGTTCCGCCTGTTGCGCGGCAAGCGCATTGGCTTCATCTTCCAGGAACCGATGAGCGCGCTCAATCCGGTGCTGACCATCGGCCGCCAGATCGAGGAAGCGCTCGCCGCGCATGATGGCGGCGACCGCAAGGCGCGCACCGCTCGCGTGCTGGAACTGGCGCGGGCAACCAGGCTTCCGGATCCCGAGACGATCATTCACCGTTACCCGCACCAGCTCTCGGGCGGACAGCGGCAACGGGTGATGATCGCCATGGCGATCGCCAACGATCCGGACCTGCTGATCGCCGATGAACCCACCACCGCGCTCGACGTCACGACGCAAGCGGAAATCCTGCGGCTGATCCTTGAAATCCGCGAAAGGCTCGGCCTCGCCGTTCTGTTCATCACCCATGATATCGGCGTGGTCGCCGATATCGCCGATCGCGTCGTGGTGATGAAGGAGGGCCGGGTGATTGAGAGCGGCAGAGCAAACGACGTCCTCGAAGCGCCATCGCAGCCCTACACACGCCGCCTGATCGAAGCCGTTCCGGTTCTTCATACCAGTGCAATTCAAAGACGGGACGCAGGGGATCCGTTTCTCGTTGTCCGCGGGCTGAGCAAGACCTATCGTGATCGCCGCGCCCCTTGGCGGCGGCAGGCCTCCGCCACCAGGGCGCTGGACGGTGTCAATTTGACGATTGGGCGCGGCGAGACGGTCGCCCTCGTCGGTGAATCCGGTTCGGGCAAGACGACGCTCGGCCAATGCGTCGTCGGACTGGCCGACTGGGATGAAGGCAGCCTGAGCTTCGACGGTGGCGATCTCGCCGGCACGACACGGGAGCGCACTTTACGTCCGCGTATCCAGATGGTGTTTCAGGATCCGATCGCCTCCCTCAATCCGCGCCATCGCGTCCGCCGCATCCTTACCGAAGCCGCCATAGTCAACGGCCTTTCACGCGAGAGGGCGGAGGAGAGCATGTCCCGCCTCCTTGTCCGCGTCGGACTTGACCCCGGTGCGGCCGATCGTTTCCCGCATGCCTTTTCAGGCGGCCAAAGGCAGCGTATTGGCCTGGCGCGAGCTCTCATGCTTGAGCCCGACCTGCTCGTCGCCGACGAACCGGTCTCGGCCCTGGATGTCTCGATACAGGCGCAGATTCTCGACCTTCTGGCGGAAATCAAACGCGATCTTGGCCTGTCGATGCTGTTCATCACGCACGATCTTCGTGTCGCCTCGGCGATCGCCGACCGCATCGTCGTCATGCAGAGCGGCAAGATCGTCGAGGACGGTCCCGCCGAACAGGTTTTGACACGTCCCGGATCCGACTATGCGCGTGCGTTGCTGGCGGCGGTCCCAGGCCTGTCCTGGGAGCGGAGCCGCAGCCAGATCGACCGGGCCGCCGCGGAATAGGGGCGTGATACCGGTCGCAGGGCAAAATCTACCAATCTTGTAGAATTAACAAAAACGCGCTGTCGGTCTTGCCCGAGCGATACTGGAATTTCCCCACCTGTCACCGAAAGGGATGGCGTTTTCTTTGTTTCCATCGCTTGCGGTGCGACGCTTCGATCACCAAACAAGAGGTCGAAATGAGCAGTTCTGCTGGTAAACAAACGATTCCGGTGCTGGATTTTTCCCGCTATGAAGCCGATCCGGCATCTCGCAAAGAATTCATCGAGGGACTGCGGCGCGCTGCACGCGATGTTGGCTTTTTTTACCTGACCGGACATGGCATCGCACAATCGCTGATTGACGATGTGCTTGGCACGTCACGACGTTTCTTTGCCTTGCCGGACAAGGACAAGCTCCAGATAGAGATGGTCAACTCGCCGCATTTCCGCGGCTACAACCGGATTGGACAGGAACTGACGAAAGGCCAGAGGGACTGGCGCGAGCAGGTCGACATCGGCTCGGAGGCACCGGCGCTGCCGCGCAATGCCTCGTTGCCGGCCTGGACGCGCCTGCAGGGACCAAACCAATGGCCGACCGCCTTGCCCGAGCTGAAGCCGCTTCTGCTGGAGTGGCAGGATCGCCTCACCGATCTTTCGACGCGCCTGCTGAAAGCCTTTGCCATTGTCCTGGAGCAGGATGAGGGTGCTTTCGAAGCCATCTATGCCGGCACGCCGAACCACCTCATCAAGATCATCCGCTATCCCGGCCGTGACGCGACCGAAAGCGAGCAAGGCGTCGGTGCGCACAAGGACAGCGGCTTCCTGACGCTCCTGCTGCAGGAAAGGCAGAAGGGGCTGCAGGTCGAAAGCGCCGATGGCGATTGGATTGACGCCGAGCCGCGCGCCGGCACCTTTGTCGTCAACATCGGCGAACTGCTGGAAATGGCGACCGATGGCTACCTGAAGGCCACCGTGCACCGGGTCGTAACGCCGCCAGCCGGCACCGACCGGCTGTCGGTCGCCTTCTTCCTCGGCGCTCCGTTCGATGCCGAGATTCCGCTCCTGGATTTGGCGCCGCACCTGAAGGCGCAGGCGAACGGGGTCACCCGCGATCCGCAGAATCCGCTCTACCGCAATTCCGGGCAAAACGCGCTGAAGAGCCGGTTGCGTTCGCATCCCGACGTCGCGCGGCGCCATCACGCCGATCTGCTGGCCGTCCAGGCACGCGCCGAAGCTGTCCCGGTCGCTTGACCGCCACAACCATCAGGAAGGAACGATAAATGACCCTGGAAAATCTTTCTCCCGAGACCCTTGCCCTTCACGGCGGCTCCTGGCGCGCCGATCCCGCCACCGGCGCCGTTGCCGTACCTATTTACCAGACCACGTCTTACCAGTTCCAGGACACCGGCCATGCCGACCGGCTGTTCGCCCTCGATGAGATCGGCCATATCTACACGCGCGTCTCGAACCCGACGCAGGATGCGCTGGAGACCCGCATCGCGGCGCTGGAAGGGGGTGCTGCTGCCCTTCTTGTGTCCTCCGGCCAGGCGGCTTCAGCCTATTCGGTGCTGAATCTTGCCGGCGCCGGCGACAACATCGTCTCCGCCACCGATCTCTATGGCGGCACCTGGGCCCTTTTTGCCGCGACCCTGAAGCACCTGGGGGTGGAAGTACGGTTCGTCGATCCGTCCGACCCTGAGAATTTCCGCCGTGCCACCGATGCGCGGACACGCGCCTACTATGCGGAATCGCTGCCCAATCCGAAGCTGCAAGTCTTCCCGATCAAGGAAGTCGCTGACATCGGCCGGTCGCTCGGCGTGCCGTTGATCGTCGACAACACCGCGGCACCGCTGAGCATCAGGCCGTTCGACCATGGCGCGGCTGTCGTGGTCTATTCGGCGACGAAATACATTGGCGGCCACGGAACCTCGATCGGCGGCATCGTCATCGATGGCGGCAACTTCCCATGGGAAGACCATGCCGAACGCTTCCCGACGCTGAACCAGCCCGATCCAAGCTATCACGGCAAGGTTTGGGTCGAGGCGGCCAAAGCGCTTGGACCGGTGGCGTATGTACTGCGCATCCGCACCGTGCTTCTGCGCGACGTCGGTGCCGCGATCAGCCCGTTCAATGCCTTCCAGCTGCTGCAGGGCCTGGAGACGCTGCCCTTGCGCCTCCGTCAACACAATGAGAACGCCATCAAGGTGGCGGAGTTTCTGCGCGGTCATCCAAAGGTAAGCAACGTCATCTTCCCACGCTACCAAAGCGGCGAGAGCAAGCGCCGGGCCGACGCCTATTTCCGTCAGGGCAGCTACGGCGCGCTGGTCGGGTTCGAACTCAAGGATGGCCGCGAGGCTGGACGTTCCTTCATCAACGGGTTGAAGCTGCTCTATCACGTCGCCAACATCGGCGATGCGCGCTCGCTGGCTATCCATCCATCGACCACGACCCACTCGCAGCTTTCGCCGGAAGAGCAGCTCGCGACCGGCGTGACGCCCGGTTATGTCAGGCTTTCCGTCGGCATCGAGCATCCCGACGACATCATTCGCGATCTTGAACAGGCGCTCGATCAGGCCGTCGGCGATCGCGAATTGAAGGCCGCCTGAGGCATTTCTGCTGGCGAACAAATCGTCGGCTCCACATCGATCCGGTCACAGGAGGGTACAATGACTTCCAGCAGGAAAATCGGGGCAACATCGAAGATCTCGCGGCGCGGCGTGTTGCGCGCCGCCGGCACACTCGGTGTTGGCGCCGCGGCTGTGGCCCTGCTCGCCAGGCCGACCAGCTACGCCATAGCCGGCAATGCGACCAAGGTGCGGTTATCATGGACCGAGTTCGCGGCCTGCCATTCGCCGATCGCCTTCGCCCTTTCGAAGGGCATCTATGCCAGGCATGATCTCGACATCGAACTCTACTATCAAGGTGCCAGCGGCCAGACGCTGATCCAGTCGATCGCCACCAACAAGACGGATGCCGGCGCCGGCTTGCTCTATGACTGGGTCAAGCCGTTGGAGCAGGGGCTGGACGTCAAGCTGTTCGTCGGCTCACATGGCGGCTGTACAAGGCTGCTGGCGTCCAAGGCCTCCGGCGTCACCACGCTCGAAGGTCTGAAGGGCAAGACCATCGTCTCCTACGACGTCGCCAGCCCGCCAAAGCACTCCTTCCAGGTTGCGCTGGCCAAGGCAGGTCTCGATCCCGAAAATGATGTGAACTGGCTCAACGTGCCGTTCGATCTGGTCGGCGAAACGGTTGGCAAGGGTCAGGCCGATGCGCTGGCGCATCTCGATCCGTGGGCCTATTCCCACAAGAAGAAGTTCGACCTTGTGGAAATCGCCAACACGCAAACCGGCTTGTTCGAAGGTGCAGTCTGCTGTGTGCTTGGCGTCAATTCGGCTTTCTTGGATGCCAACAAGGATGCCATCCGGCGGTTGGCCGAGGCCGACATCGAGATCCACGAATATGCCGCGGCGCATCCAGATGAGGTGGCAAAGTGGTTCGTCGACAATCTCAACCCGGGCTTCCCCTTTGAAGATATTCGCGACGAGATTGCGTCATGGGTGTTGCACAACCATCCGGTCGGCAAGGACCTGCAGGATCAGGTGAAGCATGCGGCCGCTGATCTGTCGCTGATCAAGGTGCTCGATCCCACCACCGACCCGGCGGAACTCGCGCAGCGGGTGACGGTCGACATTCTGGCCTGACGGTTGCGGTGATGAGCGCAGCGATCGACGAGGACGCAGGCGAAAAGAGTGTTTCTTCCGCTTCTGCCGGGCCCGTGTGGAAGCACGGGCTCTATGCCGCCTCGGCTTGGCTGCTCGCTGCCGTTGTCACGATTGCCTTCCCCGATGTCGTTCCGTGGGGTAGCCGCGATGTCTTCGTCGCCCTGCTGGTCGCCGGAGCGATGATCCTGGCCGGTCTTGCATTCAGCGTCGAAAAGCTTGGCGGATTTGGCCGCGGGCTGACGCACTACGGTCCATGGCTGATTGTGCTGGGCCTTTGGTTCGCGGTCTGGGAGTTGATCACCGCCAAGCTCGGCTGGATGCCGAAACCATTCTTCACGCCGCCGCACGGCCTCCTGCATGTCTATATCGTCGACTGGCAACGCATCCTCATCTGCATCGCTTACACCGCGCGGCTGTGGACGATCGGGTTCTTCAGCGGCATCATTGTCGGCTTCATCGGCGGCGTGGCGCTAGGCTGGTCCAAAACCTTCGCCTATTGGGGCATGCCGGTGCTGAAGCTGATCGGGCCGGTGCCGGCGAGCGCCTGGATTCCGGCAACCTTCTTCCTGTTCCCGACGACATTCCAGGCCAGCCTGTTCCTTGTCGCGCTTGCATCCGGCATACCGGTCGCGATCCTGACCGCGTCGGGCGTCAACTCGGTCAACCGCTCCTTCTACGACGTGGCGCGTACGCTTGGCGCCAGCAGCCGCTATCTGGTTCTTCGCGTGGCGATACCGGCCGCTCTGCCGCATGTCTTCGTCGGCCTGTTCATGGGGCTCTATTATTCCTTTGCCGTGCTGGTGGTCGCCGAAATGCTCGGCGCGAAATACGGTCTGGGCTGGTATCTGCAGTTCCAGACGGCCTATTCGGCCTACGCCAACGTCTACGCGATGCTGATCGTCATGGCATTGCTCTGCTCGGGTCTGGTCAAGCTGCTGTTCGTCGCGCGCGACCGGCTGCTCGGTTGGCAGAAGGGTGTCGTACAATGGTAGCCTTCGGCACCACTCGCGTCGCGGTCGATAACTCTGCCGGTCTTTCCGTCGACTTTCACGGCGTCTCGCATCAGTACGATCTGGATGGGCAACCCTTGCCGGTGCTGCGCCAGATCGACCTGGCCGTGGCGCCAGGCGAGTTCGTGGCGCTGCTCGGTCCGTCCGGCTGCGGCAAGTCGACCCTGCTGCGGCTGGCGGCAGGGCTGGAACGGCCAAGCAGCGGTGAGGTGCTGGCAAACGGGACAATCGTCGCCAGACCGGATCCGTCGCGCGTCCTGGTGTTTCAGGACCCGACGCTGTTTCCGTGGCGGACCGTTCGCGACAATGTCGCCATCGGGCCGGAAGCGCGCGGCGTCCTGCCTGGCAGTCAGAAGCGGATCGATGGTGCGCTTCGCCTGGTCAAGCTCGAGGCTTTCGCCTCCGCCTTTCCGCACCAGCTGTCCGGCGGCATGGCGCAACGCGCCGCGCTGGCGCGTGCCCTGATCAACGACCCGCGCCTGCTGTTGCTCGATGAGCCGCTGGGCCGGCTGGACTCACTCACCCGGCTGACCATGCAGGAGGAGCTTTTGGCGCTCTGGCGGCAGGCCGGATACACGGTCATTCTGGTCACCCACGATGTCGAAGAGGCGCTGCTGTTGTCCGGGCGCGTCATCGTGCTTACCGAGCGCCCGGCACGCATCAAGGCCGAGGTCGCGGTCGATCTGCCCTACCCCCGGCGGCGTGACGATCCGCGCATCGTAGCCCAACGCCAGCACATCCTCGAGATTCTCGGGTTCTCGGCATGACCGAAAATACGTCGGCATCGGTCAGAAAACTGTTTTCGCCGCGCTGGCTGGAAGCGGCGGGAATTGTCCTGACGCTCATTGCTCTCGTCTGGTGGGCGATCGTCTACGCACAGGTCATGTCGAACACCGGATTTCCAATCGAGCGCACCCTGCCATGTCTGCTGCAGACGTCTGACCGCTGCTCGCTTGCCATGTCGTTGTGCAAGACTTGGCATTTCCTCGGCATCCGGCGCTATTCGCCCGAACTGTTGTGGGCCGGAGCGATCATTTCCAGCTTCGCGCTTCTGTGGGGGAGCTTCATGCAAAATCCAAAGCAGAAAAAAGAAGGAACCTGACCATGCCCAGAATTGTGCCGGTGCTCGATCTGAGCCGTCTCGAACAAGGTGCCTCCGAATATCGTACCTTTCTCCTGGACCTGCGCACGGCGGCGCGAGACGTTGGCTTCTTCTATCTCAGCGGCCACGGAATTTCCGCCTCGGAGATCGACGACGTGCTGGATGCCTCGCGCCGGTTCTTCGCGCTGCCGGAGGCCGACAAGCTGGCGATCGAAATGGTCAAATCCCAGCAGTTCCGCGGCTACACCCGCGCCGGCGGCGAACTGACCAGGGGCGCGGCCGATTGGCGTGAGCAACTCGATTTAGGCGTCGAGCGCCAGCCCATAGCGCAGGGACCTGGAATTGCACCATGGACAAGGTTGCAGGGACCGAACCAGTGGCCGTCTGCACTGCCGGAACTCAAGCCGGCACTGCTTGCATGGCAGGCTAAGGCGACCGCGGTGGCGATTCGGCTGTTGAAAGCTTTCGCACTATCGCTCGATCAGCCCGAGGACGCCTTCGACGCGATCTACCGGGACTCGCCCAATCATCGCATGAAGATCGTGCGTTATCCCGGCCGTGACGCGACCGAAGGCGACCAGGGCGTCGGCGCGCACAAGGATGGCGGTTTCCTGACACTGCTGCTGCAGGACGACAACAAGGGGCTGCAGGTCGAATATGACGGAAGCTGGGTGAATGTGGATCCGCTGGCGGGAACGCTGGTCGTCAACATCGGCGAACTGCTCGAACTGGCATCGAATGGATATCTGCGGGCCACCGTGCACCGCGTCGTGACGCCGCCTGCCGGCGTCGAGCGGATTTCTGTCCCCTTCTTCTTCAGCGCGCGGCTCGATGCGACCATCCCGCTTCTCGGCCTTTCCGAGGAACTGGCGGCGCAGGCGCGCGGACCGGCAAGCGATCCCGACAACCCGTTGTTCCGCGATGTCGGAACCAACGTGCTCAAAAGCCGGCTGCGTTCACATCCCGACGTGGCACGCCGCCACTACGCTGATCTCCTCCAGACCGGAACCGCGGGCTCGTAACGGCTGCTGAGCACGAATTTTTGCTCATTTGTATATTTTTGGAATTCCATTCGTCGCCAAGTAACCAAAATAGGCTCAAACAGGTAAAATCGTTCGGCGGTTTCCTCCCATTCCGCTGAACGGTGTTCCCCTCTGAAGGTTTAACCTTCTTTTGGCCGGGCCGTATTCGAGCCCGGCCATTTTTTTGTCCCGGGATATTCTTCTTCAGCCGCGCTGGAACGTGTCTTTCGCGAGGGAACACATTCGGGAACGGTGCAGGTTCGCATTCGCCGCCAATGGGCATTTTCGAAGCAATCTGCTTTCCGGACAGGCAGAAAATTGGATTGCCGTTCCTTAGTCTACAAAAATTATAGAGTTAACTTCGGGGCAGTCGAACAGAGCGGGGGACGTTCCGCGATCGGCTGACAACAATGAACCTCAGGAGTTGACTGACATGACGATTGCAATGCGGCTTGGCGCCGGTTGGAGGACGGCACTGGCGACGACGCTGGTGGTGGCGGCGGGATTGTTTTCGACCGCGACCTATGCGGGCCCGACGCTCGACAAGATCAAGGAGCGTGGCTCCATCAAGGTCGGTGTCGGCACGACACCCGGTTTCTTCTCGCCGGACAGCAACGGTCGCTGGCAAGGCTTCTTCGCCGACTATGGACGCGCCCTGGCGATCACTGTCTTTGGCGACCCGGACAAGGTGGAGTTCACCAACTCTTCGCCGCAGCAGCGCCTGCCGGCGCTCCAGGCCGGTGAGTTCGACATTCTGCTGTCGGGCGTGACGGTAACGATCACGCGTGCCTTCCAGCTCGGCTTCCATTTCGGTCCGACGGTTTTCTACGACGGCCAGGGCATCCTTGTGCGCAAGGACCTCGGCGTCACCAAGGCTGCCGACCTGGACGGTGCCACGATCGGCGTTCAGAGCGGTACGACCGGCGAGTTGAACATCGCCGATTTCTTCCGCAAGACCGGCAAGAAGTTCACACCGGTGACGATCGAGGATACCGGCGAATTCATCAACGCACTGGAGACAGGGCGCGTCGACGCCATCACGCAGGACTCGTCCGATCTCGTTGGCAAGCGCACCCAGCTGAAGAAGCCCGATGACTACATTATCCTGCCCGAGCGGCTGTCGAAGGAGCCGCTCGCACCGGCAATCGCCGGTGGCGACGACCGCTGGCTCGAAATCGTCAACTGGACGGTCAACGCAACCATCCAGGCCGAGGAATGGGGCATCACCAGCAAGAATGTCGACGAGTTCCTGAAATCGCCGGATCCGGCCATCCAGCGCTTTCTCGGCGTAGACCCGTCGCTCGCCCAGGCGATCGGCCTCGATCCGAAATGGGCCTATAATATCGTCAAGACCGTCGGCAATTACGGCGAAATCTATGACCGGAACCTGAAACCGCTCGGTTGGGAGCGCGGCTACAACAGCCTGTGGACCAACGGTGGTCTGCTGTACTCACCGCCGTTCCGCTGAGACCCTTCAGCCAATGTCATTGACGGACGAAACCGTGCCGGGTCCAGACGGACCCGGCATGTTACGCAAGTTGTCCAGGTGGTGGGGCGACTGGCCGCTGACCCAGATCGCGGTGATCGCGGCTGTCATCGCCCTGTTCTGGCTGCTCGGCCACAACACCGCCGCGACCATGGCGCGCATCGGCATCACGCCGGGGTTCGACTTCCTCGGCAGGCCGGCGAATTTCGAGATCGGCGAGGCGCCGATCGCCTTCAGGGCGGGCGACCCCTATGCGCGCGCGATCCTGGCCGGTCTTCTGAACACGCTGACGGTGGCAGCGCTTGGATGTCTGCTCGCCACGATCCTCGGCGTTGCTCTCGGTGTTGCCGGCCTCTCAGGCAATCTGTTGCTGGCCGCGCTCGTGCGCTGGTATGTCGAGATCGTCCGCAACACGCCGCTTCTGCTTCAGCTGTTCTTCTGGATTTCGCTGGCAAAATCGTTTCCCTCGCCACGCCAGGCGCTCTCGGTCTTCGGCAGTTTCTTCCTCACCAACCGGGGCGTGTTCGTTCCCGGGCTCGCCTTTCATGGTGTGTCGGCGCCGACGCTCTGGCTGCTTGTCGGCCTCGCCTTGGCCTATATGGCTTTCCTTTGGAGGGCGCGGCGCGAGGGCAGCTTGCCTGCCAGGCGGCTGGGCATCGCAACCGCGGGGCTGCTGGCTGGCGTTGTGCTGACCTTTCCTCTAACCGGAGCCGGTGCGAGTTGGGAGATACCGGCGCTGGCTGGCTTCAACATTCGCGGCGGCTACAATCTGACGCCGGAATTCACGGCACTGTTGACGGGCCTGGTGGTCAAGTTTTCGGCGGCAATCGCCGAGATCGTGCGAGCCGGCATCCAGTCGGTCGACCGTGGCCAATGGGAAGCGTCCCGGGCGCTTGGCCTGCACAGCGGCCAGATCATGCGGCTCGTCGTGCTGCCGCAGGCCTTGCGCGTCATCACGCCGCTGACAACTTCCAGCTACCTGGACCTGACCAAGGATTCCAGCCTTGCGGTTGCCATCGGCTACCCTGATCTCGTCAGCATCATCAACACCACCGCCAACACGACCGGGCAGTCGCTGGAAGCGCTGACACTGCTGATAGGCATCTATCTGGCGATCAACCTGTCCGTATCGGCCGCCATGAACCACTACAACCGGCGTGTCGCTCTCAGAGGAATTGCGAGGACATGAGCATCTCCGACGCTGTTTACCTACGACCGTGGCGATCGTCGGCAACGCTGCGGACGTTGAAGATCGGGCTTTTCGGCACCCCGCTCAATTCAGTCATCACCCTGGTTACGGTGGCGTTGCTGGGCTGGATCGTACCGCCACTGCTGCGCTGGGGCGTATTCGACGCGACATGGACCGGAACCTCAGCCGACTGTGCACTCGCCAACGGCGCATGCTGGGCGTTCGTGGGGGCGAAATTCCGCTTCATCCTGTTCGCCTTCTATCCGCCGGCGCTGCAATGGCGCCCGCTCGTCGTCATGGTGCTGCTGCTGGGGCTCCTCGTCATCACCGCTCAGCCGCGATTTTGGCGCAAGGGATTGCTCGTCGCCTGGCCTGTCGTCGTCGTCGCCAGCTGGATCTTGATGTCCGGCACGCTGGTGCCTCCCGCCGTCCCATCGAACCAGTGGGGCGGGCTGGCCGTGACGCTGTTCGTATGGTCGGTCTGCTTCGGACTGGCGACGCCGCTGGCGATCCTGCTCGCCCTGGCGCGGCGTTCCGGCATGGGCGGCCTGCGCACGCTTGCGATCGCCTTTATCGAACTGATGCGTGGCACGCCGATGGTGGCCATCCTCTATGTGGCGATGCTCATCCTGCCAATGGCCATTCCGAATGGCCAGCTGATCGACAAGAATGTCCGGGCGATGATCATGATCACGCTGTTCTGGTCGGCCTATGTCGCCGAGGTCGTTCGTGCCGGCCTCCAGGCAATACCGGCGGGCCAGCACGAGGCCGCGACCGCGCTTGGCCTCGGCTATTGGCGCACGATGCAGCTCGTTGTCCTGCCGCAGGCGCTGCGTCTGGTCATTCCCGGCATGGTCAATCTGGCGATCGGCTTCCTGCTGGCGACATCGCTGCTTGCCGTCATCGGCATTTTCGACCTGCTCAATGCGGCCCGATCCTCGGCGGCCGATCCGCAGTGGCTCGGCTACTACGACGAGGCTTATCTGTTCGCTGCGCTGATCTATTTCGTGCTGTGCTTCGGCGGCTCACGCTACAGCCTCTGGCTGGAGACATATCTGCGCCGGTCGCAGCGACACTGAGCCCATAAAGCTCGCCGGCGGAGCGCTGTGCCATTTTGCGCTGGCGGCGGGGAAGCGAATGCTGCGGAAGCGCGTGGCGGGGGAACGCAATACCTTCCCCGTGCCTTGATGGAGGTCGATCCTCGTCGAGATTTGTTCAATCTCCAACGTCCGAGATATCCGCCACATGACACGAAAACAATTGCGCCTCGGCGCCTTCATGCGCCCCGTCAGTCTGCACACCGGCGCCTGGCGTTACCCGGGCGCCTATCCCGATGCCAATTTCAATTTCGCGCATCTGAAACGCTTCGCCCAGACGCTGGAGGCGGCGAAATTCGACGCGTTCTTCCTGGCCGACCATCTGGCCGTTCTCAACATGCCGATCGAGGCGCTGCGGCGCAGCCACACTGTCACGTCGTTCGAGCCATTCACGCTGCTGTCGGCGCTCGCCGCCGTCACCGACCATATCGGGCTGGTCGCTACCGCATCGACGACGTTCGACGCGCCCTATCATGTTGCCCGCCGCTTCGCCTCGCTGGACCATATCAGCGGCGGACGCGCCGGCTGGAACATCGTCACCACGTCCAACCCTGACGCGGCGCTGAACTTCGGCCTCGACGAGCATGTCGAGCATGATGAGCGTTATCGGCGGGCACGGGAATTCTACGATGTCGTCACCGGCCTGTGGGACAGCTTCGCCGACGATGCATTCATCCGCGACGCCGAAAGCGGGCTCTATTTCGACCCCGCAAAGCTGCATGTGCTTGACCATAAGGGCGAGCATCTTTCGGTGCGCGGTCCGCTCAACATCTCGCGGCCTATCCAAGGCTGGCCGGTCATCGTCCAGGCCGGCGCCTCGGAGGCGGGGCGACAGCTGGCTGCCGAAACGGCGGAAGTCATTTTCGCCGCCCATGCCGATCTCGCCTCGGGGCAGCGTTTCTTCGCCAACGTCAAAGGCCGTGCGGAGAAACTTGGCCGCTCGCGCGACGACATCAAAATCCTGCCCGGTGCCTTTGTCGTGGTCGGCGACAGCGTCGAGGACGCGCAGGCCAAACGGGCTAAGCTCGACAGCCTCGTCTATTACGAGAGCGGCATCGCCTCGCTGTCGATCGCGATCGGACATGATGCGTCCGGTTTTGATCCCGACGCGCCCTTGCCCGAAATCCCCGAGACCAATGCCTCGAAGAGTGGCCGCGAGCGCGTCATCGAACTGGCGCGCGAGGAGAACCTGACCGTTAGGCAGCTTGCGCAAAGGCTGGGCGGCTATTCCGGGCTTGCTTTTGTCGGCACGCCTGAAACAATCGCCGACGAGATGGAGGAATGGCTGGTTGCCGAGGGCTCCGACGGGTTCAACATCATGTTTCCCTACCTGCCGGCAGGGCTCGATGATTTTGCCGAGAAAGTGGTGCCGGAATTGCAACGGCGAGGCATCTTCAGGCGGCAATATGAGGGGTCGACACTGCGCGAGAATCTCGGCCTGAAGCGGCCGCCCAACCGGTTTTTCGAGTAGAACATCCTTCGCGGAGAGGTCTCCATGTCAATCCAGTCCAACACCCGCATCGTGCTCGCGGCGCGACCGCAAGGCCGGCCGAAGCCGGATCATTTCCGCATCGAGACGGTTGACCTTGACCAGCCGGGAGAGGGCGAACTGCTGTTGCAGATCCTTTATCTGTCGCTCGATCCCTATATGCGCGGTCGTATGAACGCCACCAAATCCTATGCCAGGCCGGTCGATGTCGACGGTGTGATGGAGGGCGGCACCGTCGCGCGTGTGATGATCTCTCGCCATCCGGAATTTGCTGAAGGCGACATCGTCCTGTCCCACTCCGGATGGCAGAGTTTTGCATTGTCCGACGGTGTTGGGCTGCGCAAGCTCGATCCCGCGGCGGCGCCCATCACGACCGCACTGGGTGTGCTCGGAATGCCGGGCTTCACCGCCTATGCCGGTCTGCTCACCATCGGACAGCCGAAGCTTGGCGAAACGGTCGTCGTGGCGGCCGCCAGCGGTGCGGTCGGGTCGGCCGTCGGCCAGATCGCGCGCATCAAGGGAGCGCGTGCCGTCGGCATTGCCGGCGGTGCCGAAAAGTGCGCCTTCGTGCGAGACGAGCTGGGCTTTGACGCGGTCGTCGATCACCGGGCCGACGATTTTGCAGAGCAGTTGAAGGCAGCTTGCCCCGGCGGCATCGACATCTATTTCGAGAATGTCGGCGGTCCTGTCTGGGACGCGGTGTTTCCGCTGTTGAACGAGTTTGCGCGTGTGCCGGTCTGCGGGCTGATCGCGCAGTACAACGTCATCGCGGATGCCGGCACCGACCGGTTGCCGACATTGATGCAGCAAGTGCTGCACCGCAGCCTGACGATCAGGGGTTTCATCCAGCGCGAATTTGTCGACCAGCGCCCGGCCTTCTACCGCGAGATGGCCGACTGGATAGCATCCGGCCGGGTTCGATACAGGGAAGATATCGTGGATGGCATCGAAAATGCGCCACAGGCCTTTCTTGGCCTTCTCGAAGGCAGGAATTTCGGCAAGCTGATCGTGCGTATCGCGGAATAGTTGCTGCGCAACAATCAGTCGGGGCTGCCTCGAGCAATTTCAGGAAAAGTGTGAAACGCTTTTCCGTCCGGATTGCGTAAAAACAAGGAGTTAGAGCGGGTCGCCGTTTCCGTGAAACGGTGAACTGCTCTAGGCAATTTCTGCCGCAGCCGTGGCCGCGCCTTTCTGTTCACCACATCATGAAGGAGGCGACGTCCGCGTCCGAGACCTCGCCGGCGTTGACGTCGGCGATCGCCTGGTCGACGATCGCCACGCCCTCCGCCACTTCGTCTTCCGTCAGCGTCAGCGGTGGCATGAACTCCAGCACATTGGCCTTCAACCCGACATAGGTGAAGGCTGCACCCAGCTCATAGCCGCGATAGATGATCTTGGCCGTGGTCGCCGCCGCAACCGGCTCACGTGTCGTGCGGCCCTTGACCAGTTCGACGCCGATGGCAAGGCCGCGCCCGCGCACATCACCGATGATCTCATGCCTGGCGGCAAGGGCTCGCAGCGCGTCGGAAAACAGCATGCCGATCCGCGCCGAGCGCTCGACCAGGCCGTCCGTCTCGATCGTCTTCAGCACCGCGTTGCCGGCCGATGTCGCCACCGGATTGCCGGCGGTTGTCTGCAGCGCGAAGGCCGGCGCATGGTCCATGATCTCCTTAGGGCCGATCACGGCCGACAACGGCAAGCCACCGCCGATGCCTTTGCCGAAGACGACGAGGTCCGGCGTCAGTCCTTCATGCTGGAAGCAGTGCATCATGCCGCTGCGAGCGAGCCCGACCTTGACCTCGTCGACGACAATCTTGATGCCGTGCCTGCGGCAACGCTCCTGCAATGCCTTGAGAAAGCCAGGCGGCGGCACGATCAGCCCGCCATCCGACATCAACGGCTCGATGAACACCGCCGCGACCTGATGCGGCGGGCAGGTGGTCTCGAACTGGTAGTCGAGCAGCGCAAGCACGTCGTCGCTGCTGAAATTCGGTCGGAACGGATCGGGATAAGGCAGCAGAAGCACGCCCGGCCGGGGTAGCGTGTGGGTCATGGCGGTATGGCCGCTGATGCCCATCGAGCCGGAGAGATTTCCGTGATAGGAGCCGATGAACGAGATGAAGCGCGAACGGCCGGTGGCCGCCTGCAGCACGCGCACCGCGCAGTCGTTGGCATCCGACCCGGAATGGCCGAACCAGACGCGCCGTTCGCCTTCTCCGGGCGTAATCGCCAGCAGCCGCTCCGCCAGCGATACGGCGGGCTCGTTCGGGTAGAGCAGCAGGCTGGCGCCGGCCATGTCGCGGATCGACGTCTCGACCGCTTCGACGATGGCCGGATGGCCGTAGCCGAGCACCGCCGGACCGGCCGATCCCGAAAGGTCGAGCAAGGAGCGGCCGTCTTCCTCGATCAGCCGGTTGCCCCGGCCGCCGATGACGCTGAGCGGCGAGAAACGCAGCTTGCCGATCTGGGCGATGGTCGCGGCGTCACGTTCGCGCAAGCTGAGATTGCTCACGACACCTTCTCCGCCTTCTGTGCCGGCAGTGCCGCCGCCAGCCGGTCCGCCCATTCCTCGATGCCGCGCCGTGTCGACAAAAGGTCCTGCCGGATCTCGATGAGGACGGCGGCGATGCCGCGATCATCGCCATGGATGGGCACGGCGTAGTCGGCGTCACGGCTGATCACATAGGGCACGTTGGCCGCGACATTGAGCCCGGCGTCGGTGCGCAGGCCCGAAAGGATCGCTTCGGCGAGATCTCTTGCTTGGTCGTGCAGCACGCCGGCATGCCAGGGTCTGCTGACACCGAGGAAGACCGGCGTGAAGGAATGGATCGTCACGATCCGCGTCCGCCGGCCTGCCTGTGCCCGGCAGTCGAGATGCGCGGTCACCCGGTCATGAAACGGCGAAAAGATGATCTCGGCACGCCGGGTCCGCTCCGTCGCGTCGATGCCGACATTGCCGGGAATGCCGGTATCTTCCGACAGCACCGGAATGCTGCCCTGGGTATTGAGCGGCCGGTTGAGGTCGATCAGCAGCCGGGAGTAGCCGCTGAGGAAAGCTGGTGAATCGAGCTTCGCGGACAGCAGGCGGGTCACCTCGGCGGCGCCGATATCCCAGGCGATGTGGCGCTGCAGATGATTGGCATCGAGGCCGAGCTGTCGATACTCGGCCGGCATGTGGTTGGAGGCATGCTCGCACAACAGCACGATATCGGAACGGCCGTGCTCGTTGAGGACCTCGACGGCCTCCGGCCAATCTTTTTCGGTCCGTGCGGTCATCAATAGAGCGTCCGGTAGAGATCGCAGATGGAGGCCGGATCGAGACCGGCAAGACGCTCGGCTTCATGTCGTTTGAGGCCGACGAAAGTGTCGATGAAGACAGGCGCGAACCATCCCGTCACGGTGCCGTCGGCCAGCAACGCGTCCAGTGCCGCGGGCAGGGTTTCGGGCAGGCGCACTAGACCGAGACTTGCGCGCTCCGCCTCGCTCATCAGCGTCGGGTCGCCGGTGACCAAAGGTGGCGACGGCAGGCCCGCCTTCAGCCCTTCCAGCCCGGCGCGGATAATCGCCGCCAGCGACAGATAGGGATTGCCGGTGGCGTCCGCCGCCCGGTACTCGATATTGTACTGCCGCGCCGGATCGCGCCCCCCCATCGTCACTGTCGGGCAGATGCGCAGCGACGCCTCGCGGTCGCGGTCGGCGAGCCAGGTATAGGACGAACTCCAGCTGTGCGGCTTCAGCCGGTAGAAGGACGACACGCTCGACGCCGTCATCGCGGTCATTCCAGGCAGATGGCGCAGCACGCCGGCACAGAAGGCGCCGGCTTTGGCGGAAAGGCCGCCCGCCAGTGCCGGATCGTATGTCACCGGCTTGCCGGCCTCGTCGACGAAGCTGAAATGGATGTGGACGCCGTTGCCGACGGCAGTTGGCGCGGTTTTGGGCGCGAAGCTCGCACGCCAGCCGGCATTGCGCGCCAGTTCGCGCGTGATTTCGCGGATGGCGACGGCGCGGTCGGCTGCCGTCAGCGCGTCCGCCGGCTCGTGCGTCACCTCGAACTGCTCGTCGCCGAATTCGGCGATGACCACTTCGGGTGCGACGCCGGCCTCCTCCAGCGCCGCCATCAGGTTGGGCGCGAAGGGGTCGGTTCGCCTGAGCGCGGCGAAAGACATCGAATGCGCCGGCGCGAAGCCGCCGTCGGCGACGTTGAATTCATGCTCGAAGGCGGCGATGACCGACAGGCCGGTCGCGGCTTTCAAATCGGCCGACGCCTCTTTGAGCATCGTGCGGGTGCAGCCGAGCCATGGGCTGCCGTCGAGCTCGACGATGTCGCCGGCGACCATGTCGAACGGCGTCGCCGATCCGGTGCGTGTCGTGCGAAAGCGCGCCTTGAGATCGGGGATCAGCCGCAGGTCGCCCGACGAGCCCCAGGGGTTGGGATCGACGATCGAGTTGAACGGCGTCAGCGACAGATTGGCCTGCAGCCAGCCGACCCCGGTCGTGGCGGTCTTCTGCAACTTGCTTTCGGCAACGAAACGGCCCCGCGTGACGGCGGAGAGATCCGTGGTGACGACGGCAACCAGAGGCTCGACGGTCGATGTCATGCCGGTTTTCCCAAAGCGTTGAAGCGGTCGACGACCGTGTCGGTGTCGGCCACCCAGCAGTAGCCGCCGAAGGCCTTGAGCGCGATGTCGTGGCGTTCCTGGGTGATGGTGGCGCAAGCATCCGATACGCAGGTGACGAGATAGCCGCGGTCGGCGCCGTCGCGCACCGCCATGTCGACGCATTGATCGGTCAGCACGCCGACCACGACGAGATAGCGGATGCCGAGGTTCTTGAGGAGATAGTCGACATTGGTCGAATTGAAGATGCCCGACGACGTTTTCGGCAGCATGATCTCGTCGCCAACCGGCGCCAGCGATGCCACCGGCAGTCCCTCGGGGAGGCTGGGTGCAATATGGATCGGCGTCAGCTTGTGGTCGAGCGAGCGGTCGCGGCCGTCTTCGGTCAGGCTCTGGATGATGGTGTGCAGCACCTCGACGCCATTGGCCCGCGCCGCGGCCAGCAGGCGCTCCTGGTTGGGGATCGTCCGCGAGGATGTCTGCCGGTAGAAATAGTGATCGGGGCCACGCTCCGGATGCGACGGATCGGCGCCCGGCTCCAGCCAGATGCGCTGCATGTCGACGAGCAGCAGTGCCGTTTCGCCGGCACGGAAGGCTTCGTCTCGTTTGGGTAGGGCCTGGGTCATGCTTTGTCGTCCTGCTTTGCTGATTTGGGTCCCGGCGTCTTGCGGGGTCCGGGTATCTTGCGCGCGCCGTTCTCTTGCGGGTCGCTGTCGAGCGTCACGGCATTGGCATGTCGCACCCTTTCGAGCCGCTCGATGCGGGCGCGGGCCTCGTCGCCCAGCGTCGAAACGATATGGGCGACCAGCGCCTCCATCTGGGCGATCGCCGGCGCCAGCGTGTCGTAGGGCGAGGCGACTTCGAGCGGGCTGACGATGGTGACTTCGGCGAGATCTGATATCGGCGACAGCCATTGGTCGGTGAACAGGACGATGCGCACATTGAGCGCCGCCGCTTGGCTCGCATAGGCCATCACATCAAGCTGATAGCGGCGATAGTCGAACACGACGAGCACGTCGCGGCGGTCGAGGTCGGCGAGCGTGTCGAAGGTCTGCGGGGAGAGCACACCAAGATCGCGAACCCCGGAGCGAAACTGCACGAGATAGCCGGCCAGCATGCCGGCGATGTGGCGGCTGAACCGGCCGCCAACCAGCACGACCTCGCCCTTGACCTCCATCAGCAGGCGGGCCGCCCGTTCGTATGTCTGGATGGGTGTCGCGGCGGTGGCTTTCTGCAAGGCCGTGGTGACGCTATCGAGATAGGCCAGCACGGCGCTGTCGTTGGAACCGCTCTGCCGCTTGGCCTCCATCATCAGCAGCGGCGAGTGCAGTCTTGCCTCGACTTCGGCCAGAAGCTTCGCCTGGAAATCCGGAAACCCTTCATAGCCGAGTTTTACGACCAGCCTCACCACGGTCGGATCGCTGACGCCAGCGCGCCGCGCAAGCGACGAAGCGGTGCCGAGGCCGGAGGTCGGATAGTCCGTCAACAGCAGCCGGACGATCTTCTCTTCCGACGGCGTCAGCGCAAGATCCCCGCGCATCAGAACATCGCGTATCGCCATGGGCCTCCCCGAAATCCATGTTCTCTTGTTTTGTCGAGTTTATTACAGAGATTTAAATCTTGGTCAACAATGAAGAGATGTTGACATTGTGTGATCGCTGGCCCTACCTTGTCGGAAAGCAGCCAAGAGACTGTGGGGAACAGCCATGCGAAACGGAAGCGACGTCATCGTCGTCGGTGCCGGTATTGTCGGATCGAGCGCCGCCTATCATCTGGCCAAGGCCGGTGTGAAGGTCACGTTGGTCGAGCAGACCCACCCCGCCGGCGGCCCGTCGGGCAAATCGTCGGCGCTGCTGCACGCCTTCTACCTGATGCCGGAACTGTCGCAGCTGTCCATCCGTGGCCGAGAGATCCTGGTGTCGCTGCCGGAAATCGCGGGCGAAGGATCCTTTGTCACCGAAATCGGCATGATGTGGGTCTGCGGCAACGACAACAAGGTGAGTTGGACGGCGGCAGCCGAACGCATCCGCGGCGAGGGCGCGCGCATCGAGACATTGTCGCCGCAGGCCTTTGCCGACGCGGCACCCGGCTTTGTCCTGGACAATGTCGCAATGGCGCTGTGGGAGCCGGAATATGGCTACGCCGATGCCTTCGGCGCCACCAACGCCATCGCCCGTGCCGCCCGCGCCAACGGTGCTGGGATCATGCAGAACACGTTGGTCGAGAGCCTCCAGCGGCAGGGCGACCGCATCACCGGCGTCACCTTGACCGATGGAACGGTGCTGGAAGCCGGTACCGTCGTCCTGGCCGCCGGGCCATGGACGCGCCGGCTGCTGGCGACAGTGGGCCTCGATCTGCCGCTGCATGTCGAGCGCCATCCGATGGCCGTGCTGGACGCTGCCGGCAAGGCAAGGCAGGTCATGCCGTTCGCCTGGTGCGACGACATTTCCTGCAACTATGCACGGCCCGACAATGACGGCGTCATCCTGGCCGGCACCTGGGCCGGCGGCGGCACCGGCCTGCGCCATGAGCATGCAGGCCGTCCGCGCCTTGTCGAAAATCCCGACAACTACATGGAAGGTGTCGAGGAAGCTGAATCGGTCGAGATCCTGGAGACCTTCGCCACCCGCTTGCCGGCCATGGCCGAACTTGGCATCCGCCCCGGCTATGCCGGGCTCTACGACATGAGCCCCGACGATCTGCCTGTCATCGGCGCCATGCCTGGGGTCGAAGGGCTGGTCGTTTCTGCCGGATCCTCCGGCCACGGCTTTAAGACCGGTCCAGCCGTCGGCGAGGCCGTGGCCAGGCTGGTCACCGAGGGAGCACAGCCGATCCTGGCGCCGTTTTCGCCCGATCGCTTCAGGGCCGCGTGATGGCGTCGCCGACGATGAGCGAGAGCAACTCACGCGGCCTCATGCCGGCCGCGTTTCGCAACGCCACCGCCGATGCCCTGTGCATGGTCGCGGTGCTGCTGCTGGTGGCGCTTGCCGCCTTTGTCTTCGGCAGCGCCGCCATGCAACGTGTGGTCACCTATGCAGCGATCATGCTGACGGCGGTGCTTGGCCTGCAGATATTCTCCGGCAACAGCGGCATCGTCTCGTTCGGCCAGGCCGCCTTTGTCGGCCTCGGCGCCTACGCTACGGGCATCCTCACCATGCCGACCGCATTGCAGCGAACGGCGCTGCGCGACCTGCCGCAATTCCTCGCAGGCCATCAACTCTCCTTTGTCGCGGCGCTGGCCGTCGTCCTTGCTCTCGCGGTCATCGTCGGCCTGTTGACCGGCACGCCGCTGCTCAGGCTTTCCGGATCGAGCGCTTCGATCGCAACGCTTGCCATGCTGATCATCGTCTACACGCTGCTGGTCGCCGGACGCGAAATCACCCGCGGCAGCCAGCCATTTTACGGCGTGCCGCGCGAGGTCGGGCTGTGGACGGCTGCCGCTGTCGCTTCGGTGGCGCTGGTGGCGGCGAGGTTGTTTCGCGAAACCTCCTTCGGCCTTGCCACCCGCGCCGCCGCCAATGACGAGCGTGGTGCGGCCGCCGTCGGCGTCGACCAGCGCACGGCGCGTCTGGCCGCCTGGGTGGCGGGCGTCGTCGCCGCCATGGCCGCCGGCGCCATGATGGCGCAATTCCTTGGCGCGTTTTCGCCGCGCGATTTCTATTTCGACCTCGGCTTCACCATGCTCGCCATGCTGATCGTCGGCGGCATGACCTCGTCGCTCGGCGCTTTCGCCGGCGTCATCGTCACCATCGTTTTGGTCGAAGTGGTGCGCCGCTTCGAGGGCGGCGGCGAGGTGCTCGGCCTGCATCTGCCTGTCCTGTTCGGCTTGACCCAGGGCGTGCTGGCCATCGCCATGATCCTGGTCATCTGGCGACGCCCGACCGGTCTGTTCGGCGAGCGTGAGCTCAACCTTTTGCGCCGGCCGGGACGCCAGGCCGTGACGGCTTCGGCGGCACCTCCGCAGCATGTCGAGAGTGACCGGCTCACCGCCGACCATCTGTCGCGCCGCTATGCCGGCGTCGTTGCCGTCGATGACGTCAGTTTGAGCTTCGGGACAGACAGCATCACCGGCATTATCGGTCCCAATGGCGCCGGCAAGACCACGCTGCTCAACATGCTGGCCGGTGATGTCCAGCCAAGCACCGGCACGGTGTCTGTCGGCGGCGCGGTGCGGCAGGCTTCGGCCTTTCGCTTCGCCCGCTCCGGCGTTGCCCGCACCTTCCAGAACATCCGCGTTTTTCCGCACATGACGGTGCTCGAAAATGTCGTTGTCGCAGCACGCCAGGTGGAACCTGATCTCGGCCATGCCGAGGCGGCGGCGATGAGCGAGCTTGCGCGCATGGGGCTGGAGAGATTTGCCGATCAGCCGGCCGCCAGGCTTGCCTATGGCCAGCGCCGCCGGCTCGAAGTGGCACGCGCCCTGGTGTTGAGGCCACGCTTCCTGCTGCTCGACGAGCCGGCCGCCGGCATGAACGCCGTCGAGACCGCCGAACTGGTCTCGATTCTATCGACGGTTCGCGCGGAGCGCCGCATCGGCGTCGTGCTGATCGAACACGACATGCGGCTGGTGATGAATTTGTGCGAGCGCATCGTCGTCATCGATCATGGCCGCGTCATCGCTGACGGCACGCCCGGCGACGTCCAGAAGAACCCCGCCGTGATCGCCGCCTATCTCGGCAGCCGCACGGCGCGTGCCAAGACCGCAACAGCTGAAAACCAGACCGCATGACCTGCAACGACAACCAATCATAAAAATCCAGAAGGAGAACCGACATGCCAAGCCTCTATCGCCTCCATCGCGCCGCCCTGTGCGCTGCCGTGTTCGGCATCGCCGCCATTTCGACGGCCAGCGCCGAGGAGATCATCATCGGTGCCGCGACCGCGCAGACCGGCGGCCTTGCCCCTTACGACCAGCCGGCACTTGCCGGCCTGCGCATGTCGCTCGACGAACTCAACGCCAAGGGCGGGCTCGGCGGCAAATACACCGTCAAGCTTTTGATCAAGGACACGCGCTCCGATACCGCGCAGACCGCCACCGTCGCCCAGGAGCTGATCGACGCCGGCGCCAAGATCATGATCACGCCGTGCGATGCCGATCCCTCGATTTCCGCCGGCCAGCTCACCCAGCCGCTCGGCATTCCGACCCTGACGCTGTGCGGCTCCGCCCCGGTGCTGACCGGCGCGGTCGGCGACGTCATGTTCGGCACCTATCCGGCCGACAATGTGCAGGCGACGGCGGTCGCCGACTTTGCCGTCTCCGAAGGCAAGAAGAAGGTGTTCCTGCTGACCTCGCCGGACTCCACCTACACCGCCAATCTGCCGGAATATTTCGGCAAAGTGTTCGAGAAGAAGGGCGGCGCCATTGTCGGCCGCGGCACCTTCAGCATGGGCCAGCCCGACTTTTCCGCCGAGATCACCAACATCAAGGGCCTGGCCGACAAGCCCGACCTGATCATGACGGCGGCCTACGAGCCGGATTTCCCGGCCTTCATCCAGCAATTGCGCGGCGCCGGCGTCACCATCCCGGTCTATGGCGCCGATGCCATCGGCACGCCGACCATCAAGGCGCTCGGCAAGCTGGTCGACGGCGTCGTCTACACCGCGGCCGGCTATGCCGAGCCGGGCAGCAAGCTAGAGGCCTTCAACGCCGCCTTCACCAAATATGCCGGCCACGCACCGGAATCGACCTATGAGGTCAATGGCTACGAGATCGGCCTGATCCTCGACCAGGCGGTCAAGACGGCCGGCTCCGACGACCCGAAGGCGATCCGCGACGCCATCGCCGGCCTCAAGGATTTCGAAGGCATCACCGGCAAGATCACCTATGCCGGCACCGATCGCATGCCGTTGCGGCCAGTGGCGCTGATGCGCTACGAGGGCGGCGAGGGCAAGCATGTCCAGACACTGATCCCCGACGCTGCCGACGTTCCCGCGCCGTGATGTCATGCTGAGCGTCGAAGCCCTGAAAATCCGGTACGGCGAGGTCGAGGCGGTGCGCCGCGTCGACCTCACCGTCGGCAGCGGCGAGATCATCGCGCTGGTCGGCGCCAACGGCGCCGGCAAGAGCTCGACGCTCGGCGCCGTCGCCGGGCTGGTGCCGGCGGCATCCGGCAAGGTGGTCTTCGACGGTGTCGACATCACCGGCCTGGCGCCGGAGGCGATAGCCCGCAAGGGCGTCGCGCTGGTTCCCGAAGGCCGCCGTATCTTCGCCAGCCTGACGGTGGCCGACAATCTGCGTCTCGGCGGCGCGGTGCATCAGCCGGCGGCCGAGGCAAGGCTGCGCGAGGAGGAGATGCTGGAGTTGTTCCCGATCCTGCGCCGCTACCATCGCGTCAAGGGCGGCAATCTGTCGGGCGGCGAACAGCAGATGCTGGCCATCGCCCGCGCGCTGATGGGCAAGCCGCGCATGATCCTGCTCGACGAGCCCTCGCTCGGCCTTGCCCCGCAACTGATCGACACCGTCTTCGACCTGATCGCCGAACTGCGCCGCAAGGGCCTGACCATCCTTCTGGTCGAACAGAATGTGGCGCTGGCGCTCGAAATCGCCGACCGCGCCGTCGTGCTCGCCAATGGCGAAGTGGTGCTGGCCGGCACGGCAAAAGAACTCGCCTCCTCGGACCTCGTCCGCCAGGCCTATTTGGGAGCTTGAGAAGCATGATCGCGCAGCAGATCATCAATGCGGTGAGCCTCGGCGGCGTCTATGCGCTGCTGGCGCTCGGGCTGGCGATCGTCTTTTCCATCGTCGGCCTCATCAACTTCGCCCATGGCGAGCTGATGACGCTGTCGGGCTACGCGCTTCTGGCCTCGCTGGTGCTCGGCTTTCCCTTCCCGGTAGCCGTGCTTGTCGCCGTCTCCTGCGGCGCGCTCGCCGCTGTCGCCATGGAGCGTATCGCCTTCAGGCCGATGCGCGGCGCCAGCGTCACCAGCCTGCTGTTGACCAGCTTTGCCGTCTCCAGCCTGTTGAAGGTCGTATTCCAGAACGGCATTTCGGCGCGGCCGCAAGCTGTCGCCATGCCCGGTTGGATGACCGGCGCCTTCTCCTTCGGCGATTTCACCATCGGCGTCGGTCCCAGCATCTCCATCGTCGTCTCCGCACTGGCGCTGATTGCGCTGGAAGTCTTCCTTCGCCGCTCGGTGACCGGCACGGCGATGCGCGCCGCGGCGGAAGATTTCGACGTCGTGCGCCTGATGGGCATTCCGGCCAGCCGCATCATCGCCACCGCCTTCCTGCTCTCCGGCCTGCTTGCCGGGCTGGCGGCCATGCTGTGGGTGGCGCAGCGTGCCTCAGTCGATCCGCTGATGGGCTTTACGCCGGTGCTGAAGGCCTTCATCGCCGCCGTCGTCGGCGGGCTCGGCAGCTTGCCCGGTGCTGTCGCCGGCGGTTTTCTGCTCGGCATCATCGAGGTTTTGTTGCAGGCGACGCTTCCGGGAGCGATCGCGCCCTACCGCGATGCCATCGTGCTGTCGGGGGTCATCGCGGTACTGCTGGTTCGCCCGCAAGGCCTGATCCCGGCGGTTCGCGCTCAGCGAAGCTGACCTGATGTATACCAAGCCTGAATTTGCGCCGCTGTCGTCGGACGAGGTGTTCGGCCTGATCGAGGCTGCGGCCTTCGCGACGGTGGTGACAGCGGGACCGCAGGGCCTTGTCGTCTCGCATCTTCCCTTCGTGCTCGATCGCGCGCGTGGTGAAAACGGAACGCTGGTCTCGCATCTCGCCAGGGCCAATCCGCACAGCACCTTGATCAGCGAAGGCTGGGAGACGGTCGCTATCTTCCACGGCCCACATGGCTACATCTCGCCGTCCTGGTATCCGCGCAACCCGGTGCGCGACAGCGCGCCGACCTGGAATTTTGCTGTCGTGCATTGCCATGGGCATCCGGTTCCGCTCGACGATCATGCCACCGCCCGGCATCTCTTGCAGCTTGTCGACGTGCTGGAGAAAGATCGCGAGGATCGCTGGCGCATGCGCGAGCTCGGCCCTGGCGGCATGGAGCGGCGCATACCTGGTGTCATAGGGTTTGACCTGCCGATCGATCGGCTCGAGGCCAAGTTCAAGATGGGTCAGGATGAGCGCCTCTACGACACAGGCGGAGCCATCAGGGCGCTGGAGCAAAATGACCCTGCGCTGGCAACGATGATGAAGACGCACAACGCGCATCGCCAGGACTGACCGGCTGCATGCGGCAAGGACAAGAAAAAATGATTCCCAATCTCAACATCGTCCCCTTCGTCAGCGTCGACCACATGATAAAGCTGGTGCTGAAGATCGGCGTCGAGCGCTTCCTCGTCGAACTCTCAGGCTACATCGAGGACGATTTCCGCCGCTGGGAACTGTTCGACAAGACGCCGCGCGTCGCCTCGCACAGCGCCGAAGGCGTCATCGAGCTGATGCCGACCAGCGACGGCGAGGTCTATGGCTTCAAATATGTCAACGGGCACCCCAAGAACATGCGCGAGGGCCGCCAGACGGTGACCGCCTTCGGAATGCTCGCCGATGTCCACAATGGCTACCCCGTATTGCTGTCGGAAATGACCATCCTGACCGCGCTGCGCACGGCGGCGATGTCGGCCCTGGCCGCCAAGTACCTGGCGCCGACTGGCTCCGACTGCATGGCGCTGATCGGCAACGGCGCTCAGGCCGAATTCCAGGCGGTAGCCTTCAAGGCGCTGCTCGGCGTCGACAGGCTGAGGCTTTACGACATCGATCGCAAGGCCACCGAAAAATGCATCCGCAATCTGGCCGGCCTCGGCTTCGACATGGTCGCCTGCGGCACCGCGCAAGAGGCGGTAGAAGGGGCCGACATCATCACCACCGTCACCGCCGACAAGCAGTGCGCCACCATCCTCACCGACAACATGGTCGGCTCCGGCGTGCACATCAACGCCGTCGGTGGCGACTGTCCCGGCAAGACCGAACTGCACCGCGATATCCTGCTGCGCTCCGACATCTTCGTCGAATATCCGCCGCAGACGCGCATCGAGGGCGAGATCCAGCAGCTTGCACCAGATCACAAGGTGACCGAGCTGTGGCAGGTGATGTCGGGCGCCGTACAAGGCCGGCGCGATGCGACCCAGATCACGCTGTTTGATTCGGTCGGTTTCGCCATCGAGGATTTTTCGGCACTGCGTTACGTCAGGGATCAACTGCGCTCGACCGGCCTCTATCAGGAACTCGACATGCTGGCCGACCCCGACGAGCCGCGCGACCTGTTCGGCATGCTGCTGCGGGCGGCCCAGCAGGGTTGAGACATCGGTCGTTCAGATAGCCGAACCCCACATGGCATCCGGCACCACCACCAGCTTGCCGACGAAATCCTTGGCGATGAAATCCGCTTGCGCATGGTGGAAATCGGAGAGCTTGTAGACGCCGCCGACCAGCGGCCGGATCTTTTTCGCCTCGATGTGCCCGACGATGCGGCGGAAATCCGCGCGCGTGCCCTGGCTTGAGCCATGCAGCTGCAATTGCTTCAGGTACATGGTCCTGAGATCGAGCTGCACGACCGGGCCGGCGATTGCGCCAGCCGTGGTGTAGCGGCCCTCGGGCCTGAGAATACGCAGGAGGTCATTGAAGATGGCACCGCCAACGAGGTCGGCGACAACGTCGATCGGCTGGCCTCCGGTCGCCTCGTTCACGGCATGCGGCAGGTCGGCAACGCCACGGGTGATGACAGCCTCTGCGCCGATGTCGCGCACCGCCTGCTCCTTGCCCTTGCCGACGACGGCATAGGGGATGGCGCCGCGCGCCCGTGCCAATTGCACGATGCCGGAGCCGACGCCGCCCGAGGCGCCGGTGACCAGCACGCGCTCGCCGGCCTTGAGCGCGGCGCGCTCCAGCATCTGTTCACCGGTCAGGTAGGCGCAGCAGAAGGTGGCGAGTTCGATATCGCTCATGTCGGTGTCGATGACATGAGCGTTCTCGGCCGGCACCGCCTGGTATTCGGCGTAACCACCGTCGCGGCCGTGGCCCATATAGTCGATGTCGGCGAGCGAATCGTCGTCGCGATTGTAGATCGAGAAATCGACCATCACCCGTTCGCCGATACGGTCCGGCGACACTCCTTCGCCGACAGCGGCGACGATACCGACGGTGTCCGTGCCCTGGATGCGCGGGAAAACAAGCGTGTTGCCCTGGCGGCGCCATGTCGACACGGCGGCAGCGTCCTCCTCCGTGCCATAGGCGCCCTGGCGCACCCAGACATCGGTGTTGTTCATCCCGCAAGCGCTGACCTTGACCAGCACTTCACCGGGAGCGGGCGAGGGCACTTTCACGTCGCTGCGGTAGACGAGTTTTTCCGGTCCGCCGTGCCCGGTCAGCAGCACGGCGGCCATGGTGGCGGGGAGGGTCCTGGTCATGGCATTCATAGTCACTCTCAGAGATCGGCAAACACGTTTTTCACCGCATCGGCTGTCTTCGACACGACGATGTCGGCTTCCTCGCGGGTCAGGCAGAGCGGCGGCGCAAAGCCCAGAATGTCGCCCTGCGGCATGGCGCGGCCGATGACGCCGCTTGCGGCAAGCGCCGTCGCCACCTGCGGCCCGATCTTGAGCGAAGCGTCGAAGAACACCCGGTCGTCCTTGTCGGAGACGAACTCCACCGCCGCCAGCATGCCGTCGCCGCGGACGTCGCCGACATTCCTGTGGCCGCCGACCGCCTTGGCCAGTTCGGCGCGGAAATAGGCGCCGGTCTCGCGGGCATTGGTCACAAGATCCATCTCGTCGATCAGTTCGAGATTGGCGACGCCGGCGGCAACGCAGATCGGATGCGCGGAATAGGTCCAGCCATGGCCGAGCGAACCGAGTTTGTCGGAGCCTTCAACCAGCACCTGCCACATCTTGTCCGCGACGATGACGCCCGACAGCGGCGCATAGGCCGAGGTCAGGCCCTTGGCGATGGTGATCAGGTCCGGCTTGATGCCGTAGTGGTCGGAGCCGAACATGGTGCCCAGCCGGCCGAAGCCCGTCACCACTTCGTCGGCGACCAGCAGCACATCGTACTTCTTAAGCACCGCCTGGATCTTTTCCCAATAGAAGGCCGGCGGCGGCACGATGCCGCCGGTGCCCAGGATCGGCTCGCCGATGAAGGCAGCGACCGTTTCCGGGCCCTCAGCCAGGATCATCTCCTCGAGCTTGTCGGCGCAATGCTGCGAAAATTGCTCCTCGCTCATCGAGCGGTCGGCGCGGCGGAAATAATAAGGCGCCTCGGTGTGCAGGATCGGCGCGCGCGGCAGGTCGAAGGCGTTGTGGAACAGGTCGAGCCCGGTCAGCGATCCCGTCATCACGCCCGAGCCGTGATAGCCGCGCCAGCGCGAGATGATCTTCTTCTTCTCCGGCCGGCCGAGCACGTTGTTGTAGTACCAGATCAGTTTGATGTTGGTTTCGTTGGCATCCGAGCCTGAGAGGCCGAAATAGACCCTCGACATGCCTTGCGGCGCGCGGTCGATGATCATCTTGGCGAGCGTGATCGAGGCTTCGGTGCCGTGGCCGACATAGGCGTGGTAGTAGGCGAGGTTCTTCGCCTGGGCGGCGATGGCGTCGGCGATCTTCTGGCGGCCGTAGCCGACATTGACGCAATAGAGGCCGGCGAAGGCATCGAGGCTCTTCCTGCCATTGTTGTCCCAGACGGTGACGCCTTCGCCGCCGGCCATGATGCGCGTCGGGCTTTCGCCCCGCGCATGCGTGCCCATATGCGTCGAGGGATGGAAGAAGTGGTCGCGATCCCAGGCGGCGAGTTCGTTGGACTGGTCGAGCATTCTTTTAACTCCTGACAAAAGGGTGATTCCGGTGCAGCTTAAGCTACATCGAGGCAGAGATATTTGAGATCGGTGAAAGCCTCGAGTCCGTGGCGCGAGCCTTCGCGCCCGATGCCCGATTGCTTGACGCCGCCGAACGGGATCGGCGCGCCGGTGATCTTGACGCGGTTGATGGCGACCATGCCGTAGTCGAGCGCGCGGCCCATGCGCTGCTGCCGGCCACCATTCTCCGTTACGACATAGGCGACGAGGCCATACTCGGTGGCGTTGGCGCGGGCAATCACTTCATCCTCGCTGTCGAACGGCGTCACGGCGGCAACCGGGCCAAACGTCTCCTCGCGCATGATCAGCGCCTCGTCGGAAACATCGGCCAGCAGTGTCGGCTGGTAGAACAGGGGGCCAGCCTGATGTCGCTTGCCGCCGGTGAGGCAGCGCGCGCCATGGGTCAGCGCGTCTGCGACCTGCTCTTCCACCTTCTTGATGGCGCGCTTATGCATCAGCGGCCCGATGTCAATGTCATCTGCAAGGCCATTGCCGGTCCGCAGCGTCTCGATGCGCTTGGCGAAGGCGGCGCAGAACCGATCGTAGATCGGACGCTGGACGTAAATGCGGTTGGCGGCGAGGCAGTCCTGGCCCGACGTGGCGAATTTGGCGTCGATGGCGATATCAACCGCTTTGTCCAGATCGGCATCGGCAAAGACGATCAGCGGGGCATGGCCGCCAAGCTCCATCACCAGCCGCTTCATGGTCGCAGCACTCTGCGCGGCGATCAGCCGGCCGATCTCGGTCGAGCCGGTAAAGCTCATGGCGCGAACGCGCGGGTCTTCGCACATCCGCCCGACGATGGTCGAAGCCTTGCCGGTGACGATGTTGAAGGCGCCTGCGGGCAGGCCGGCGCGCTCACCGAGTTCGGCCAGCGCCAGCGCCGACAGCGGTGTTTCCGAGGACGGATGCGCAACGATGGTGCAGCCGGCGGCAAGGGCTGCCGCAGCCTTGCGGGTCAGCATCGCCGACGGAAAGTTCCACGGCGTGACGATGCCGACGACACCGAGCGGCTCGCGCCGCACGATCATTTCGGCGTTCGGCAGATGGCTGGTGACGCTCTCGGCGTTCAGGCGTTTTGCTTCCTCGGCATACCACTCGATGAAAGAGGCGGCGTAGTCGATCTCGCCCAGCGATTCCTGCAGCGGCTTGCCCTGTTCCAGCGTCATCAGCAGAGCCAGATCATCCTTGGCGCCGATGATCAACTCGAACCATTTGCGCAGGATTTTGGAGCGCTCCTGCGGCAACAGCGACCGCCATGCCGGAAAGGAGCGTGCGGCGGCATCGATCGCCTTTGTCGTCTGCCGTGCATCTAGCGCGGCGACGAAAGCGACAGTCGTGCCGGTGGCCGGATCGGTGACCTCGAAGCTTTCAGCGGCTTCGCTTGCCGTCCAGTGGCCATCGACATAGGCGAGTTCACGCAGCAGCCGGCGGTCGGTCAGGCGGTCGAGCGCTTCATGGCGATGCGAGCGGGCGAAATGCGCGGACATGGTCGAGACCTCCCGGTTCGGACTGATGCGGGAAGACTATCCGCCCGATGCAGATAGAGAGGCTGTTTGGATGCCTCGAAGGAGAGAGACTCTCTCTTTTGTCCCGCCCCGACAGATGATCTCTCCGCCTTAAGCCGACGCCGGCAGCAGGTCGGCTATGGGCAGCGCGATCTCGTCCTTCACCGTCTTGGTGACGATGTAGGTGAAGTAGCGGTCGATCCCGATTTCCCGTTCGAGCAAGCCATCGACCAGCCGCTGATAGGCGTCGATGTCGCGCGCCATCACCTTCACCACATAGTCGACGCCGCCGCCGACAGACCAGCAGGCGACGATCTCGGGAACATCGCGGATGACGCGCTCGAAGCGGTCGAAATCGGCCTGGCGGTGGTTTGCCAGCGTCACCTCCATCAGGACGGTGGCAACGGGTGCGACGACGCGCATGGCGATCCTGGCGTGATAGCCCGAGACGATGCCGGCCTTCTCCAGCTTGCGCAGCCGCATCCAGCACGGCGTCGGCGACAGGCCGACCTGCTCGGCCAGCGCCAACTTGGTGATGCGTCCGTCGCGCTGGATGGCGTCGAGGATTTTCAGGTCGATCGGGTCGAGTTTCGCGGATGTCATCAGAGCTCACTTTTCGTCCGAGTACCATGACGGCGCATTATTTCGATTGTCAATTGCACTGATTTCGATCTCTAATAAGTCATGACATTGTGGCAACCCGATCCCGCGCTCATCCGGCGCCCGGCCTATCAATCGCTGGCCGACCAGTTCGCGCGCGCCATCCATGACGGGCGCCTCGCCAATGGCGCGCGGCTGCCGACCCATCGACGTCTGGCCGACGACCTCAAGCTTTCTGTGCAGACGGTGAGCCGCGCCTATGAGGAATTGATCCGCCGCGGGCTGATTTCGGGCGAGATCGGCCGCGGCAGCTTCGTCCAGACGCAGCGCCGCGAGCCGGAACCGCCCTATCTGCCGGAGCGGCTCGGCGAAGTCATCGATCTGTCGATCCTGAAGCCGGTCTGCGAGCCGATGCATCTGGAGCGGCTGAAGCAGGCGCTGGGCTGGCTGGCCGAGAACCTGCCGTCGAGTTCGGCACTGTCGTTTCGGCCCAACATGGTGTTTCCGCGCCACCGCGCGGTGGCGGTCGAATGGCTGAAACTGTGCGGTCTCGACACCTCCGCGCAGAACATCAGCCTGACCAACGGCGCCACCGCCGGCATGACGGTAGCGCTGATGAGTGTCGCCCCGCCGGGCTCGACGGTCGCCACCGAGGCGATCGGCCACCATACGCTGGTGCCGTTGGCACGCTATCTCGGCTTCAACCTGGAAGGCCTGCCGATCGACGACAACGGCCTGATCCCGGAAGCGCTGGACGAAGCCTGCCGGCTTTCCGACATCCGCGCGGTCTTCGTGCAGCCCTCGGTGATCAACCCGACGGCGACGTTGATGGATGCGGCGCGGCGCGAGCAGATCGCGGCGGTTGCGCGCAAGCACGACATCGCTATCATCGAGAACGATGTGCTCGGTCCGCTGGTCGAAGACCGGCCGCCGCCGGTTGCCGCGTTCGCGCCGGAGCGCACGCTCTACGTCACCTCCTTCACCAAGATCACCGTGCCCGGGCTGCGCATCGGCTATCTCGTCGCACCCGACCGCTATGTCGCCGCCGTCGCCAACCGGCATCTGGTTTCGAACTGGATGGCGACGCCGCTGGTGGCCGAGATCGCCACAAAATGGGTGACCGACGGGACGGCGATGGAGCTTGTCCACTGGCAGCGCGCGGCTTTGCGGCGCCGGCAGGATATTGCAGCGCAAGTGCTGGCGGGGGTCGGCTATCGCGCCCGGCGAGACGGGCTGCATGTCTGGCTGCAACTGCCGGCCGACCGCGCCGAGGAAAGCTTTGTCGCCCAGGCCCGCCTGCAGGGTGTGGCGATTGCACCCGGCACGTCCTTCCGTATTTCGGCTGCGCCGTGGCATCCGGCGGTGCGTATCTCGCTGGGTTCGACCACCGAGGGGGAACTGCGCGCCGGCCTCGGCGTTGTCACCAAGCTGCTGCTTGGCGATCCGGAACACCTGCTGCTCGCTATCTAGGCTGGGGTTGCTCGGAAATTGTGCGGAATCAGAAATAATTGTCATGATATTATTTTCTCAATTGACATGATTTGGCGCGTTCCGCATCGTTAAGAGCATAGACCTCTCCAGGACGGGGAACTGCAGTGCCCACGCCCATCATCAAGATCGACGCCATTTCAAAAAGCTTCGGCACTTTCAAAGTGCTGGACGGCCTGTCGATGCAGGTCATGCCTGGCGAAAAGCTGGCACTGATCGGCCCGTCGGGCTCGGGCAAGACGACAATCCTGCGCATCCTGATGACGCTGGAGCGCATCGATGGCGGTCATATCCAGATCCACGGTGAGCAGCTCTATCACATGGAACGCAACGGCCAGTTGCTGCCCGCCGATGAGCGACACCTGACAAGGATGCGCCAGAAGATCGGCATGGTCTTCCAGCTGTTCAACCTGTTTCCGCACAAATGCGTCATGGACAATGTCACGCTGGCGCCGATGCTGACCAAGGGCACGCCGCGTGCGGCCGCCGAAAAGCGGGCGATGGAACTGCTCGAGATGGTCGGCATGGCCGACAAGGCGAAAAGCATGCCGGCACAGCTTTCCGGCGGGCAGAAGCAGCGCGTGGCGATCGCCCGGGCGCTGGCGCTGTCGCCAAAGATCATGCTGTTCGACGAGGTGACGTCGGCGCTCGATCCGGAGCTGGTCGAGGAGGTGATGAACGTCATGCGCAAGCTTGCCGCCGAGACCGACATGACCATGCTGCTGGTCACCCACGAGATGGGCTTTGCCCATGATTTCGCCGACCGGGTGCTGTTCTTCGATCGTGGCAGGATCGTCGAGGAGGGCAAGCCCGACGAGATTTTCCGCAATCCCAAGCAGGAGCGCACGCAAGGCTTCCTGAAGAAGATCATCGCGGCCGGACATCGCGTCTGACCGCAATGCCCAAGGCGACGAAGTCGTCCCGAGGTGGCGAGAGCCGCCTCGTAACAAAGCAAGACAAGAAACAAGGAGTTGGGAACAATGAAAAAACTTGGCATTCTGGCTGGCGTCGCCAGCCTTGCGTTGGCGGCGGTGCTGGCCGCCTCGAACGTGGGTTCGGCCGATGACAGCAAGCTCGAACAGCTCAAGGCGCAAGGTTTCGCCCGCCTCGCCATCGCCAACGAGCCGCCCTATACGGCGGTCGCCGCCGACGGCAAGGTTTCGGGTGCCGCGCCTGATGTGGCCCGCGAGATATTCAAGCGGCTCGGCGTCGCCGACGTCGCCGCTTCGATCTCCGAATATGGCGCCATGATCCCTGGCCTGCAGGCCGGTCGCTTCGATGTCGTCACCGCCGGCCTGTTCATGAAGCCGGAACGCTGCGCCGCCGTCGTCTATTCCGAGCCGGTGCTTTGCGATGCCGAGGCGATGTTGGTGAAGAAGGGCAATCCGAAGGGCTTCAAGAGCTATGAGGATGTCGCCAAGGATACGACTGCGACCATCGGTGCGCCGGGCGGCGGCACTGAGGAGAAGCTCGCCCTCAATGCCGGCGTGCCACGCGATCGCGTCATCGTCGTGCCGGATGGCCAGAGCGGCGTGAAGATGCTTCAGGATGGCCGCATCGACGCTTATTCGCTGCCCGTCCTGTCGATCAATGATCTGGTCAAGAAGGCCAACGATCCGAACCTCGAAGTCATCGCTCCGGTGCAGGGCGCACCGGTCTATTGCGACGGCGCCGCCTTCAAGAAGGGCGACGAGGCACTGCGCGACGCCTTCGACGTAGAACTGGCCAAGATGAAGAAATCAGGCGAGTTCGCCAAGATCATCGAGCCCTACGGCTTCTCGGCGGCGGCCGCGATGTCGACCAGCCGCGACAAGCTCTGCGCGGCGAAGTGAAGTAAGGAAGACCCCTTCATCCGGCCCTTCGGGCCACCTTCTCCCGGCTGGGGAGAAGAGGCTGGCGCCGACGCTGGTGGTCTCCTCTCCCCGCCGGGGAGAGGTCGGCCGAGCGTAGCGGAGGCCGGGTGAGGGGGCTTCGACCAAACGTCCAGGTGGAACAGTACATTAGATGACCCAGTGGTCCGGCTATTTCGGCCTGATATTGCAGGGAGCGCTTGTCACCATCGAGCTGACGCTGATGGGGTCGGTGCTTGCGCTGTTCATGGCCTTTCTTGCCGGAATGGGGCGGCTGTCGCGTTTCTTCGTGCTGCGCGCGCTGGCTACCGCCTACATCGAATTCTTCCGCGGCACCTCGATCTTCGTGCAGTTGTTCTGGGCCTATTTCGTGCTGCCCTTCATCGGCATTTCGCTGACCCCGTTGCAGGCCGGCGTGCTGGCGCTCGGCCTCAATGTCGGCGCCTATGCCGCCGAAGTGGTGCGTGGCGCCATCCAGTCGATCGGCCGCGAACAGTATGAGGCCTGCACAGCGCTCAATCTCGGCCGCTGGCAAGGCATGCGCCACATCATCCTGCCGCAGGCGCTGCTGGTGATGCTGCCGACTTTTGGCAACAATGCCATCGAATTGCTCAAGGCGACCGCCGTGGTGTCGCTGATCTCGCTCACCGACCTGACCTTCCAGGCGCAGGTGGTGCGCGCCCAGACCGGCAACACCCTGGTGCCGTTCACCACCATCCTGATCATCTATTTCGTCCTCGCCCTGCTCATCTCGTGGGGCGTGCGCTCGCTGGAACGACGCATGGCGCGCGGCCTCGATGGGGTGCGTGCCTGATGGCCAATTCCCTTCTGACAAATTGGGCTTGCTGATGGAGTGGGATTGGAACTTCGTCTGGGAAATCATGCCGACGCTGATCCAGGGGGTGAAGATCACCATCCTGGCGACGCTGCTCGGCTCGGTGCTGGCGGCGATCGTCGGGCTTGGCATTGCGCTTGCGCGCCGCTCGCCCAACAAAGCGCTGTCGCGCACGGTCGGCTTCCTCGCAGAGTTCATCCGCGGCACGCCATTGCTGGTGCAGCTCTATTTCATTTTCTACGTGCTGCCCGACATCGGCATCCTGCTGCCGCCGCTGGTCGCCGGTGTCATCGGGCTCGGGCTGCACTACGGCACCTACACGGCGGAAGTTTATCGCGCCGGCATCGACAATGTGCCGCGCGGCCAGTGGGAAGCGGCCAAGGCGTGCAATCTGAGCGCCACGCAGACCTGGACCAACATCATCATTCCGCAGGCTATCCCGCCGATGATACCGGCGCTCGCCAATTACTTCATCGCCATGTTCAAGGAAACGCCGCTGCTGTCGGCAATCACCGTGCTGGAACTGATGAACCAGGCCAAAAGCGTCGCCAACACCTACTATCGCTATATCGAGCCGATCACCCTGGTCGGTGCTTTCTTCCTGGTCATCAGTCTGTTTTCGGTCGTGCTGCTGCGCTGGCTGGAACGCCGCTACGGCAAGATCGAGAGGTAGCCGATGAAACCCTTGCCCGAGATCAAGGTCTACCCGAAACGGTCGGCGCTGGATGCGCGCCCGCTGGAGCGGCGCGTCGGCCTGATTATCCTGGCCACCGACCATACCAGCGAACCGGATTTCCGCCGCATGGTGGCGGGCGAGCGGGTCGGCGTCTATGTCGCGCGCATTCCCTATGCCAACCCGACGACGCCTGAAAACCTGCGCAAGATGCAGCCGGCGCTGACGGCGGGCGCGGCCCTGATCCTGCCGGACGAGAAGCTCGATGCCATCTGCTATTCCTGCACTTCGGCCTCGGTGGTGATCGGCGATGCCGAGATCGAGGCGGCGATCCAGGTCGCAAAGCCCGGCGTGCCGGTGGTCACACCGCCGATGGCGGGCGTGCGCGGGCTGCGTGCTCTGGGCGCAAACAAGATCAGCATTCTCACTCCCTACACGGTCGAGACATCCAGGCCGATGGCCGCCTATTTCGCCGCGCGCGGCTTCGAGATCGTCAGCTTCACCTGCCTCGGCTTCGAGGACGACCGCGAGATGGCACGCATCGCACCGGCAACGCTTGTCGACCTGGCGCGTGAAGCGACCGACGCCAGCGCCGATGCGCTGTTCGTGTCGTGCACGGCGCTGCGTAGCGCCCTCGCGGTCACCGGCATGGAAAATTCTATTGGACGTCCCGTGGTGACCAGCAACCAGGCGACCGCCTGGAACTGCCTGAGATTGTGCGGGGATGAGGCGCCGCATCCTGAGTTCGGGCGGCTGATGACGTTGCCCTTGGTTCAGTAAGATTATGTCCAGTGTGAGCGAGCACCCCCCTCTGGCCTGCCGGCTATCTCCCCCTCAAGGGGGGAGATTGGCAGTTCATGCGTCACCGCTCTTCCTGCAACATCGACAATTGGCGAAGGTGTTGCAGCCGCTAATCTCCCCCCTTGAGGGGGAGATGGCCGGCAGGCCAGAGGGGGGCGTTTCGTGATGCCCGCCGTCATTCTCACCGACATCCGTACCGCCCGTGAGCGTATCGCTGGTAAAGTCGAGCGCACGCCAACCGTCTTGTCCCACAGCCTCTCGGAACAGTTCGGCGTCCCCGTTCACCTCAAGCTCGAGCATCGCCAGACCACCGGCAGCTTCAAGCTGCGTGGCGCCTCGAACGCCGTCGCCTCGTTGAACGCCGAACAGAAGGCGCGGGGCGTGGTCGCGGCCTCGACCGGCAATCACGGCCGCGCGCTGGCGCATGCGACGAAGCTTGAGGGCATGCGCGCCGTAATCTGCATGTCGCGCCTGGTGCCCGGCAACAAGCTCGACGAGATCCGCCGGCTTGGCGCGGAAGTCCGCATCGTCGGCGACAGCCAGGACGATGCCCAGCAGGAGGTCGATCGGCTGGTGGCGCAAGAGGGGCTGGTTATGCTGCCGCCCTTCGACCATCCCGACATTATCGCCGGGCAAGGCACGCTCGGGCTTGAGATGATCGAGCAGGTCCCGGATGCCGCCCTCGTTCTGGCCCAGATCTCCGGCGGTGGGCTCGCATCAGGGGTTGCTACAGCCATCAAAGGCGTCAGCCCCCGGACAAAAGTCGTCGGTGTCTCGATGGCGCGTGGCGCGGCGATGAAGGCCAGCCTCGATGCGGGCCAGCCGGTGCTGGTGGAAGAATTGCCGACGCTGGCGGATTCGCTCGGTGGTGGCATCGGCCTCGACAACCGGCTGACCTTCGCCATGTGCCGCGACCTGCTCGACGATGTCGTCCTGCTCAGCGAAGACGAGATCGCCGCCGGCATCCGCCACGCCTATGCGCAGGAGCGCGAGATCGTCGAGGGCGCCGGCGCGGTCGGCATCGCCGCACTGCTCGCCGGCAAGATTACGGCGAACGGGCCGGTGGTTGTGCTTCTTTCTGGCCGAAACATTGATATGGAGCTGCATCGGAAAATCGTCTGCGGTGACACTTCGATAAATGCGGGTCGCGCCGGATGAAACGTCTTTCACGCCGAGTTTCTTCACACCCCCCTCTGTCCTGCCGGACATCTCCCCCGCAAGGGGGGAGATCGGCAGCTTCGATGCTGCCGCTTTTCTTGCGGCGTCTGAGATTGGCGAAGGCAAAGATGAAGTCCAATCTCCCCCCTTGCGGGGGAGATGTCCGGCAGGACAGAGGGGGGTGTGACAGAACGCTGTCCTTTGCAGAGCTTGCCACTCCGGAGCGCGCCGCATGAGCCGGATGACCATCCTTACCGAGAAAGAGTTGCGGGCGATCGTGACACTCGATCTCGATGCCGTCGCCTGCATTGAAAACGCTTTCCGCGCGCTCGCTACCCTGCCGGTGGCGATGCCGCCGATCCTGCGGCTCGACATTCCCGAGTACCACGGCGAGGTCGACGTGAAGACAGCCTATGTGCCGGGCATTGACGGCTTCGCCATCAAGATCAGCCCCGGCTTCTTCGACAATCCGAAGCTCGGCCTGCCCAGCGTCAACGGCATGATGGTGCTGCTTTCGGCCAAGACCGGCCTAGTCGAGGCGCTGTTGCTCGACAATGGCTATCTCACCGACGTCCGCACGGCTGCCGCCGGCGCCGTCGCCGCCAAACATCTGTCGCGGCAGGACTCGTCCGTTGCCGCGATCTTCGGCGCCGGCGTCCAGGCCGGATTGCAATTGGAATCCCTCATGCTGGTGCGGCCGATTGCCGAGGCGCGCATCTGGGCGCGCGATGCGGCAAAGGCCGAGGCGACCGCCGGAGCCCTGCGCGAAAAGATCGGCATCGTCGTGCGCGCTGAATCCGACGCGGCAAACGCGGTCGCCGGCGCCGACATCATCGTCACCACCACGCCTTCGACCGAGCCGCTGATCAAGGCGGGATTCGTTTCCGCCGGCCAGCACATCACCGCGATGGGTTCCGACGCCGAGCATAAGAACGAGATCGCGCCGGCAATCCTGCGCATGGCCGATCTCTATGTCGCCGACAGTGCCCGCCAGACAAGGCGGTTGGGTGAGCTGCACCATGCCATCGCGGCGGGCGTGATGGCCGCCGAGGAAGAGGTGACCGAACTCGGCCAGATCATCGCCGGCGAAAAACATGGCCGGCGCTCGGCCAGCGACATCACCATCGCCGACCTCACCGGCACTGGCGTCCAGGACACGGCGATCGCCACGCTCGCTCGAGATCGCGCGAGGGTGGCCAACTCCGGAACGATTTTCGAAAGCTGATGCTGGCCAAAGCGTGATCCGGAAAAGTGGGAACAGGTTTTCTCGGACAAACAGTTTCCGTTTTGTCCAGAGATCACTCTCAAACAAGAACGACGAGTTGGATTCAAAGCTGATACCGGCCGCAAGGCCCAACAAACGAGGACCAAGAACAATGCAACCGAACCTGAAGTTCTCGCGCGGCGAATTTGCGGATCGTCTCGCCAAAACGCGCAAAGCCATGGAGGTGAAGGGCGTCGATCTTCTTGTTATCAGCGATCCTTCCAATATGGCCTGGTTGACCGGCTATGATGGCTGGTCGTTCTATGTGCACCAGGCGGTTATCGTGCCGCCTTCGGGCGAGCCGGTCTGGTACGGCCGCGGCCAGGACGCCAACGGCGCCAAGCGCACCGCCTATCTCGCGCACGACAACATCGTCGGCTATGCCGACCACTATGTGCAGTCGACCGAGCGCCACCCGATGGATTTTTTGGCGAGCGTGCTTGCGGATCGCGGCTGGGGCAAGCTGACAGTCGGCGTCGAAATGGACAATTACTGGTTCTCGGCGGCCGCCTTCGCGTCGCTGCAGAAGCATTTGCCCAATGCCCGCTTTGTCGATGCCACCGCGCTGGTCAACTGGCAGCGTGCGGTGAAGAGCCCGACCGAGATCGACTATATGCGCAAGGCGGCCCGCATCGTCGAAGCGATGCACCAGCGCATCTTCGACAAGATCGAGGTCGGCATGCGCAAATGCGATCTCGTTGCCGAAATCTATGATGCCGGCACGCGCGGCGTCGACGGTATCGGCGGTGATTATCCGGCGATCGTGCCGCTGCTGCCGTCGGGTGCCGATGCCTCGGCGCCGCATCTGACCTGGGATGACAGACCGATGAAGCGGGGCGAGGGCACCTTCTTCGAGATTGCCGGCTGCTACAATCGCTATCACTGCCCGCTGTCGCGCACCGTCTTCCTCGGCAAGCCGACGCAGGAATTCCTCGATGCCGAGAAGGCGACGCTGGAAGGCATGGAAGCGGGGCTGGCCGCGGCGAAACCCGGCAACGCCTGCGAGGACATTGCCAACGCCTTCTTCGGTGTCCTCAAGCGATACGGCATCATCAAGGACAACCGCACCGGCTATTCGATCGGACTGTCCTATCCGCCGGACTGGGGCGAGCGCACGATGAGCCTGCGTCCCGGCGACCGCACCGAACTCAAGCCCGGCATGACCTTCCATTTCATGACCGGCCTGTGGCTGGAAACGATGGGACTGGAAATCACCGAGTCCATCCTGATCACCGAAACCGGTGTAGAGTGCCTGGCCAATGTGCCGCGTAAGCTGGCGGTGAAGGATTGAGCCCGATGTCCAGCACCCGCCCGTCGCCGATCGCGCCGACCGTCGATTTCGACCGCGACGGCATCCAGCACGGTTTCCTGCGCTTGCCCTACAGCCGCGACGATTCCGCGTGGGGCTCGGTGATGATCCCGATCTGCGTCATCCGCAACGGCAACGGGCCGGCAGCGCTGCTGACCGGGGGCAACCATGGCGATGAGTATGAGGGACCGCTGGCCCTTTACGATCTCGCCCGCACGCTCGACCCGAAAGATGTCAGCGGCACGGTGATCATCGTGCCGGCAATGAACTATCCGGCCTTCCGTGCCGGCAAGCGCACCTCGCCGATCGACAAGGGCAACATGAACCGCAGCTTTCCCGGCCGGCCGGACGGAACGGTGACCGAAAAGATCGCCGACTATTTCCAGCGTGAGCTGCTCCCCCGCGCCGACATCGTGTTCGACTTCCATTCCGGCGGCAAGACGCTGGACTTCGTGCCGTTCTGCGCCGCGCACACCTTGCCCGACAAGGCGCTGGAACAGAAAGCCTTCGACGCGGTCGCAGCCTTCGCCGCCCCGTTCTCGATGCGCATGATCGAAATCGACGCCATCGGCATGTATGACACGGCAGCCGAGGAGATGGGCAAGGTCTTCGTCAGCACCGAGCTTGGCGGCGGCGGCACGTCGCGCGCGCAAACCGTGCGGATCGCGCGGCACGGCATTCTCAACGTGCTGCGCCACGCCGGCATTGTCGCCGGTGCGGTGGAGAAGACCTCAACCCAGTGGTTGGATATGCCATCGGGCGATTGTTTCTCCTTCGCCGAAGATGACGGCATGATCGAAACCATGGTCGATCTCGGTGAACCCGTCGAAAAGGGCGCGGTGCTGGCGCGCATCCATTCCACCGGCCGCACCGGCATCGCCCCGCAGGAGATCCAGGCAAAAATGTCGGGCATGCTGGCGGCGCGGCATTTCCCCGGGCTGGTCAAGGCCGGCGACTGCGCGGCGGTGGTGGCTGTGCCCGTCTGAGCGATTCCGCCGAGGCTTGCTCCACCCCGTTCGCGTCCATCGTCACTTGCTCTTGGTCCGTTGCGGAGCCTTCGGCGCGGCGGAAAGAAGCAGCATGGCGAGCGGAGTCGACATTGCAGGAGGATGTCACTATATAGCGGCGGCTTCGACCCGCGCGCTCGAGGGCCACACCTCGAAGCAACTGTGAATGTGTAGTATGTTGCGCCATCTATTGTGACGGAAATCGGCTCGGAAACCGGAAAAAAGCAAATAGAAACAGTGGCGCAGCGCTGGGCGTGACCTAGCCAACGGTACCGACTCCTCCAGAATCAGAAAATGCTCTTGACCCCTCGATTTCCTATGGCTCTGTGGACCTTGGACGGCATTGGCTTGCCGGCCGACCGCGACTCGGCTGGAATGGGGACATGCATCCTTTGCGGGATGTCGACGTTTATGATTACCAACCGGCTTTGCCGCCAGGGAACAGCAGTATGAGTGAACACGCCATCGAATTCTTGCGGGGATGGATCGGCGAAAAGGTCCATTGCCAGTCCTCCCAGGCAAGGATCGACAAGCAGGCCGAAACCCTGGCCAAGGAGTGCGCCGCCGAGGCGGCCGAGGTCGGCATCCCGCTGGAGGACATCCAGGAAGAAGTCGGCGATATCCAGGAACTTATCGCATCCCGGCTTGAGGAAGCCGCCGAGGCCGAGGAAAGCCAGCAGCCCCCCGGAAAAGCCGCGGAATGATCGCATAGCGGCGACGTTGTTCCAGCGCGGGCTTCTGGCCCGCGTTTTTGTCTTCAGCCAAACTTCTCCTTCAGCCACGCCTTCGGCAGCGCCGGCACGAAATTTCCGTCGCGTCCGGTCATATCGTCGTTGGCAACCACCGCGTTGAGGATTGCTTCCTCCACGGTCTGGATCACCGCATCGAAAAACGGATCGATATCGGTGTCCGGAATAAAATTGGCGCTGGCGATGCGGCCGGAGGGCGCCAGCGCTGCGCTCGCATTGGCGGTTGAGAAGGCGATAAAAATGTCGCCTGAGCTGTGATAGCCGAAGCCGCCGGTCATGGCGACGCCGAGCGGCACCCGGCGGGCCAGCCGCTTCATCTGATGCGGCAGGAACGGTGCGTCGGTGGCGACGACGGCAATGATCGAGCCCTTTTCAGCACGCGGTGTGCCTTCGCGGACCGCCGGCTCGACGAGTTCCGGCCCGACGCGCAGGCCGCGAATGGTGATATTGCGCCGTTTTCCAAAATTAGACTGCACGAAGGCGCCGACGGTGTAGGCACGGCCGTGCCATTCGACGATGCGCGATGCGGTGCCGGAGCCGGCCTTGAAGCCGAAAGTGATCATGCCGGTACCGCCGCCGACGCTGCCTTCCTCGATCGGTCCGCCGGCGGCGCCGTCGAGGGCCTGCGCAACATGCGCTGACGTCAAATGGTGACCGTTGATGTCGTTGAGGAAGCCGTCATAGGTCTCCGCCGCCACCGGCAGCCCCCAGCCGCTGTCGAGCGCTGCCGGCAGCACGCTTTGCATCCAGCGCAGCGTGCCGTCGCGTGAAACACCGCAGGAATGCGTGTTGGTGATGGTGATCGGGAAGTTGAAAGCCCCGGTTTCCTCGACGATGTGCGAGCCGGTCAGTTCGCCGTTTCCGTTCTGGCTGAAGATGCCGGCGAAGACCGGCGTGGCGAGGTCGGCGAGCGGCCTGGGCAGGATCGCGGTCACGCCGGTGCGCACTGGTCCCCCGCCGACGACAAGCGCGCCATCGCCCGAGATCAGCGTCGCATAGCCGACAGCCACGCCGGGCACGTCGGTGATCGCATTGAACGGTCCGGGCCGCCCGTCGAAGCCGATGCCGAAATTCCGCGCGCGCGGTTTGCCTGAGGGCGTTGTCAGATGATGCGGATTGTCGGTCATGGTGTCAGAACAGGGATCCCTGATTGCCAGGCTCTTTGGCCTTGGCCGCCGGCTTGGCCACGGCTTTCGGTTTTGCCGTGCCGCTGATCGCCACCGCATCGGCGGTGCCGTCGGCGAACTCGAGCGAAAGCGCCATTCCCGACGCCACATCGGCAGCCTGCTTGATCACCGCGCCATCCGCATCCCTCACCAGCGCAAAGCCGCGCGCCAGGACGGCCTTGTGCGACAGTGTTGCCATCAGCCTGTCGGCCTGGACGACGCGGCCGCGCAGGCGCTCCAGCCTGAGCACCACTGCTTGCGTGCCGCGTCTTGTCAAAGCTGTCAGCAAATCCCTCTGCACGCGTTGCCGCCGTGCCGTCGGCTCGATCGTGATGCGGCCTTGCAGCATGGTCAATTGCTGCTTGTGCCGCTGCAGCGATGCCCTGGCACATTTTGGCAATTGATCCGCCGCTCGGTTAAGCTCCGCACGCCGGGCTCTTGCCAACGTTCGCAATGCCCCTTGTGCTCGCAAAAGATTGCGTTCGTTGGTGCGCCGCGCCTCGGCAATGCGCTGCGACAGCATTGCCGGTGTCAGCTTTACGGCAAAAAACCTTGCACGCTTACGTTCGGTGGAGACCAACAGGCCCCGGCCGAGCCTGGATGTCGCCTCATCGAGGCGTCGGCGCGGCAGCGCCAGCAATTGGTCGGGCGAAGGCAGTGCGCGGGCCGCCGCACGAGCAGCCTGCCGTTTGCGCTCGAAATTGCGCAGGACCGCCGCTTTCAGCCGCGCACCGAGGCTGGCAAGCGTTGCTTCAAGGTCCGCCTTCACCGGCACAGCGATTTCGGCCGCACCCGTCGGCGTCGGCGCCCGCACATCGGCAACGAGGTCGATCAGCGTCCAGTCGGTCTCGTGGCCGACAGCCGAGATCACCGGAATGCCGGAAGCGGCAACCGCGCGGGCGAGCGCCTCGTCGTTGAAGCCCCAGAGGTCTTCGAGGCTGCCGCCGCCACGCGCCACGATCAACAGATCGGGACGCTGGATGGCGCCATCCCATGCCAGCGCGTTGAAGCCGTTGACCGCAGCAGTCACTTCCGCGCCTGACATCTCGCCCTGAACACGCACCGGCCAGACCAGGATGTGCAGCGGAAAGCGGTCCTTGATGCGGTGGATGATGTCTCGGATGACGGATCCTGTCGGCGAGGTGACGACGCCGATGATGCGCGGCATGAATGGCAGCAACCGCTTGCGGCCGGCATCGAACAGCCCCTCGGCCTGTAGCCGCCGCTTGCGCTCCTCCAGCAGCGCCATCAGCGCGCCGGCGCCGGCAGGCTCCAGATTGTCGATGACGATCTGGTAGTTGGACTTGCCGGGATAGGTGGTGAGCTTACCGGTGGCGATCACCTCCATGCCCTCTTCGGGACGGAATTTCAGCCGGCTCATCGTGCCTTTCCACACCACGGCGTCGAGCCGGGCGCGGTCGTCCTTCAGCGCGAAATAGGCATGACCTGAGGAATGCGGCCCGCGATAGCCTGATATTTCGCCACGCACCCGCACATTGCCGAAAACGTCCTCGACCGTGCGCTTCAGCGCGCCGGAAATCTCGCTCACCGTATATTCGGCGGCGTTGGTGCGTGATTCGGATGCTGCGTCGCTCATCGGCCGATTGGGGAACGGTTGGGCGCCCGCGTCAAGGCGGTTGCGTCGGGCCAGCCGTTCATAACCTGCATACCTGAGCCTGCCTACCAGCCGGGCAGGATCTGGTTCGGCTTGGTTCGCCGCAGCTTGGTGAAGGCCAGTGCCGCGAAATCGAATGTCCCGGGGTCTTCGCCGACCGGCACGGAGATATTGTCCAGGCTTTCCGAAATATGGCGGGCGAGCGCATCGACGATCTCCGGCCGCGACGTCTGACCGCGCATGATGCCGATGCGGCAATCGGGCAGGGCGCCGAAGCCGTCGGCTTCGCCCAGCACCCGCATGCCGGGCCGCAGCGCGCATTCCGGCAGCACCGAGATCGCCAGGCCGGAAAGCACCGCGGCGGTGATGACGGTGGCCGAGAAGCTGGTGAACAGGATGCGATAGTCGCGGTTCTGCTGGTCGAGCACATCGACGGCGGCGCGCCGCCAGATGCAGTTCGGCCGGCCAAAGGCCATCGGCAGCGTTTCCTGCTCATGCGTCGCATGGTTGGCCGAGGTGACCCACAGCAGCGGTTCGCGCCGCACCACCTCCGACTGGCCACGTACGTCGTTGTGAGTCACCAGCGCGAGGTCGAGATTGCCGCGCTTGATATGCTCGACCAGCCCCGGCGTCGGCTCGCAGATGACGGTCAGTTCGACGCGCGGATTGGAGCGCGTGAAGCGTGCCATGATTTCGGGCAGGAAACGATCGGCATAGTCGTCGGGCGTGCCGATGCGGATCGTGCCTTCGAGCCGCCGGTCATCGAAGGCAGCCAGCGTCTCGCGGTTGAGATAGAGCAGCCGCCGCGCATAGGAGAGCAGCTTGTCGCCTTCCTCGGTCAGCCTGTTGGTGCGCCCGTCCTTTTCGAACAGCGGCTTGCCGAGCCGCTCCTCCAGACGGCGCATCTGCATCGAAACCGCCGACTGGGTCCGGTGCACCTCTTCGGCCGCCCTGGTGAAGCTGCCGGTATCGGCAATCGAGATGAAGGTCTGCAATTGATCGAGATCGAGCGGCGATTTCATCGACATGATCCATCACTAGTGTTGATGGTAAAGATTAGAAACATTCGTTGGATTAATCAATCACTCGATGGCAAATTGGCATTGTCCACATGAAGGCATGTGAATCGAAGCCGGAACGGCCGCTGTCGCCAGCGCCGATTGCAAGGCTTTGCCCGTTCGAGTCTGAAGGAGACCGACAATGACCACGTTCGATTTCGCCACCGAGACCTCGCGCATCACCTCGCGTCCGGCCGTTGCGACTCGCGTGGCCAACACTGTCTCCAACATCTATCGCGCCTGGAAAAACCGCCGCGCCTTTTATCGCCTTGGCGAGATGTCGGACGCCGAACTCGCCGATATCGGCCTGACGCGCGCCGATCTGCACGTCGCCATCGACGTGCCGTTTGGCCGCGACCCGACGGCGATGCTGCGCGAAATCGCCAGCGATCGCGTCGAAACGATCGAGGACATCGCCCGCAAGGTGGCCTGATCTGTTGCTTGTTGTTTAGGTCGTGAACCTTTTCGGGGTTCGATGCGACTGACGAGTATGCAGGCTCCCACTCCCTGCCGGATCCCCCCGGCCCGCCTGCATTCTGCCCGGTCCTCCCAGGACCGGGCTTTTCTCTTTCTACCTCAGCGAAGACCGCCTACCGCCGATCCATATCCCGCTTGAACTGGTCGAAGATCGTCTCCACGCCCTTCTGGTAATCGTCACGCTGCTGGGCGCCGGTCTCGAACATCTTGCCGAACAGGTCGTCGAACGGATTCGTTGGCCTGCCGCTCGGATTGGCCTGTGGCTGCGGTGCCTGACGCTGCTGTGGGGGCGCTTGAGGCTGTTGCGGCGCCGGCTGTCCGCCGGGGATGCCGCCTAAGCCACCGCCACCTTGCCGCAGCATCTCCTCGAAGATTTTCCCTAGCGGATTGTCTCCGTAGGGGCTCTGTGTCTGCTGAGGCTGCGGCTGCGTCCGCCCTTGCGGCTGCGGCTGAGGCGCGCCACCGCCGAACATGTCCTGCAGCACCTTGCCGAGTGCATTGTCGCCGTAGGGATTGGGCTGCGGCTGCGGCTGGCTTTGCGGCTGTGGCTGAGGCGCACCGCCGCCGAACATGTCCTGCAACACCTTGCCGAGCGGGTTGTCCATCGGGTCCTGGGGCGGCGGCGCCTGGCGCGGCTGCGGCGCCGGGGCCTGCATGCCGCCGCCTTGCCGCATCATCTGCTCGATGATCTCGCCGAGCGGATTGTTGCCGCCGCCGCCAAAACCGCCGGCGGCCTGCATCTGGTTTGTCGTCTGTTTGAACAGCCCGCCCATGACCATCGAGGCGATCGCCGGCAGCATCTGCTGCAGGATCTGCTGATTGACGCCGCTGGCTTGCGCCGCCTGGCTGGCCACGGCGCGAGACAGGTCTTTCGAGCCGAACAGGTGCCCGAGAATGCCGTTGCCCTCATCCACGCCTTGCGGCGAGAAGGCCCGGGTTGCGTCCTCGAAATACTTGGCGTGCTGGCCGCTGGCCATCGCCGTCATGAAGGCGCCGAGCCCGTAAGGGTCGGCGGTGTTGCGCTGCAGCCCTTGCGAAAAGGCCGGCAGCAACGCGGCGACCGCCGCTTGCGTCTGCTGCATAGAGAGCCCGTATTGCTGGGCAAGGGCCTGCATGCCGTTGCCGTTCTGGGCCTGCGTCAGCATGTCGAACAAGGAAGGCATTGGTCTCTCCTCCGGAAATCCTCGCCGAAGAAGCCTAGTTTGTTTCCACTTCCGATTGAAGCGACTTTTGCCGGCCGGTCAGCTTTCCCAGATCCGAGGGTTAATAGGCGTATTCCATGAAAACCGGCTCGATCGAGCCGCCCCAGCGCGTGTGATAGGCCGACAGCATCTCCTCGGCGCTGGTGGTGCCGCGCGCCACGACTTCGTCCAACGTGTTGAGGAAGGAGGTCTCGTCGTAGCCGTCGCGGTTCTTCTTGCCACGGTTCTTCAGGCCCATGCGGGAAATGACCATCACGTCACGCGCGATCTCGCGCAGCGTGGTGTTGCGGAATGGTGCGGAAATGCCTTGTTCCGGCACGGCGTTGCGCATCGCCAGCGTTTCTTCATACGTCCAGCTCGAGGTCAGCGCCTCGGCGGCATCGAGTGCGGCCTCATCATAAAGCAATCCGACCCAGAAGGCCGGCAGCGCGCAGATGCGCCGCCATGGCCCGCCATCGGCGCCGCGCATCTCGAGGAAGCGCTTCAGCCGCACGTCCGGGAACAGCGTTGACAGATGGTTCGCCCAGTCGCCCATTGTCGGCAGCCCGTCCGGCACTTCATTGCGCGCGGCCCCGGCCATGAACTGGCGGAAGGTGATGTGGGTCATGTCGTGATAGCGGTCGTCGCGGATGACGAAATACATCGGCACGTCGAGCGCCCATTCGACATAGTCGGCAAAGCCGAAATCGGGCGAGAAGCAGAATTCGAGCAGGCCCGAGCGCTGGTTGTCGGTGTCGCGCCAGATGTCGCCGCGCCAGCTCTGCAAGCCGTTCGGGTGGCTTTCGGTGAAAGGCGAATTGGCGAACAATGCCGTCGACAGCGGCTGCAGCTTCAACGACACCTGCATCTTGCGGCGCATGTCGGCCTCGCTCTCGAAGTCGAGATTCACCTGGATCGTGCAGGTGCGGTACATCATGTCGAGGCCCTTGGTGCCCACCTTGGGCATGTAGCGCGTCATGATCTCGTAGCGCGATTTCGGCATTTTCGGCGTCTCGGCCAGCGACCATTTCGGGCTGCCGCCGAGGCCGAGGAAGCGGATGCCCATCGGCTCGGCGATCTCGCGCACCTGCGCCAGATGGGCGTTGCCCTCGCGGCAGGTCTGGTGGATCGTCTCCAGCGGTGCGCCGGAGAGCTCGAACTGGCCGCCGGGCTCCAGCGAAATCGCTCCCTGGCCGGTCGGTTCGACCAGGCCGATGATGCGGCCGTCATCGACGATCGGGTCCCAGCCGAGCTTTGACTGCATGCCTTCGAGGATGGCGCGGATGCCGCGCTCGCCGCCATAGGGGACCGGTGCATTGCCGTCGACATAGAAGGGGAATTTCTCGTGCTCGGTGCCGATGCGCCACTTGTCGCGCGGCTTGTTGCCTTCGGCCAGATGCTCGACGAGTTCGTCGATGCCTTCGATGGGCCGGAAATCGGTTGTGTCGCGCGCCATGATCAAGCCCTCAGAGGCGGTTGGAGAACCGCCGGCGCTAAATGGACGAAATGTCAGTAGCCGATCAAGCGAAAAATCCTGAGCCACAGGTCAACAGGAATTGAACCTTACCGCGCTCACCGTCCCTTGCAAGAGATGACGTTTCACCAGTCTCCGACTGTCGCCTGCATCACCGCGAGCGCGGCCACCGCCGCCGTGTCGGCGCGCAGGATACGCGGGCCGAGCGGAATGGCGGTGACGAAGGGCAGGGCGCGCAGCATCTTGCGCTCGTCGTCGGTAAAGCCACCCTCCGGCCCGACCAGCAGCCCAAGCTTCTTTTCCTTGACCGCCTGCAGCGCGGCCAGCGGATTGTTGGTCGAAGCATCCTCATCGCAGAAGATCAGCCGTCGCCCTGTGTCCCAGCCGATCAGCAGGCGGTCGAATTTTTCGGCTTCGTGCACCTGAGGTACCGCCAAGATGCCGCATTGTTCGGCGGCTTCGACGACATTGGCGCGCAGACGATCGATCGACGGCTTGGCCACTTGCGTGTGCTGGGTGATGACCGGCTGCAGGACGCCGGCGCCCATCTCGACCGCCTTCTGCACGAGATAGTCGAGCCGACCCTGCTTCAGTGGCGCAAAGCAGTAGATGAGATCAGGCAGCGGCGGCTGCGGCCGCTGCAGCGCTGACACCTTCAGTCGCACCGACCTTTTCGTCTTCGCCGCGATGGCCGCCGACCACTCGCCGTCGCGGCCATTGAACACCAGGATTTCGGCGCCTTCGCCAAGCCGCAGCACATGCAGGAGATAGTGGCTCTGCTGTTGGCCGGCGTCGAACTCGATGCCCGGCGCGAGATCGTCGGGCACGAACAGACGTTGCATCTTGTAATTGGCGCGCATCGCCGAGGAATGAGCGAGCCGGCTGCCGGCGTCAAGCCTCGGCGGTCGGATGCCACACCGGCCGAAAGCCATACCCCAGCACGGCGAGCGTTGTGGCCGGCGTCAGCAGCGAGAGTGTCTTGCCGTTGAGCAGGCCGAAATCGCCGGGATGCCCATACCCGGCAAACGACCAGCGCAGCGTTTTGCCCCGACGCAAAGCATAAACCGTGGCGCCATCCGCGACCATGGCGCCGTCCGGCAGGCCGGCAAGGTCTTCAACCGCAACCACTGGCGGCCTGCCGCCCGAGGCCAGCCGCTCCTTGTGCAGCGGCCTGTCGACCATCGGCGCGCGCGGCTCGGCGATGCCGAAAGCTTCGCCGAAGCGGCTGACGAAATCCCTGGCCCGTTCGCGCTGGCAAAAGAAGCAGGGGCGATGCCCGGCAGCCAGTGCCGTCACCTCGTCGAGGAAGAACAGCTCGGTCCAGCCCGCTTTGCCGCCCTTCCTGTTGCGGCCCATCGGTTCGCGCCGCACATCGCGGAATTGGCAGACGCAGATGATCCAGGCCTGAAGCGCCCAGCGCTTTTTCTTGAGCGTCTTCGTCTCGGGATCGTGGAGGATGCCGCGATTGCCGGTGAACAGGCCGCGATCAGGCACGGCGTGGATGGTACCGAACGGATCGACCCGGTTCTGCAGTGGCATAGTTTTCTCTCCGGACACGCATCTTGGCTGCAATGCGAGCGGCATGATATCGCTCGTCGCATCTTTTTCATGTCAGCAGGGTTTTGTGATGCGGGTGCTGGTGGTCCAGAACTACGACAATACCGGCCTCGGCCAGGTCGGCGCAGCACTTGCGGAAGCGGGTGCCGATCTCGACCTGCGTCTCCCTTACAGGGGCGATCCCCTGCCGGACGACGCGGCCGGTCATGATGCCATGGTGGTGCTCGGCGGTGGCCAGAATGCGCTGGCCGACGATGAGTACCCCTATTTCCCGGCGCTGCTCGAACTGACCCGCGATTTTGCCGACAAGGATCGCGCCGTGCTCGGCATCTGCCTCGGCAGCCAGCTCGTCGCCCGTGCCTTCGGCGGCGAAAACCGCATCGGCGGCGCCAATGAGTTCGGTTGGCGCGGCGTATCGCTGACGGCGGACGCCAAGGCCGATCCGGTGCTGGGGGCGCTGCCGGAGAAATTCCCGATCTTCCAGTGGCATGACGACACCTTCGTGCTGCCCGAGGCCGCCGTGCGGCTCGCCGGCAACGATGTCGCCGAGAACCAGGCGTTTCGCGTCGGACGCGCCGTCTACGGTTTCCAGTTTCACTTCGAGGCCGACCGGCCGATGGTCAAGGACTGGAGCACGTCCTTTGCCCCGACCATCGCCGCGCGCCATCCCGACTGGGCCGGCAAGCTCGATGGCGAAATGGCCCGCAACGGACCCGATGCGGATGCCGCTGGCCTCGCCATTGCCCGTGCCTGGGTAGCAACCATCTGAGCGTTGGTCTCTCCGTACCCTCCAGCGTGACATAATTGGCACGCGGCGGTGAAACCGCCTGGGGAAAACCGTTTCATTCTTGGCTTATGTCCGCCCGCCATCCTAGAAGGCGCGCGCTCTGCATCTTCTGTGCAACGGCCATGAACCTTTTGTGTGACCCGCGCGACACACCGTTGATACAGAACATGCCTAGAAGCGCAAAATCGTCGAAACTTTGAAGCGAATTCTCCGTTTCAACGCATTGGTAACCGCCTGGTGCACAGATGCAGAAAGCTCAACAGAGATGACCTCCGTGAAAGCAGCGCTTCTGTCCTTTGCCATGTTGTCCGCCATCGTGCTGTGCGGTCTCGGCATCTATGCTGCCGACGCAGCCAACAACCACAATGCCGTAGACGGTTACGGCGTCACCGCCTCGCTGCGCTAAAGGCGGGAAGCGCCTTTCGCGTCCTCCGACGCGCGACGCTCAAGCTTCCTTGATCGTCATTGTCAGGATGCGTTTATCCGCGCCGTCGACGACGAGCGCGCTCAGCATGCCTGATTGCCAGGCAAGCGTGTCGACATTGACGCGGTTGGCCATCACTTCCGCCTCCGGCACCGGGGTGTGGCCGTGCACCACGATCTTCGGATAGAGGTCGGTGTGGTTGTGGAAGACGTCGCGGATCCAGATCAGGTCCTGTGGGTTTTGCTTCTCCAGAGGATTACCCGGCCTGATGCCGGCATGACAGAAGAAGAAGTCCCCGAAAATCGCGGAGAACGGCAGCGATCGCAGGAAGTCGATGTGGCTTTGCGGTACGGCCTCGACCAGGGCCTGATGTCCTTTGCGCACGGCCGATTCGGCTTTGCCGAACCACACGCTTGTGCCTTCACTGATCGCCACGCCGTAGGACTGTGCCGTCTGGATGCCGCCGAACCGGATGAAAAGCCCTTCCGGGTCAGGGGTCTTGAGAAAGTCGAGAAAACCGATGTCGTGGTTGCCGGCCAGCATCAGGTGACGAGGGTCGCGCTCTTGCGCTTCGATCAGGAAATCGATGACGCCCTTCGAGTCCGGCCCGCGGTCGACATAGTCGCCAAGATGGATGATGCGCCAGTCGGCAGGCGCCTCCTGCTCGATCTCGGCCCTGATGCGCAGATGCATGGCGGCCAGCAGGTCGAGCCGGCCGTGGACGTCGCCGATCGCGTAAAGACGCACACCTTCCGGCCCATGCGCGTCGAGAAAATGGATGCCGGGTTCTGCCAATTTTTCGGTGTCTCCGTGGTCACGCGGTCACGGGCTTAGCGCCGGAGCTGGTCCTTGCCCATGTCGGTGACAAGACGCTTTCCGCACAGCGCCAGCGTGATGTCCATCTCCTTGCGGATGATTTCCAACGCCTTGGTAACCCCTTCCTTGCCAAGCGCACCCAGGCCGTAAAGAAATGGCCGGCCGATATAGGTTCCCTTGGCACCGAGGCAAAGCGCCTTCAGCACATCCTGGCCGGAGCGGATGCCGCCATCCATATGCACTTCGATCGTGTCGCCGACCGCGTCGGCAATCTCTTCCAGCACGCCGATCGACGACGACGCACCATCGAGCTGGCGCCCGCCATGGTTGGAAACGATGATCGCGTCGGCGCCGGTCTTGGCCGCCATCAGCGCGTCCTCCTTGTCGAGAATGCCCTTGAGAATCAGCTTGCCGCCCCAGCGCTCCTTGATCCAGGCGACGTCCTTCCACGACAGATGCGGGTCGAACTGCTCCGTCGTCCACGATGCCAGCGAGGCCATGTTGCCGACGCCCTTGGCGTGGCCGACAATGTTGCGGAAGGTTCGCCGCTTCGTGCCGGCCATGGCGGCGCACCAGTGCGGGCGGATGGCCATGTCGACGATGTTCGTCAGCGTCAGCTTGGGTGGCGCCGAAAGCCCGTTGCGGATGTCCTTGTGGCGCTGACCGAGAATCTGCAGGTCGAGCGTCAGCACGAGCGCCGAGCATTTCGCCGCCTTTGCCCTGTCGATCAGGTTGAGCACGAAATCCTTGTCACGCAGCACATAGAGCTGAAACCAGAACGGCTTCGTGGTTACCGAGGCGACATCCTCGATCGAGCAGATGCTCATCGTCGACAAGGTAAACGGCACGCCGAATTCCTCCGCAGCCTGAGCCGCCAGCATCTCGCCATTGGCGTGCTGCATGCCGGTCATGCCGGTTGGCGCCAATGCCACCGGCATCGACACTTTTTCGCCGATCATCGTCGATGCCAGCGAACGGTTGTCCATGTCGACGAGCACGCGCTGGCGGAACTTGATCTTCTGGAAGTCCTCTTCGTTGGCCCGATACGTGCCTTCGGTCCACGAACCGGAATCGGCATAGTCGAAGAACATCTTCGGCACGCGCCGGCGGGCGAGGTCCTTGAGGTCGGCGATGGTCAGGATCTGGCTCATGGGCTTCCCGTCTCGATAGCTAGGAGCGTTTGCGTGCTGGTTCTGTATCGGTGGCGTCGACGCGCTGTTTCAACCTCAGCCGCGAGACGCGCTGCCAGTCGCCGCTGCGCTCGGCCTCCGCCATCGACCGTTCGACATAGGTGATGTGGTCCATCGCCGCTTGCCGGGCAGCATCCCGATCGCCGGCCTTCACCGCCGCATGGATCGCGCGGTGCTGCGCGAGCAGGGCGTCGCGCGCGCCGGGCACGCTGAACACCAGCAGCCGGTTCTGGAACACGCCCTCCGACAACAGCCGGTAACAGGAGCGCAGCGTGTGCAAAAGGATGATGTTGTGCGCGCATTCGCAGATCGCGTGGTGGAACTCGACATCGATCTCGGCTTCGTCGTCGAAGTCGCCGGTCCGGTGCGCATCGTCCATGCGTGCCATGATCTTGTCGAGCAGCGCCATGTCGTCCGCAGTGGCGCGCCGTGCCGCGTATTCAGCCGCGACCCCTTCGATCTCGCGGCGGTATTCCAGATAATCGGTCACTGCCTTGCGGTGCATCGAGATCAGGTCCGTCACCGGCTTGGTGAAAAGCTGGCCGATGACATCGGCGACATGCGTGCCGCCGCCGGGCCTTGTCGTCAAAAGGCCGCGTCCTTCCAGTGCCTTCAGGGCGTCACGCAGGATCGGCCGGGATACGTCGAACTGGCGTGCAAGCTCGCGCTCGCCCGGCAGCCGGTCGCCGGTGCGCAGCACGCCTTCGAGGATGAGGCTCTCGATCTGCTGCACCACCTCGTCGGCGGTGCGCGAATGCTCGATCCTGGAAAAAATGTCGCTCAACAGAATGCCTGGAAGGTGAACCGGTGTCGCAGAATAGAGCCTGCCTCGCCAACTGGTCAAATTATTTATCCAATTGACAAAAGCGTGCCGATTTTTCGCCCTGATGCCATCATCTTCGGCTAACTTTGCTGTTTGCGTCATAAGGCCATTGGCACTAGAGGGACGCACGTGCAAGAGGGTTCAAGGAACCCAGGGAACAAGCCGTGTCAGACGACCCGTCCGATCTCGAATTCCAGCCGCGCGCCAAGGGCAGCGTCATGGGCTTTCCCGCGCATGAGGGGCGGCCCGGCGCACTCGGCGAGGTTCATGCCCGGCCGCATCCGCTGATCGAAAAGCCACGCGTCCTGATGCAACTCGCCTTCATGACGGAGGGTGGCTCCGGCGTCGACCACGCGGTGCTTTCCGAACTGTCGCGGCGCCTCGGCATCGCCGCGCCCGACCGCCAGGCCCGCCACCATGCCATGAAATGGGGCAAGGGCTCGCTGCGCTGGGAGCGGCACACCGAATTCTCGACCTATTTGTGGGAAGGGCCGCTTTCCGAAAGCGGCAGGACGCAGGAGGACTCACCCTTCGGCAACGGGTTTTCGCCGCCGGGAACCTGCATCTCCGGCATCAGGCTCGAAATCCGCAAATGGACGCAAGCGAGCGAGCAACTGATAGCCGGTTTCGACCCGACCAGTCTGTGCTACTCGCTGGTCGAGCGCGGAAACGCCGCCATCGTCACCGATTTTCGCCAGGATGGCGATGGCCTGACCCGCATGCTGCTGCTCGATCGCGGTTTGACCCCGGCGCGCACCGGCGCGTTGTCGCAGCGGCTTATCGACATCGAAACCTATCGGACGCTGGCCATGCTCGGCCTGCCGCTGGCGTTGACCTTGTCCGGCCGCGCCCGCCGCATCGAAGACCGGCTGGCGCAGACCACGCTGGAGATGAAGGTCGCCGGGACACGCGACAGCCAGACCTTGCTGGCCGATCTGACCGAACTTGCGGCGGAGCTGGAGGCGGACGCGGCATCGAGCCTTTACCGCTTCGGCGCCAGCCGCGCTTATGACGGCATCGTCGGCGAACGGCTGGAGGCGCTCGAGGAAGAGGCTGTGCCCGGTTATGACACATGGCGCGGGTTCCTGCAGCGCCGTGTGGCACCCGCAATGCGCACCTGCCGCTCGGTCGAGGAGCGGCAGGAAAATCTGTCGCGAAAACTGACCCGCGCCACGACGCTGCTGCGCACCTGGGTCGATGTCGAGGTCGAGAAGCAGAACCGCGACCTGCTTGCCTCGATGAACAACCGCGCCCGCCTGCAACTGCGCCTGCAGCAGACCGTCGAGGGGCTCTCGGTCGCCGCCGTCTCCTATTATGTGGTCGGCCTTGTCGGCTATGTCGCCAAGGGCGCCTCGATCTTCGGCCATGCCTTCGCGCCGGAGATCGTTACCGCTGCTTCGGTGCCTGTCGCCATCCTGCTGGTCTGGTGGGGCGTACGCCGTGTGCGCCGGATGCATTCCGAGCCCGGCAAGCCGCCCGGCGAATAGATCTGCTCACCCTTGTGGGGAGGGTCGGCTCATGATCGCAGCGAAGCGAAGATCGTGAGACGGGGTGGTGGTCCTCGTAGAGCGCCGCGCGGACCCCCACCCCGCTCGCTTCGTTCGCGACCCTCCCCACAAGGGGAGGGTGAGAGAGCGGCAGATTGCCGCTGAGGAAGCTTGCCTCAGCCTTGAAGCGGATTCCCCGCCGCCACAGGATTTGCACCCAACGCGCTTCACTGGTAAAAGATTTTGACCAGTCAAGCGAAATGAGGCTGCTGATGTCCGGCTTGGCCATGCCGAAACCAGACGACGCCACGATGCGCCGGCGCGACGAGATCGTCGCCGACATGCGCATCATCGTGCCGGGTGAGGGCGTCGTCGACGCCGCCAATTCCATGCGCGCCTTCGAGAGCGACGGCCTGACCGCCTATCGGCAGCTGCCGCTGGTTGTCGTGCTGCCGCAAACGGTGGCGCAGGTTTCGCGCGTGCTGAAATACTGCAACGACCGCAACATCCGCGTCGTGCCGCGCGGCTCCGGCACCTCGCTGTCCGGCGGCGCGCTGCCGCTCGAGGACGCGGTGCTTTTGGTAATGAGCCGCTTCAACCGTATCCTCGAGATCGATTTCCCCAATCGCGTCGTCGTTGCCCAGCCGGGCGTCACCAATCTCGGCATCACCACCGCCGTCGAGCAGGAGGGCTTTTACTACGCCCCCGATCCATCCTCCCAGATCGCCTGCTCGATCGGCGGCAATGTCGCGGAGAATTCCGGTGGCGTGCACTGCCTGAAATACGGCCTTACCGCCAACAATGTGCTCGGCATCGAGATGGTGCTGATGAATGGCGAGGTGGTGCGGCTGGGGGGCAGTCACCTTGATGCGGAAGGCTACGACCTGCTCGGCGTCATGACCGGCTCCGAAGGGCTGCTCGGCGTCGTCACCGAGGTTACCGTACGCATCCTGAAGAAGCCGGAGACGGCACGTGCACTGCTGATCGGCTTCCCGACCAGCGAGCAGGGCGGTCAGTGCGTTGCCGACATCATCGGCGCCGGCATCATCCCGGGCGGCATGGAGATGATGGACCGGCCGGCGATCCATGCGGCGGAAGATTTCGTTCATGCCGGCTATCCCCTCGATGTCGAGGCGCTGCTGATCGTCGAGCTCGACGGCCCCGGCGTCGAGGTCGATCATCTGATCGGGCTGGTCGAGGCGATCGCCTACAAGAACGGCTCGACCACCTGCCGCATTTCGCAGTCGGAACAGGAACGGCTGAGCTTCTGGGCCGGCCGCAAGGCGGCGTTTCCGGCCGTTGGCCGCATCTCGCCCGACTACTACTGCATGGACGGCACCATCCCGCGCAAGGAGCTGCCGCGCGTGCTCGCCGGCATGCGCGAGCTGTCGGAAAAATACGGTCTCGGCGTCGCCAATGTCTTTCATGCCGGCGACGGCAATCTGCATCCGCTGATCCTCTACGATGCCAACGTACCGGGCGAACTCGACAAGGCCGAAAGCTTCGGCGCCGACATATTGCGGCTCTGCGTCAAGGTCGGCGGCGTCTTGACCGGCGAACACGGTGTGGGCGTGGAAAAACGCGACTTGATGCCGGAAATGTTCACCCAGATCGATCTCGACCAGCAGATGCGGGTCAAATGTGCCTTCGATCCCAACCATCTGCTCAACCCGGGAAAAGTGTTCCCGCAGCTGCGGCGATGCGCCGAGCTTGGGCGGATGCACATTTCCGGCGGCAAACTGCCGTTCCCAGACATTCCGAGGTTTTGAGGGATATGTCGGCGCTTGAACACCCCCCTCTGTCCTGCCGGACATCTCCCCCGCTAGGGGGGAGATTGGATGTCGTTTTGGCTTTCGCCAATCACCAAGGTTTGAAAGGCGCGGTCGTGCGAGCTGCCAATCTCCCCCCTTGCGGGGGAGATGTCCGGCAGGACAGAGGGGGGTGTGAAGAAACGCGGCCGATGTGGCCTTCCCCGCTTCGCTGGGCGAGGAACAGGGGTCGCCCATGACCACCTTCACCCCGACCACCTCATCCGAAGTCCCCTCCACCGTCGCCTGGGCAGCGGCGGAAGGCTCGCCGCTGGAAATCCTCGGCCACGGCTCCAAGCGTGGCATCGGCCGGCCGCTGCAAACCGAACACACGCTCGACTTGTCGAAACTCTCTGGCGTCACGCTCTATGAACCGGCTGAACTGGTGCTGTCGGCAAAAGCCGGCACACCGCTGGCCGAGATCGAAAAGCTGCTGGCGGAAAACGGCCAGCAGCTTGCCTTCGAGCCGATGGACTACGGCCCACTGCTCGGCGGCGAAGCTGGCAAAGGCACAATCGGCGGCGTGCTCGCCGCGAACCTCTCCGGTCCGCGCCGGCTGAAGGCGGGCGCGGCGCGCGATCATATCCTGGGCATCAATGTGGTGTCCGGGCGCGGCGAGGCCTTCAAGTCGGGCGGTCGCGTGGTCAAGAACGTCACCGGCTATGACATGTCCAAGCTGATGGCCAACAGCTGGGGCACGCTGGCCGCCTTCACCGACGTCACCTTCAAGGTGCTGCCGGCAGCCGAGACCGAAGTCACGCTCGCCATCCGTGGCTTGCTCGACGATGCCGCTGCCGCCGCCATGGCCCTGGCGCTTGGCTCGAGTGCTGAAGTGTCGAGTGCCGCCCATCTGCCGGAGCGGATCGCCGCGCGCGTCGCCGGCGGCAGTCTCGGCAGCGAGGCCGCCACGCTGCTGCGTGTCGAGGGTTTCGGCCCGTCGGTTGCCTACCGTATTGCCGCGCTGAAAACGCTGCTCGGCAAGGCCGGGCCGCTGCAGGAGATTGCCGGTGAAACCTCACGGCTGATCTGGCGCGATGTGCGCGATTGCAGGCCCTTCGCCGACAACGGCGAGAAACCGGTCTGGCGTGTCTCGATGACGCCGGGACAGTGCCACCAGATGGTCCTGACACTGCGCATGCAGGCCGCCGTCAGCGCCTTCTATGACTGGCAGGGCGGGCTGGTGTGGCTGCGCATGGAACAAGGCGACCCGGAAGCCGCCCTGCTGCGCGGGCTGTTGAGGAAACATGGCGGCGGCCATGCGACGCTGGTGCGTGCCGCACCTTCGCATCGCGCCGCTCTGCCGGTGTTCGAGCCGCAGCCGCCGGCGCTTGCCGCACTAGCGGTGCGCCTGAAACAGGAATTCGACCCGAAGAATATCCTCAATCCCGGCCGAATGGCCTAGGACATCAGCGATGCAGACCAATTTTTCGCTTGCCCAGCTTGCCGATCCGCATGTCGCGGAATCGGAAAAGATCCTGCGCAAATGCGTGCATTGCGGCTTCTGCACCGCCACCTGCCCGACCTATGTGACGCTTGGCAACGAGCTCGATTCACCGCGCGGGCGCATCTACCTGATCAAGGACATGCTGGAAAACGGCCGTCCGGCCGACAAGGAGATCGTCACCCATATCGATCGCTGCCTGTCCTGCCTTGCCTGCATGACCACCTGCCCGTCGGGCGTCAACTACATGCATCTGGTCGACCATGCCCGCGCCCATATCCAGGAGACCTACAAGCGGCCGCTGCTCGACCGCCTGACCCGCGCCATGCTGGCCTTCGTGCTGCCCTATCCCCAGCGTTTTCGCGCCGCGCTCAAGCTGGCGAAGCTGGGCAAGCCGTTTATGGGCTTGTTCGACAAGGTTCCGGCGCTGAAGCCGCTGAGTGCGATGCTCAAGCTCGCGCCGGCCTCGATCCCGACAGCATCGTCGATAGCTTCACCTGGCATCCATGCCGGGCAGGGGAGCAAAAGAGGCCGCGTCGCCATCCTCACCGGCTGCGCGCAATCGGTGCTCGATCCCGCCATCAACGACACCACGATTTCGCTGCTGACGCGGCTCGGTGTCGAGGTCGTGGTGCCACCGGGCGAGGGCTGCTGCGGGGCGCTGGTTCATCATATGGGGCGCGAGCAGGCCGCGCTTGCCTCTGCGAGGCAGAATGTCGATGCCTGGACGCGCGCCATCGAACAAGGCGGGCTCGATGCCATCGTCATCACTGCCTCCGGCTGCGGCACGACGATCAAGGACTACGGCTTCATGCTGCGGCTCGACCCGGCCTATGCCGACAAGGCGGCGCGCGTTTCGGCGCTGGCCAAGGACATTACCGAATATCTCTCGACCTTCGACCTGCCTGAACCGGCGCGCAAGCCGGGCACGGTCGTCGCCTATCACTCGGCCTGTTCGATGCAGCACGGCCAGAAGATCACCCGCCAGCCGAAGGAACTGCTCGCCAAGGCCGGCTTCATCGTGCGCGAGCCGCGCGAAGGGCATTTGTGCTGCGGTTCGGCCGGCACCTACAACATCCTGCAGTCCGAAATCTCGGCCAAACTGCGCGACCGCAAGGTGACAAACATCGAGGCGACGGGGGCTTCGATCGTCGCCACCGGCAACATCGGCTGCATCACCCAGATCGCTTCCGCCGCCAAGCTGCCGGTGGTGCACACGATAAAACTGCTCGACTGGGCCTATGGCGGACCGATGCCGGAAGGGGTCCCCGAGGAAAGGCTGGTTGCGGCTGAGTAGCGTGGCGTTGCCGCTGTCAGAGTTAACGGCAAGTCTCCCTCATCCGGCCGCTTCGCGGCCACCTTCTCCCCGAGGGGAGAAGAGGTTTGCGCCGGCGGTGACAATCTCCTCTCCCTCGGGGAGAGGTCAGCCGAGCGAAGCGGAGGCTGGGTGAGGGGGCTGGCGCCGCTCTGTGCTTACTCCGCCGCGAGCCTGTCCGCCGTGCCGTAGGTCGCCTCATAGAGCGCGCGCTGGCGGCTGAGCGCGACCATGGTGTTGCGCAGCAGGATGGCGACCGTGATCGGGCCGACGCCGCCCGGCACCGGGGTGATCCAGGAGGCGACCTCGCGGACGCTCTCGGTGTCGACGTCGCCGACGATGCGGCTTGAGCCGTCGGGGCCGATTTCGGAATTGATGCCGATGTCGATGACGGCCGCACCCGGCTTGACCATGTCGGCCTTGATCAGCCGCGGCTTGCCGACGGCGACGAACAGCGCATCGGCACGTCGCGCATGGGCGGCGACCGACCGCGTCATGTGGTGGCACACGGTCACCGTCGCGCCTTCGCTCATCAACAGGAAGGCGATCGGCTTGCCGACGATTTCCGAATGGCCGACGATGACGACTTCCAGCCCCTTGAGGTCGGGGCCGGTTTCCTTGAGCAGTTCGACCGAGGCCGCCGCCGTGCAAGGCGCGAGATCGAGCTGGTTGTAGACGATGTTGCCGATCGAGGCCGGATGCATGCCTTCGACATCCTTGAGCGGATGCACCGCCGCCTGCAGCGTCCTGATCGGGATATGCACTGGGACCGGCCGCTGAATGATGATGCCGGTGACGCGCGGATCGGCATTCAGGCCGTGAATGGCCGCTTCCAACTCGCCTGCCGTGATGGTGGCGGGAAAGCGCCGTTCCTCGAAATCGATGCCGGCGAGCTCAGCCTTGGCGCGCTGGTTGCGTACATAAACATCCACCGCATCGGTGTCGCCGACGGTGATCGAGATCAGCTTGGGCGGAAAACCCTCGGCTTTGGCGATCGCGGCGTCCTCGCGAACGGCGGCGATGATGCGCTGGGCGACCGGGCCGCCCTTGAGATAACGGCTGTCTTCGGACAGGAGCATGGGTGAACTCTTTTGTGGAACTAGCCACCGAGATAGCAAAAGAATGCGGTAAAGGGCAGCATGAAAGCGAACCGCTATGCCCGTTGCGCGACGCGTGGGTGACCTTTGCCCTCGATTTCTGCTCAAAAACGGAAAGGGCAGCGCGGTTTCCCGTGCTGCCCTTCCTGACCGGCCGCATCCCCATACGGCCCGTCCCCCGTTGTCCCTAACCGGCTCGAAAAGCGGACTGCTTTGCCGGCCAAGTGATTCGCAAGACCTACTATATCACCTCGACCGTGGTTCCGACATTGACCCGTTCATAGAGGTCGACGACGTCCTCGTTGCGCATGCGGATGCAGCCCGATGACACCGCACCGCCGATCGTCCACGGCTGGTTGGTGCCGTGGATGCGGTACTCGGTCGTGCCGAGGTAGAGCGCGCGGGCGCCAAGCGGGTTCTCCGTGCCGCCGGCAAGATAGGTCGGCAAATAGCGGCCCTTGGCGGCTTCACGCTTGATCATCTGCGCCGGCGGGCGCCAGTCCGGCCATTCGCGCTTGTTGGTGATCTTGTGCGTACCCGACCATTCGAAGCCCGGCTTGCCGGTGCCGACGCCATAGCGCCTTGCCTTGCCGTTCTTCTCGACCAGGAAGAGGAAATTCTGCGTGGTGTCGATGACGATCGTGCCCGGCTTCTGGCCTCCGTCATAGTCGACTTCCTGCGGCAGGTAGATCGGGTTGATCTGAGGACGCGCGACCATGCGCTTGGCCGGCGGCTGCACCGCCGCCGTCTGCACCCGGTCGGGCTGCGCCGGGCGCAGGCGCCGCTGTTGCTGGACGACCTGGCGGTTCTGGCGCACGATGCCGGGTGCCTGGCCAAGCTGCAGCACCCAGGGTGCGGAAAGGTCGGGGCTCACCATCACCGGCGGCCTGTCGGCATAGCGGTCGCCGGCGGTTGAGGGTGTGACGCCGGCGGCAAACACAGCCACGGCGCCGAGCACGGGAAACAGAACTGTCTTCATCGTAACGCACCTTGATCGTCTGATACAAAACGGGTGGAAACGTCCTCCCGGTTCGGCGATCATTGGCGCGCAAGCAGCAACCGAAACATGAATCGGAATGCGTAAAATGCGGAACTGTCGGTAAACCTTTTGGTGTGGTTACCGCCGGGTTCAGGAATCTGGTAAAGCCGCAGTAAATGCCGCGCAAAAGCGCGTTAACGAACGGATTTTGGCTTATGGACAAGGAAAACACCGGACTGCTCGCCGGTCCCGATGGTGTCGCGCGCTGCTTCTGGCACGGCAATCTGCCCGACTATCTGCACTACCACGATCATGAATGGGGCCGGCCTGTGGCCGACGACCGCAGGCTGTTCGAAAAGATCTGCCTCGAAGGCTTTCAGTCTGGCCTGTCGTGGCTGACCATTCTGCGCAAGCGGGAGAATTTTCGCGAAGCCTTCGCCAATTTCGAATTCGACAAGGTCGCCGCCTTCACCGACAAGGATGTCGAGCGCCTGCTCGGCAATGCCGGCATCATCCGCCATCGCGGCAAGATCGTCTCGACCATCAACAACGCCAAGCGCGCCCGCGAAATGGCCGACGAGTTCGGCTCGCTGGCCGCCTGGTTCTGGAAGTTCGAACCCGGCAAGGAGGAGCGGCCGCAGATCGTCGATCTCGCCCATCTGCGCGCCAACCCGACCACGGCGGTCTCGGTGCGGATTTCGAAGGAGTTGAAGAAACGCGGCTGGAGCTTCGTGGGGCCGACCACTGTCTACGCCTTCATGCAGGCGATGGGCCTGGTCAACGACCATCTCGAGGGCTGCATCTGCCGCAAAGAGGTCGAGAAGCAGCGGAAGGCGTTCAAAAGGCCGAAGTAGCCCCTCTACTTCCGGTAAAGCGAGTAATTTCAGGTGCCGTTGGCGCTGGCCAGCACCAGGCCGGCGACGATCGCCACCACCGTGGCCACGGTCGGATAGATCACCAGCAGGCCGGTCATCAACGCGTCGCGCATGGATGGGCCTTTGCCGGTGTCGGCCGGCACTTCGAACGGGCCGGCAGCCTGGCTGACCATTTTCGGAGCGTGGATGTCGGCCGGGCGCAAGCGCGCGGGCAATTCGCCGGCTTCGCCATCAATAGCGTAAAATCTTGCTGTGCTGACCATGGCCCCGAGCCCTCATTTACCCCGCCTTATCGGCGACGATTGTGTCGGCACGATGCCGCACCCGTGTCGGGATTGTTTCATTTTCGATGCGGTTTTGTTTCACGGAGGTTCGAGCGTGGTGCTGGGTGCCGACCCTTGCCGCTCCCGGCTGCATCAGTTAGGAAACGCGCGCTGCCGAATAGGAAATTTCCTATCCCGCAACGCCACGAAACACCGGATGCTCACTCATGGCCGACAAATCGGAAAAGACGAAAGCGCGGCTGCCGCGCGGTTTTGCCGACCGCAGCGCCGAGGATATCCGCGCCGTCGAGAAGATGATGGCGACGATCCGCTCGGTCTATGAGCTTTACGGCTTCGAACCGGCAGACCAGCCGCTGATCGAATACACCGACGCGCTCGGAAAATTCCTGCCCGACCAGGACCGGCCGAACGAAGGCGTGTTCTCCTTCCAGGATGACGACGACCAGTGGCTGTCGCTGCGCTATGACCTGACCGCGCCGACGGCCCGTTTCGTCGCCGAGAATTACGAGCGCCTGCCCAAGCCTTACCGCAGCTATCGCTCCGGCTGGGTGTTCCGCAACGAGAAGCCAGGCCCCGGCCGCTTCCGCCAGTTCATGCAGTTCGACGCCGACACGATCGGTACGCCGGGCGTGGCCGCCGACGCCGAAATGGCGATGATGATGGCCGACGTCATGGAAGCGCTCGGCATCAAGCGCGGCGACTACGTCATTCGCGTCAACAACCGCAAGGTTCTGGATGGCGTGCTGGAGGCGATCGGGCTTGGCGGCGAGGAGAATGCCGGACGAAGGCTGACGGTGCTGCGCGCGATCGACAAACTGGACAAGCTCGGGCCGGAAGGCGTGAAGCTTTTGCTTGGCCCGGGCCGCTGGGACGGTGGCAAGGAAGGCGAAGGCGACTTCGCCAAGGGCGCCGGGTTGAATAACGGGCAGGCCGAGGCAGTCCTTCTCGCGACAGCGAGGAATGCACAGGTAGGCCAGGATTCCATGGTCAGTTCGAATGCCATCTACCAGGAAGGCGTCGGCGAACTCGCCACGATTGAAGCGCTGGTCAGGGCGGCAGGATATGGCGAGGACCGTATCGCCATGGACCGCTCGGTCGTGCGCGGCCTCGAATACTACACCGGCCCTGTCTTCGAAGCCGAGCTGCTGGCCGAAATCCCCAACGAGGACGGCCAGATCGTGCGCTTCGGCTCGGTCGGTGGCGGCGGTCGCTATGATGGTCTGGTTTCGCGCTTTCGCGGCGAGCCGGTGCCGGCGACCGGCTTTTCCATTGGCGTCTCCAGGCTGATGACGGCGCTGAAGAACCTCGGCAAGCTCGACGCCTCGGATGTGATCGCACCTGTCGTCGTGCTGGTGATGGACAAGGACACCGACAGTCTCGGCCGCTACCAGAAGATGGTGGCGAGCCTGCGCGCCGCTGGCATCCGGTCCGAAATGTATCTCGGCGGCGCCGGCATGAAGGCGCAGCTCAAATATGCCGACCGGCGCGGCTGCCCGGTCGCGATCATCCAGGGCGGCGACGAGCGCGCCAAGGGCGAACTGCAGATCAAGGACCTGATCGAAGGCGCCCGCATGTCGGCCGAAATCACAGACAATGCCGAATGGCGCGCCGTCCGCCCGGCGCAGGTGACGGTGGCGGAGGGCGAGCTGGTCTCCGAGGTTAGGAAGATCCTGGGGGCGCAGGCTGCTGATCGCGCGAAAGGTGGCGCTTGAACACCCCCCTCTGGCCTGCCGGCCATCTCCCCCGCAAGGGGGGAGATTGGATGTCACGTGGGCTTTCGCCAATCTCCAGCGTTGAAGAAGAGGCGCTGAGCCTCAAGCTGCCGATCTCCCTCCTTGCGGGGGAGATGGCCGGCAGGCCAGAGGGGGGTGCCTCGCGCCCATCCGCTCCATGACCTCCCGCACCCCCGCCATCTCCACCGACATCACCAACCTCTTCGCCACCCGCAACACGCATGCGGTCGAAGTCGCCATATTGCAGCCGGCCGACCCGTTCCTTGACATGGCCGGCGAGGATCTACGCCGCCGTATCTTCCTGACCGAAAGCGAAACCGGGCAGACATTGTGCCTGCGGCCGGAATTCACCATTCCGGTCTGCCTCGACCACATAAGCTCGCAGGCCGGCACGCCGCGACGCTATTCTTACCTGGGCGAGGTGTTTCGCCAGCGCCGCGAAGGCGGCAACGAGTTCTTCCAGGCCGGCATCGAGGATCTTGGCGACCGCGATACCGCTGGAGCCGATGCCCGCTCGGTGGCCGATGCGCATGCGCTGCTGTCGCTGGTGCTGCCTGGCCAGGCATTGGCGATCACGCTCGGCGATCAGACTATTTTCGAGGCGGTTCTGGCTGCCCTTGGCTTGCCGCGCGGCTGGCGCATGCGCCTTGCCCGTGCGTTCGGCTCGGCGCCGATGCTTGAGGCGGCTCTCGCCGATCTCGCCAACCCGCCGCGCAACAGCCAGCTCTCCGGCCCGGTCGCGGCCCTTGTGCTAGACGGTGATCTGGACGGTCTTTCCGCCCATATCGCCAGCGGCATGGAAGAGGCGGGCCTGTCGGCGTCCGCCGGGCGCGCGCCGTCCGACATTGCCCGGCGGCTGATCGAGAAAGCCGAATTGCGCAGCGTTCGGCTGTCGAGCGAGGCCTTTTCCGCGCTGAAGGATTTTCTGGCGATCGACGTTCCGCTTGATGGCGCAACCCAGGCGCTGGAGTCCTTCGCCACCGGCGCCGGGCTGTCGCTCGATGTCGCGCTGGAAAAGTTCGCTGCCCGCGCCAAGGCGATCGAAACGTATGGCTTGCCGGCCGATAAAATCCGCTACGACGCCGCCTTCGGCCGCCCGCTCGATTACTACACCGGTCTTGTTTTCGAAATCGCGGCCGACAATGGCGACCGGCCGCTGGTCGGCGGCGGCCGCTATGACCGGCTGCTGACCCTGCTTGGCGCGAAGACGCCTATCCCCGGCGTAGGCTTTTCGGTCTGGCTCGATCGCATCGAGGCACTGCGGGAGACGGCGCCATGATCACGCTGGCGATCCCGTCGAAAGGCCGCCTGAAAGAACAGGCGCTGGACGTGCTGGCCAAAGCCGGCCTCGCCGTCAGCCTGCCAGGCGACGAGCGCAAGTACCACGCCCGCGTCGAGGGTCTGGATGATGTCGAAGTGGTGTTCCTGTCGGCTTCCGAAATATCAGGCGAGATCGGCCAGGGCGCCGTCGATCTCGGCATCACCGGCGAGGACCTGGTGCGTGAAAACCTCGCCGACTGGGAGGCGCGCGCCGAAATCGTCGCCCGTCTCGGCTTCGGCAATGCCGATGTCGTGGTGGCTGTGCCGGATATCTGGCTCGATGTCGACACCATGGCCGATCTCGACGACGTCGCCGCCGATTTTCGCCAGCGCCATGGCCGGCGGCTGCGCATCGCCACCAAATACTGGCGGCTGACCCAGCAATTCTTCTCGCAGAAGCACGGCATCCAGGTTTATCGTATCGTCGAGAGCCTAGGGGCTACCGAAGGCGCGCCGGCGGCCGGTCTGGCCGATGTCATCGTCGACATCACGACCACCGGCTCGACGCTGCGCGCCAATCATCTCAAAGTGCTGGGCGATGGCCTTGTCCTGCGCTCGCAGGCCTGTCTGGTGGCGTCGAAGAAGACACGGGCGGCGGCTGATGAGGCGCTCTTGCGCGACATTGCCGCGAAGATGGCGGCTGCGGCCGGATAGCGGCGGGGCCCACTACCCTTAGGGCCCCGACCCAGCTTAAGAACCCTGACGGCCGCCCAGCGGTGTCGGTAGCGTTTGCGCCGGGGTTTTCATGTTGATAGGAATTTTTTCTTGACCCGTGAGGGCAGCTATGCTACATTTTTGCCCATGGTGCTGATTTGCGCCAGCGACCCGCCGCCCAGGCGGGTTTTTGCGTTTTGGGGCTTCGTCAACCAACGCGAAGCTCCGAAGCATCGTTGACCTGCCACGACGATCGGCGGGTTTTCACCACCCCCTCAGGCTGATAGGTTCGGCCAATGCATGTCGCCCAAAAGTGATCTCGGTTTTGGGAGAACGACATGCATAAAAACAAGGACCTAAAGCGCGTCGCATGATTCCGTTTCAGCGCGACACGCTTTAGTCCCGGGAGGAGAGAGCGATGCCGGTCAATCTCGACGAGCTGAAGAACGCCAGCAATTTGCGCGGACGCGGCGCGCGTGCTGGCGGTGTCTTCGTGGCACCCGTCGACAACAGGGCGCATGTCTCTGGCGAACGCAGCGTGCCGCTGCTCGACAAGACCATCCCCGCGCTGTTTTCCGACACCGTCAGCAAATACGGCACGCTCGACGCCGCCGTTTTCGTTGATCAGGACAAGCGCTTCACCTGGAGCGAACTGTCGGACACAGTGGACGCGCTGGCTGCCGGCTTCCTGGCACTGGGGTTGGCAAAGGGCGATCGCGTCGGCATCTGGTCGCCCAACCGCTGGGAATGGCTGGTGACGCAGTTCGCCACCGCCCGCATCGGCCTGATCCTGGTCAACATCAACCCCGCCTATCGGTTGACCGAGCTCGACTATGCGCTGAACAAGGTCGGCTGCAAGGCGCTGGTCACCGCTGCCAGGTTCAAGACGTCAGACTATCTCGGCATGATCGAGACGCTGGCACCCGAGATCGCCAAGGCCACACCGGGCAAGCTCAAGGCACAGAAACTGCCGGCGCTGAAGATCGTCATCCGCATGGGCGACGAGAATTCGCCCGGCATGTTCAATTTCGGCGACGTGCTGGCCATGGCCGGGCGTGACGAGCATGACAGCCTCGACCGCATCTCGGAGAAGCTGAAGCCGGGCGAGGCCATCAACATCCAGTTCACCTCAGGCACCACGGGAGCCCCCAAGGGCGCGACGCTGACCCACAGCAACATCGTCAACAACGGCAATTTCGTCACTTCGGCGATCAAGCTGACCGTCGACGACCGGCTGTGCATTCCGGTGCCGCTCTACCACTGCTTCGGCATGTCGATGGGCACGATGGGTTGCGTCTCGAAAGGCGCCACCATGGTTTTTCCGGGAGAAGGGTTCGACGCCGGCGCCACACTGAAGGCGGTGGCGCAGGAACGCTGCACCGGGCTTTATGGCGTGCCGACCATGTTCGTCGCCCTGCTGGATCATCCGGATTTTTCCGCCTTCGATCTCTCCAGCCTGCGCACCGGCATCATGGCCGGCTCGCCATGCCCGATCGAGGTGATGAAGAAGGTGGTGTCGCTGATGCATATGGAACAGGTGACCATCGCCTACGGCATGACCGAGACCAGCCCGGTCTCGTTCCAGAGCGGCGTCGACGACCCCTTGGAAAAGCGCGTCTCGACCGTCGGGCGCATCCATCCCCATGTCGAGGTAAAGGCGGTCGATGCCGATGGCGCTACCGTTGCGGTCGGCGTACCGGGTGAGCTTTGCACGCGCGGATATTCGGTGATGAAGGGTTACTGGGACGACGAAGACAAGACCCGCGAGGCGATCGACAGCGACGGCTGGATGCACACCGGCGACCTCGCCACCATCGATTCCGAGGGTTATTGCAACATCGTCGGCCGGGTCAAGGATATGGTCATCCGCGGTGGCGAGAACGTCTATCCCAGGGAGGTCGAGGAATTCCTCTACCGCCATCCAAAGGTCAAGGAGGTGCAGGTGTTCGGCATTCCCGACGCCAAATATGGCGAGGAGCTGTGCGCGTGGATCGTGCTCAAGCCCGGCCAGATCGCCACCGAGCAGGAGGTCAAGAACTTCTGCGCCGGCCAGATCGCCCATTACAAGATCCCCCGCCACATACGCTTCCGCACCGAATTGCCGATGACGGTGACCGGCAAGCCGCAAAAGTTCTTGATGCGCGAGGCCATGGTGGAGGAACTGGGGCTGGTGGCGCAGAAGACGGCGTGAGCGAAGGCGGCGCTTCGGTTTGTCCGGCGCGCTGGGTGCGGTCAGGTCGCGATCCTGCTGCATCATTTGGAGCGCGTTGTTTGTGAGGGGGCGAACGCCGGCCGTCGGGCCTGCCGGATGTTTTCCAAGGCGCTCCACACTCCACATGGGGTTTTCCGCAAGGTTCGCAGAAGCGCATAGGGGCTTGAATGGTTGGTTTCAAACGATCGGTGGTTTCTTATGCGTTGCCCTTGGCCGCCTTGGTGATGGCTGTTGCAGTCAGGGCAGGCGGGCTGTCGGCGGACGAAGGTTCGCTGAGCGCCAGGATACTCGTCGGAGCGCTTTCGAGTGCGATTATGTTCACCACCATTTTCGTGGTGCTCGACCACGCCGAGGCGGTGGCCCGGCGTGTAGGAGAGCCCTATGGCACATTGGTGCTGACTTTTGCCGTGACGGCAATCGAGGTGTCGATCATCGTTTCCATGATGCTGCATGGAGAGAACAACCCTACGCTTGCACGTGAGTCCGTCTTCTCAACGGTGATGATTGCATCTACCGGCGTCGTCGGCACGTGTCTTGCGCTCGGCGGCTGGCGTCATCGCAAGCAGGCAATTGTTCGACAAGGGACCAGCGCATATTTGGCGGTTCTGATCGCGCTGACCATCATGACGCTTATTCTGCCGACCTACACACAAGCTACGGGGCCGGGCACATTTTCGGCAGCTCAACTTGGCTTTGTGAGCGTGCTTTCGGTGCTGCTTTATGCAAGTTTTGTGTTCGCGCAGACTGTCCGCCACCGAGAAGACTTTGTCGAAGGGCAGGCCCACGGCGTTGCGCTGCGGACTGCCCCTCACGAAAGCGTCTTTGCCGGCGCATTGCTGCTTTTGATCGGGCTGATTGGCATTGTCATGCTCGCCGAGCAGGTCGCCGCAAGTGTTGAAAATACGCTCGTTGCCTATCAGGTGACACAGGCTGACAGCATTGTGGGGGCATTGATCGCCGGGCTGGTTTTGATGCCGGAGGCCATTTCGGCGGTTCGCGCTTCACTCAACAATGAGCTGCAACGCGGTTTGAATGTCGCGATGGGTTCCGCTTGTGCCACGATTGGTTTGACAATACCGGCGGTCGCAGCCGCCAGCCTGCTGACGGGAAGAGGGTTAACCCTGGGGCTGCCGGCTGCTGATGCGGTCCTTTTGGTCTTGGCGCTTTTCATATGCAATGTAAGCTTCAGCACTGAAAGAACGACGTTCTTGACCGGAATGGTCCATCTTGTAGTATTTTTTACTTATGTATTTCTGATATTTATACCATGAGAGCTTTGGTGCAAGCGAAGCGCCAAGGGGGCGGTATCCTTCGTTACCTCACGCCGTGGATTTGAGGTGGTCGATGAAGGCGCGCAGCTTCGGCAGGATCTGGCGCTTGCCGGGATGGTAGAGGAAGACGCCCGGCGTCGTGGCGGCGATGGTGTCTAGGACCGGCTCGAGTTTTCCCTGGCCTATCGGACCTTCGGCGACGGGTCGGGGGATCTGCGCCAGCCCAATGCCCTGCATCGCGGCCCCGAGCAGCGTCGGATAGTCGTGCGCGATCAGCGGGCCTGAGACCATCGCCTCGATCTCCCCGTTGCCGTCGACGAAAGACCAGGGCGCGATGGCGCCGTTCGAACGGCGCAAGCGCAGGCAGGCGTGGCGGCACAAGTCGTCGACGTGCTCGGGGTAGCCATGGCGCTCGAGATAGTCCGGACTGCCGACGACCACGAACGGGAACGACGGCGTCAGCCGCACCGCGACCATGTCGGGCGCGATGAACTGGCCGAGGCGGATGCCGGCATCGAACCCGCCGGTCGCAAGATCGACCATCTCGTCACTCGCGGCGATCTCCAGCTCGACCTCGGGATAGGTTCGGCAGAACGATGCGATCATCGGCTCCAGGATCAACGGCACGACGGCGCGGGGGACGGACAGGCGTAGCAGCCCGGTCGGCCGTTGGCCGACATCGCGCGCGGCCTCGCCTGCCGCGACGAGCTCCTCGAAGGCAGGTCCGGCAAGATCGAGGAACCGCTGGCCAGCCTCGGTCAAACCGACGCTTCGCGTCGTGCGCACGAACAGCGCCGCACCCGTGCGGGCTTCCAGCGTGCGCACCGCCTGGCTCACGGCGGACGGCGTCACGCCGAGATCGGCGGCGGCACGGCGAAAGTTGCGGCGCCTGGCAACCGCCAGGAAGGTCTCGACCCCCTCCAGCGCACCGTGCCGGACTGTGTAGTTCTGCTTCATAGGTTGTTGTGATTACACCGGGTAGTCGAATTATGGAAGCAGGCTTAGAGGTAACCGACTGAAGCTGGGGCCGCGTGAACCGGCTGCTGACAGGAGGCCAAATGTCCACGGAAATGGTGTTCCAGACCCATCTCGTTCTAGGCTACGTCGCGTGGCTGCTCTGCTTCGGCGCATACGGCCTCCCGTGGCTGAGCTCGCTGGACCGGGTCGCGACGCAACGTGCCATCGCCACCCTGCACAGCTTCCGTTTCTTCGGGCTCGTGTTCATCCTGCCGGGCGTCGTAAGCCCCGATCTGCCGGCCGGTTTCGCCGTGTTCGCCGCCTACGGCGACTTCGCAACAGGGGTACTGGCCATGCTGGCGCTGCTCACGGTGAGGCTACCCCGGCTCTTCTGGCCGTTGATCGTCGCCTTCAACATCGTCGGGACGGTCGAGCTCGTCGTCGATTATTACCACGCCATCCAGGTCGGCCTCCCTGCACATGCGGGGCAACTGGGCGCCGCCTACGCGATCCCGATCATCTATGTACCGCTGCTGATGATCACGCACATCGCCGCATTCTATTTTCTGCTACGCCCTCCGAAGGTCCGGATCCTAACGACGACCGCCCCGGCTGTGCTTTGACGGCAAGAGTATCCCCCAAAGAAAAAGGCGCGGGCTTGGCCCGCGCCTTTGTTCTGTCCAGGCTTTCGAAGCTCAGTCCTTCTCGAAGATGCGCGCCTTCGCAACCACGCCGGCGATGGCGCCGCCGATCAGCGGTGCAACGATGAACAGCCAGAGCTGGCCGATCGCGGCAGTTCCCGAAAACAGCGCCGGGCCGATCGAGCGGGCCGGGTTGAGCGACGTTCCGGTCACCGGGATGATGGCGAAGTGCAATCCTGCCAGCGTCAGGCCGATGACCAGTCCGGCGAACGCCGTCGAGTGCTTTTCAGCCGTGACGCCAAGGATCACGGTGACGAAGGTGAAGGTGCCGATCACTTCCCACAGAAATGCCGAGCTGACGCCCCATTTCGTCACATCCCAGCCATTGGCGCCGAAGCCGGTCGTGTGTCCGCCAACCTGGCCGGAAACGATGATCCACAACGCCAGCGAAGCAAGGACGCCGCCGATGACCTGCGCGATCCAGTAGGGGATGACGTCCTTGGCCGGCAGCCGGCCCGCCAGAAAGACACCGAGCGTCACCGCTGGGTTGAGATGCGCGCCCGAAATCGGGCCGATCGCATAGGCCGCCGCGATGAGGCCGATGCCGAACGCCAGACCGATGCCTTCCTGGCCGAGCGGCAGCGCGCCGCCGAAGCCGCCCGTCACCACAGAAGCCGTACCGATGAACACCAATAGAAATGTGCCTAGAACTTCCGCCAGATAAGTCTTCATTGCCCTCTCCTCGTGTCGATCCGCCGGTCCGCCTTTTGCGCTCCGCGAATCACAACCGGAAGAGTATTCGCAACCAGAAAAGTTGGAAAGCAGAGCGGTTGTGCAGGCCGACCTGCTTGTGCGCGCCGGTTGCGCGCTCTAGAGCAGGGCCGGAATAATTTTCTGCGTGACGGAACAAGACCATGCGATTGGGCGGACGGCTGGCTGCGGCCATCGAAGTGCTGGAAGACATCGGCCGGCGCCACCGGCCGGTGGCGGACGCGCTGAAGGATTGGGGCCTGTCGCATCGCTTCGCCGGCGGCGGCGACCGTGCGGCGATCGGCAACATCGTCTATGACGCCTTGCGCCACAAGCGTTCCGCCGGCTGGCTGCTGGGGCAGGACACGCCGCGCGCCATCGGCTTCGGCGCGCTGCTGCTCGAATGGGGCCAGACGGCACAATCGCTCAACGAGGCGCTTGATGGCGACAAGTTCGCACCGCCGCTGCTGACCGCCGCCGAGCTTCAGGCCATCGCCGACCATCGGCTCGCCGACGCGCCGGACGCGGTGCGGGCGGATGTTCCCGACTGGTGCGCGCCGCTTTTCGAGCGAGCCTTTGGGCCGACCTGGGCCGACGAGGGCGCGGCGCTGGCGACGCGCCCGCCGCTCGACCTCAGGGTCAACACCTTGCAGGCCAATCGCGACAAGGTGCTGGCCGAACTGACGGGAACTGGCGCGAAACCCTCGGCAATCGCGCCACACGGCATCCGCATCCCGCCGATCGACGGCGACGGCCGGCACCCGAACGTGCAGGCCGAGCCGGCTTTCCAGAAGGGCTGGTTCGAGGTCCAGGACGAAGGCTCGCAGATCGCGGCCGCCCTTGCCGGGGCCGAAGCCGGCATGCAGGTGCTGGATTTCTGCGCCGGCGCCGGCGGCAAGACGCTGGCACTGTCGGCTTCGATGGAAAATCGTGGCCAGATCTTTGCCCATGATGTGGAGAAAGCACGGCTGGCACCGATCTTCGACCGCATCCGTCGTTCGGAAAACCGCAATGTGCAGGTGGTCACCAAACCCACAGAACTCGCGCCGCTCGGCAATCACATGGACATCGTGCTGGTCGACGCCCCATGCACCGGCAGCGGCACCTGGCGCCGCCGTCCCGACGCCAAATGGCGGCTGACGCAGAGACAGCTCGATGCCCGCAAGGGCGAGCAGTCGGCGATCCTCGATGCGGCCAAAGCCTATGTCAAACCGGGCGGCCTGCTGGTCTACATCACCTGCTCGGTGTTTGATGAGGAAAACGGTGAGCAGATCGCGGCCTTTCGGGACCGTAACAGCGGTTATGTTCCCGTCGACCACCGCAAGCTCTGGGACAGCCGTTTTCCCGGCCATGAGGCAGCCGCACGCATCGGCGCCAAAGGCGACATCTCGCTGTCGCCGGCGCTCAGCGGCACCGATGGGTTTTATCTCTGTGCGTTACGCAGATCGGCCTGAATCCAATTCCTGACGGATGCGCGGCGCCGGCCGGCATGCCAGGTCGATTGTGCAGTGCAGCAAAAGCATTTGCCTGCCGTCCATGCCTCTGCAATAAGCTATCCGCGTAAAGGAAGCAGCGGCAATGGCAGCAAAGATCGTACCCGCCCCGGACTATGAGGATCGCGTCAGGACATCCTTCGCGCGCCAGAAGGCGATGGCCACGATCGGCGCCGAACTGACGCTGGTGACCCCCGGCATCATCGAGATCGAGATGCCCTATTCGGCGGCACTCACCCAGCAGCATGGCTTTCTCCATGCCGGCGTCATTTCGACGGCGCTGGACTCGGCCTGCGGCTATGCCGCCTTTTCGCTGATGCCGGAAAATTCCGGCGTGCTGACCATCGAGTTCAAGGTCAACCTTCTGGCGCCGGGCAGGGGCGAGCGCTTCCTGTTCCGCGGCTCGGTGACCAAGCCAGGCCGCACCATCATCGTCGCCGACGGCCAAGCCTACGCCTTCGCCGCCGACGGCGAGGCCAAGCTGATCGCCACCATGACCGGCACCATGATGACCGTGGTCGGGCGTGATGGCATAGAAGGGTGAGTGGCCGGTTCGCCGCAGGCGAATCCATCGTGCCGGTGGCACGATGGAAGGCCACGAACGCCGGGAGCTGCCGGAGGCAGCGGGTCCCGGCGAGCGGCGGTGCAGATAAGCAGATGATCCGGCGGAGAGGAGCAAATCATCATGACCGGTAAAGTGTCGCGCCTGTCGGGCAAGGACGTCCTCTTCGTCATGGCGGCGCAGGCCGAATACGGCCCGCACCTCAAGCAGTTGTTCACGCCGTTGATGACCGGTGTCGGTCCCGTCGAGGCCGGCGTCAGGCTGGGTGCGGAACTCTCCTGGCTGAAATCGCAAAGAGCACTGCCGGATCTCGTTGTTTCGCTCGGCTCAGCCGGCAGTCGGACGCTGGAGCAGACGGAGATCTACCAGGCGGTTTCGGTCAGCTACCGTGACATCGACGCTTCGCCGCTCGGCTTCGAAAAGGGTGCGACACCCTTCCTCGACCTGCCGGTAACCGTGCCATTGCCCTTCAAGATACCGGAGATCAGGCAGGCGACCCTGTCGACCGGCGCAGCGATCATCACCGGCGCGGCCTATGATGCTGTTAGCGCCGACATGGTCGACATGGAGACCTTCGCCTGCCTGCGCGCCTGCCAACTGTTCGACATTCCGCTGATCGGTCTGCGCGGCATTTCCGACGGGGCGGCGGATCTGCGGCATGTCGGCGACTGGACCGAATATCTTGAAGTCATCGACGAGAAGCTGGCGGACGCCGTCATGCGGCTCGAACGGGCGATCGGCGACGGCGCCCTTCGGACGGAACCATCCCATGAAGATGCCAGACCAGCCTGAAAGTCGGGCTACGCAACCCATTGCGCCGACTCGTTTCTTTCTCTAAACGCTCGCCATGAAAACAGCCAATCATCCCGACACCGTCCTGATTGTCGATTTCGGCAGCCAGTTCACCCAGCTCATCGCCCGCCGCATCCGCGAGGCCGGCGTGTTTTCCGAGATCGTGCCGTTCCAGTCGGCCGAAGCGGCATTCAAGCGCATCAATCCGAAGGCCGTCATTCTGTCCGGCGGTCCGGCTTCGACCGGCGATATAGGCAGCCCGCGCGCGCCGCAGATCGTCTTCGATTCCGGCGTGCCGGTGCTTGGCATCTGTTACGGCCAGATGGCCATGTGCGTGCAGATGGGCGGCGTTGCCGAAAGCTCCGACCATCGCGAGTTCGGCCGCGCCTTCGTCGAGATCCAAAAGGACAGCCCGCTGTTCGAGGGCCTGTGGGCACCCGGCCAGCGCCACCAGGTGTGGATGAGCCATGGCGACCGCGTCATCTCCTTGCCCAAGGGCTTCGAAGTGTTCGGCAAGTCGGAAGGCTCGCCCTTCGCCATCTTCGGCAGCATCGAGCGAAAGATGTACGGCATCATGTTCCACCCCGAGGTGGTGCATACGCCCGACGGCGCCCGGCTGCTGCGCAACTTCGTCCACAACATCGCCGGCATCGAGGGCGACTGGACCATGCGCGCCTACCGCGAGCACGCGGTCGAGACGATCCGCAAGCAGGTCGGCAAGGGCAAGGTCATCTGCGCGCTGTCGGGCGGCGTCGATTCCTCCGTTGCGGCGCTGTTGATCCACGAAGCGGTCGGCGACCAGCTGACCTGCATCCTTGTCGACCACGGCCTGATGCGCAAGGACGAGGCCGCGGGCGTGGTGGCGATGTTCCGCGAACACTACAATTTACCGCTCATTCTGGTGAACGCGTCGGACCGTTTCATCGACGCCCTCGAGGGCGAGTCGGACCCGGAGAAAAAACGCAAGACCATCGGCCGGCTGTTCATCGAGGTGTTCGAGGAAGAGGCCAAGAAACTCGGCGGCGCCGAATTCCTGGCGCAGGGCACGCTCTATCCCGACGTCATTGAAAGCGTCTCCTTCACCGGCGGCCCGTCAGTGACGATCAAGTCGCACCACAATGTCGGCGGCCTGCCCGCGCGCATGAACATGCAGCTTGTCGAGCCGCTGCGCGAGCTGTTCAAGGACGAGGTCAGGGCGCTGGGCAAGGAGCTTGGCCTGCCTGAAAGCTTCATCGGCCGGCACCCGTTCCCAGGCCCGGGTCTTGCCATCCGTTGCCCCGGCGGCATCACCCGCGAAAAGCTGGAGATCCTGCGCGAGGCCGACGCCATCTATCTCGACGAGATCCGCAAGGCCGGCCTCTACGACGCCATCTGGCAGGCCTTCGCCGTGCTGTTGCCGGTGCAGACGGTCGGCGTGATGGGCGATGGCCGCACCTACGAGTTCGTCTGCGCGCTGCGTGCCGTCACCTCGGTCGACGGCATGACGGCGGATTTCTACCACTACGACATGGCCTTCCTCGGCGCCGCCGCCACCCGCATCATCAACGAAGTCCGGGGCATCAACCGCGTCGTCTACGACGTGACGTCGAAGCCGCCGGGAACAATCGAGTGGGAGTAGGAGTTAGTAGTCTGGACTGCTCCGGCGTAGTTTTTCGCAGAAAAAGCAACGATTTGCGGTTTATCTCATTCACTATCGATGCTGCGTCATCAACTGAAGTCTCCGACTGTCTAAGTCACTGATTTTTCTGGCCCCGTGCAAACGAGGGCTTCGTTGCGTGTGAAGGGCAGCAGATCAATCTGGCGGTACTTTTGACGGTACTTTTCGTACGTGAATCAACGTCCGAGAAAGGACCGTCACCCGTTTCTCGGCCTGACGCTTTTTGTAGGTCAACCATTTGAAATAAATGGCTTTCCCGGTGACGTTTCGGCGCGAACAGTACTTTAAAGCGCGTCGCGTTGAAACGGATTCATGCGACGCGCTTTAAGTCTTTGTTTTCATGCATGTCGTTGTCCCAAACCGGGGCCACTTTTGGGCGACATGCATCAGCCGCACGTCCTACCGTCAGCGCAAGTCCGCATTTGTGAGATTGGGCGCCGTTGTGTCTTGAGATCGCCTCATTGGCTGACCGCAATCAGAATTCTAGGCGATGCCGCCCAAAAGTTCCTCCGCTTTGGAAACAGCGGCCGCCTGATGTGGCTGCAAGGGTTGGCCGGCATAGCTTTCGAAGACCGGCAGGAACGGGTCGTCGATATGCGTCCTGATGCCGGACAGCTGCTCCATCACCGCCAGCCCGCAATAGGGAACGTAGGAGGCCGAATAGCCGCCCTCATGCGACATCATCAGGCGCCCGCCGCAGAGGTCGTCCGCCGCCTGCATCAACATCCGCGTCATGTCGCGGTAGCTGCCGCTATGCAGCATCATGCGCCCCAGCGGATCGGCCGCCGAGGCGTCGAAGCCCGACGGCACGACGATGAGATCAGGCTTGTAGCGATTGAGCGCCGGTAGCACGACGCGTTCGAAGACGGACATGTAAGCGCCGTGGCCGCAGCCGGCCGGCAGCGGTACATTGATGTTGTAGCCTTCTCCCTTGCCCTCGCCGCGTTCCTTGTGAAGACCGCTGTCATCCGGATAAAGCCCGTCCTGATGGATCGAGATGGTCAGCACCGACGGGTCCGAATAGAAGGCGGACTGGGTGCCGTTGCCGTGATGAACATCCCAGTCGACGCTGGCGACCCGCTCGAAGCCATGTTTGGCCCGGTTCTTCAGGATAGCGACCGGAACGTTGCCGAACAGGCAAAAGCCCATGCCTTGCCCGCGCTCGGCATGATGGCCGGGCGGTCGTACCAGCGCATAGCCATTGTCGACATCGCCGCTCAACACCGCATCCATCACCGCTGCCGTGCCGCCGGCGGCCAGACAGGCGATTTCGTAGCTGCCATGGCCGAAGGGGGTGAGATAGCTCGCATCGCCGCCGCGCCCGTCACTGAGCAGCTTGATACGGCTGATGTAGTCGCGGTCGTGAAACAGGGCGAGGTCGTCCTCGCTCACCGCGACGGAGGCGATCTTGGATAATTTTTCGGTCAGGCCCGAAACCTCCATCAGATTGCGGAATCTGCGTTTCGTGTCGGCATTCTCCGCATGCTCGCCGGGCTCGATGGTCAGGCTCGGCTGAAAGAACTGCGCGGCATTGCCGGTCTCGTGCCAGAGATAGAGTTCGTGGAAATTCCAGCCTGTCGTCATGTTTTGTTTCCTAGCCCGCCAGGATCATTGACGCGGCGCGTTCGGCGATCATGATCGTCGGCGCGTTGGTGTTGCCCGACACCATTTTCGGAAAGACCGAGGCATCGGCGATGCAAAGCCCGTCCAGCCCATGAACCTTCATCGACGTGGGATCGACGACGGCCATCGCATCTGAACCCATGCGGCAGGTGCTGGTCGGGTGATAGAGCGTCGTGCAGTGGCCGCGTATATAGTCGGCGATCTCGGCGTCGCTCTCGCATTCGGCGCTCGGCGTGATTTCGCCGACGAGCATTTCGGCAAGCGGCGACTGCGCCGCGATGCGCCGGCTGATGCGGATGCCTTCGACCAGCGTGGCAATGTCCGAGCCATCCTCGTCGCTGATGAAGTAACGTGGGTCGATCGCCGGATATTCGATTGGATTGGCCGAGCGCAGGCGAATCTCGCCGCGGCTGTCTGGCCGCTGCAGCGTGGTGTGCAGCGTGATGCCGGGCCTGGACGAAAGGAACCGAACATAGTCGCGATGCGGGCTGATGGCGCCGTAAAGCTGCAGGTCCGGCTCGATGTCGGGCCGGCTCTTGACGAAGCCGCCCGCCGCCACCCAGGGTGAGGAACGCGGACCGCTGCGCGATGTCTGCCATTCCGCGAAGTCGCGCTGCAGCGTCTCGTTGGTCCAGGCGCCGACGCCGATCTTGTCCTTGGTATAGAAGGTGATCGGAATGTTGATGTGGTCCTGCAGATCCTTGCCCACGCCCGGGAGGTCGTGCACGGGAGCAACGCCGACCTGGGCGAGTTCGTCGGCCGGCCCGATGCCCGAAAGCAGCATCAGCTGGCAACTGCCGATCGAGCCCGAGGACAGCACCACCTCTGTGTCGGCGAAAGCGGTCTCCGGCACGCCGTTTGCCAGATAGCGGATACCCCTGACCCGGCCCTTCTCCACGATAAGGCCCGTCGCCAGCACGCCGGTTTTCACGGTGAGGTTGGGTCGTTCCCGCGCCGGGCGCAGATAGGCCTTGCCGGTGCCCCAGCGTTCGCCGTTCTTGATGGTGAACTGGAACAGGCCGACACCTTCCTGCTCGACGCCGTTGAAATCGCGATTGTGCTTGTAGCCGGCGGCCTTGCAGGCCTCGATCCAGGCAAGCTCGTTGGCATCGACATGCGCGACATTGCCGATATGCAGCGGCCCGTTGGCGCCGTGCAGCGGGTCGTTGCCGAGTTCGGCATTGCTTTCGCAGGCCTTGAACACGGGTAGCACGTCTTCCCAGGCCCAGCCGGGGCAGCCCATGGCGGCCCAGCCATCGTAATCGGACGGCAGGCCGCGAATATAGATCATGGCATTCAGTGCGCCGGAACCGCCGATCATCTTGCCGCGCGGCCAGAACACCCGCCTGCCGCGGCAACCGGCCTGTGGCTCGGTGTAATAGCCCCAATCGACGGCTGTGTTGAACATGGTCGGCCAGTCCGAGGGCACGTCCGAGGCGAGCGGCGCCTCGCGTCCTGCCTCCAGTAGCAACACCTTGCGGGCAGGATCGGCGCTGAGCCGGTTTGCCAGCACGCAGCCGGCCGAGCCGGCGCCCACTATGATCGTATCGAACATCGTCAGTCTCTCACTTTCCAGCAGGGGTCGGACTTTGCACAATGCTGCTTGCTGCCGGCTTGCTGTCGGGGCTGGTGCGACGGCGTCCGAGCCAGTCGATGAGATCGCCAAAACGGCCGACCAGCCCCTTCGGCATCAACACCACCGACAGGGCGATGATCAGGCCGAGCCCGAGCGTGCGGAACTCGCCGCTCTCTCGCATCAATTCGTCAGCCAGCACCAGCACCACCGTCCCGACCAGCGGTCCCCAGAACGTGCCGACGCCGCCGACCACGACGATGGCGATGATGAACATAAGTTGCGACATCGACAGCACACCGGGGCCGATCGCCTGGAAATGCGCGGCATAGAAACCGCCGGCCAGCCCGGTGAAGAAGGCGGAGATGCCGAACACCAGAAGCTGCGCCTGGAAGCGGTTGACGCCGCGGGCCACCGCATAGCCCGGATTGTCCTTCAGCGCCCGGAAGGCAAGGCCGATCGGGCTTTTGACGATCGCGTAGGTGAAGACCATGGTGAGCGCGAACAGCACCGCGATGATGGCGTAATTGCCGACCAGCCACTGCGCCCGGAGCAAGGCCCTGGTGCCGAGGTCGCCGAAGCGGGCAAAGCCGACGGCGCCGCCGGTGAACTGGCGGCAGACGGAGCCGACCATGACGAAACATTCGGTGTCGGTGACGATCAGCAGATACATCGTCTGGGCGATCGCCAGCGTCAGCAGCGCCACATAGACGCCGGTCAGGCGAAGGCAGGCGAGGCCGACGACCAGCGAGAACAGCACGGAGCCCAGCGCGCCCGGCACAAGTGCTGCCCAGACGTTCCAGCCGAAATAGAAGCAGAGCATCGCCGTCGCATAGCCGCCGAACGCAAAGATCGCCATTTGCGCCAGCGAGAAGATGCCCGAGAAGCCGAACAGGAGGTTCCACTGCGAGGCGATCGTCGCATAGAACAGCGCCAGCACGATCTGGCCAAGGATGTAGCGGCTGTCGACCAGGAACGGCAGCGCGATCGCCGCCGCGATCAGCATCAGGCTGATGGCAAGATCAGTCCTGGCCGAGCGAGACATGGAGGAACGGGACATGGGGCGTGTCTCTGTCATGATGCCCCTCACATGCGCCGGATTTCGGCGTGGCCGAAAAGGCCGGACGGCCGCCAGATCAGCACGGCAATGACGACGAACAGCAGCGATGGAAAGCCCCACCTGGCGCCCAAGGCGTACTGAACGAAGGATTCGAGCAACGCCAGCCCAAGTGCTGCTGCGATGGCGCCCGGCAGATTGCCGAGACCGGCGACCACGCACATGATGAAGGCCTTCAGCATCGGGTCGTTGCCGAGTGGCGGCGACAATTGCGTCATCGACGAGACCATGACGCCGCAGATGCCGGCGAGCGCGCCCGACAGCATCAGCACCTGCAGGTAGACGCGGTTGACGGCGACGCCCATGAGCTGCGCCGCGTCGCGGTTCTGCGCCGTCGCCCGGATCGCACGGCCCATCCGCGTGCGGCCGAGCGCCGCCGAGACGACCACCATCATCACGACCACCACCGCGATGATCAGAAGGTTCTGCCAGGGCAGCGTCAGCGGTCCCAGGCGTAAGGCACCGGCGATCGAAACCGGCTGCTTCAGCGGCTGCCCGCCATAGGTCAGGAGGATGGCATTCTCGAGGGCGATGCCGATGCCGACCGTGGCGATCATGACGTTGGCTTCGAATGTCGATTTGTCATTCTGCAGGAGATTGCGAACGATCGCGAAATAGAGGATGGCGCCGGCCAAAGCACCCGCGACGATGGCACCGGCGAAACCGATCGCGACCGGCAGGCCGAGCGAGGTGATCACCGTGAAGGCGACGTAGCCGCCAAGCGTCAGCATCGCCGCATGGGCCATGTTGAGCATGCCCATCGAACCCCAGACCAGCGACAGCCCGACCGTCGCCAGCGCATAGAGCGCGCCCGAGGTGAAGCCGGCGACGAGAATGGCCATGAGAACGTCGGTCATGGCGTCAGCCTCCGAGGTAGGTTGCGAGGAGTTCGTCGCGCGCCATCAGTTCGGCGGGCTTGCCTGACCAGACGATGGCGCCGTCGTCGAGCAGATGCAGGCGGTCGGCGAGGTCCTCGACCCGGGCCGGGTTCTCCTCCACCAGCAGGATCGTGCGCCCAGCCTTGCTCAGTTGCGAAATGACGTCGTAGACCTGATCGATGATCAGTGGCGCGAGGCCAAGCGACGGCTCGTCGATCAAAAGGATGCGCCCGCCCATCATCAGGCCGCGGCCTATGCCGACCATGCGCCGTTCGCCGCCCGACAGGCTCGAGGCGATCTGGTTGCGACGGTCGGCAAGCTTCGGCAGAAGCGCGTAGACCTCGTCCAGCCGACGCGTGATCTCGGCCTTGTCCGGCGCGAGATAGCCGCCCATCAAAAGGTTTTCGAGCACGCTCATCTGCGCGAACAGCATATCGCCCTGCGGCACGTGGGCGACGCCCAGCATCGCCGTCTCATGCGGCTTGCCGGACAGGCGCCGGCCGTCGATGCTGATCTGACCGCCGCGCAGCGGCACCAGGCCGGAAATGGTCTTGAGCAATGTCGACTTGCCATGGCCGTTCGGGCCGACGACGGTGATGAATTCACCGGCGTGAACGGTCAGCGAAATGCCCTTGAGCACGTCGAGTCCGTCATAGCCGCAGACGATGCCGTCGAGTTGCAGGACAGGTGGTTTTGCGGCTGCGCCCGTCATGGCGTTCCCCCCACCGCCGGATTCGTCATGGCGGCTTGCTCATCGAAGAATTTCTTCAGCCGTTTCTGCGTGCCCTGGCCGAGATAGGTTTCGACAACGGTCTGGTCCTCGGCGACCTTGTCCGGCCGGCCTTCGAATATCACCTTGCCATGGTGCATGATGATCACGCGGCTGGAGAGCGCCAGGAGAAAGCGCATGACGTGCTCGATCAGGACGATCGTCAGTCCCTGGTCGCGCAGTTTCAGCACCATCGCCATGATCTGGTCGATCTCGGCGACGTTGAGCCCGCCCACCGGCTCGTCGAGGAAGAGCATTTTCGGCCGGGTGGCGATGGCGCCGGCAATCATCAGCAGCTTGCGGTCGAGCACCGGCAGCCGCGCCACGGTCTCGTCGGCCTTGGCCGCAAGCCCGACGAAGTCCAGCGCTTCGATCGTTGCCTGCCGGACATCCTCGCCGAGGCGGAAGCCGGCCAGCCTTCGCCGCTGCCGGCCGAAATAGGCGGCGATCTCGATGTTTTCGCGAACGGTCAAGCTGTCGAAGGCGGCATTGAGCTGGAAAGTGCGGGCGATGCCGAGTTGGCAGATGCGGTCGGCCGGAAGCGCCGAAATGTCGGTGTCGCCGAAATGCACCCGGCCGCCACTGGCCGGCGTGATCCCTGTCACCACGTCGAAGAAGGTCGTCTTGCCGGCGCCGTTCGGCCCACCAATGCCAACGATCTCGCCCGCATTGACCACCATCGACACGCCGTCGACGGCGGCCAGCGAGCCGAACCGTTTGACCACACTGTCACAAACCAGCATCGGACCGGCGGCCTCAGTCATATTTCTCACCCAATGGAGCCGGTCGGGCAAAGGGCCCGGCCGGTGTCGTTGGTTTCATTTCCGCGTCCGGTCACTTGATCCATGGCGGCAGGATGAAGCTGTCCGTGGCATAGAGCGCCGGCGCGATCAGCTTCGGATCGGTTTTGTAATCCTGATGCTGCAGGAACTGGTGCGGCATGCCAAGCGACGGATCGGCCACCTGCGTCGGATAGCAGAAGGCCGATTGGCCGGCCGGATCGGCCCGGTAGGTGCCGTTGACCCCGCGATAGACCAGGCGCTTCATCGCATTGGCCACCTTGGTGGTCTGCGCCTTGTCCATCGGTTCGCCTGGACCACCGGCGATTGCCGCGGCAAGCGCCCACATCCACAGGCCGTCATAGGTCTGCGATCCCGTGATGTAGGCCGAGTTCGGACCGAATTTGGCCCGGTAGCTCTCGCGGAACGGCTTGGAGAAGTCGTCCGGCAGGCAGCCGATCACCGTCGAATAGACGACGCCGTTGACCGCCTCGCCGCCGATCTCGCGGAAAGCCGGCAGCGATGGTCCGTACTGCATGTAGATCAGGCTGTTGATCGGCTCGGCGAGGAATTGGACCATGAACTGCGCCAGGTCCTGCGGCAGGAAGTGCGTGACCAGGATCGCCGCCGGCGGGTCCTGGCGGAGTTTCGCCAGCGTCGGTCCCCACTGGTTGGTCGGGAACGGAACGGTCTCGAACAGACTAACCTCGAAGCCGTATTCGGCGGCCTTGTCGCGGATCGCGTTGGCGATGACGATCGAATATTCGTTGGCAGACGGGATGATGGCGATCTTCTTGTTGGGCGCCTTCCATTTGCCGTCCGCGGCAAGCGTCTTGAGGAAGTTCAGGCAGCCCGGTCCATACCAGAACTCCGGCGGATCGCCCTGGAAGGAGCTGTAATAGCGGGCAGGGTCGGTCTTGAACTTCTCATTGTGCGAAATCAGCGTGTTGTAGTGCATCATGATGACGTCGTTGTCGGCGGCGACGTCCATCTCGATCATGTTGGTGCCGAGATTGTAGCCATTGATGATGACCGGCGCCTCGAAGCGGTCGATCAGGCGCTGCATCGACTGGCTGACGAGGTCGGCGCCCATTTCCTTGGTGTCTTCGATGTGGATCTCGACAGGCCGGCCGAGAATGCCGCCCGCCGCATTGATCTCCTCGGCGGCAAGTTCGAGACCGTTCTTGAACTCGATGCCGTCGGCGGCGGCGATGCCGGACATCGGCAGGGCCGAGCCGACCGGAATGGGCTTGGTGTCCTGGGCGATCGCCGCAGTGTTCATATCGGCAAGAAGCGCGGCACCGGCCGCACCCGCGCCGACCACGCCCTGCAGCATTGCACGTCTGTTCATCATGGCAAAGTTCCCCTTTTGGCGTTGGTTAGAGTCTTTTCTTCATGCGAAATCTTTCACACCAGATCTTTCTGGCGAAACGCGTGGGTCATGGGCACGAAAGCGGCTTCCAGGTCGACTGCCGCCGAAAGCACGCGGGCATCGTCGCCGCGCGCGCCGATGATCTGGAAGCCGACGGGCAGGCCCGCCTCGGTCATGCCGCAAGGGATGACGCAGGCCGGTTGCTGGCTGAGATTGATCGGGTAGCTGAACGCCGCCCATTCGATCCATCGCGAGAGGCCGCTGCCCAGAGGCACTTCAAGGCCAACGTCGAAGGCTGGAATCGATGTCCCCGGCGAAACGATGAAATCATAGTCGTCTAGCAGCCGGTCCATGGCGGCGCCGAATTCGGCGCGCTCCAACTGTGCGGCGACGAGCGTATGGACGTCGAACGCTGCCCCAGCCTGTGCGATCTCCAGGAAGCCCGGATCGATGCCCGCCCGTTCGCTCGGCGGAACCAGCGCCAGTCGCGCCGCGGCGCCGGTGAACCAGTGATGCTGGAACAGATCGAGGAGATCGCCACCGGGAAGATCAATCGGCTCGACCGTCGCGCCGAAGGCGTCGAAACACGTCAAGGCGTGGGAGACGACGGCGGCGATCCCGGAATCCAGCGCTCCTGAAGGCGGCTTCGACCAGTAGCCGATCCGGGCGCCCCGCAAAACTTCTTCGATCCGGCCAAGCGGCGCCAGCGTTCCCACGCCTTGCTGCCAGTCGCTGATATCGCGGCCGGACATGGCGCCGGCCATGACGGAAAGATCGAGTGCTGTCCGCGCCATCGGTCCGATATGGGCGACGGTTCCGAACGCGCTGGACGGATAGGCGGGCACGCGGCCGAAGGTCGGCTTCAATCCGGCGATGCCGGTGAACGAGGCCGGAATGCGGATCGAGCCGCCGCCATCGGTGCCGAGATGGAAGACGCCGGCGCCGGTGGCGGCGGCCACCGCCGCTCCGCCGGAGGAACCGCCGGGAGTCTTTTGCGCATTCCAGGGATTGCGCGTGATGCCGCAGAGGCCGCTGTCGGTAATCGCCTTCCAGCCGAATTCGGGCGTCGTCGTCTGCCCGATGAAGACCGCACCCGCTCTGCGCAGCAGGGCAACGGCGGGGGCATCCTTGTCATAGGCGGCGGAAGTCGTCGTCCTGCTGCCGTAACGCACGCTCCAGCCCTCGACCCAGACGATGTCCTTCAGCGTCGTCGGTATGCCGTCGGCCGCCGACAGCGGCTCGCCTGCCCGCCAGCGTTTCTCGGAAGCACCTGCGGCCTCGATCGCACCCTTGCGGTCGATCATGGTGAAAGCGTTGAAAAGCGGATTGATCGCTTCGGCGCGATCCAGCGCCGCCAGCGTCACCTCGACGGGCGACAGCGATCCAGCGCGGTAGGCGGCGCTAAGCTCCGAAGCAGCCAGGCGGCACAGAACATCGGCGTCGGCAATGGGAGACAGCCCATTCGGCATGCAGTTCGAACCCCTCACTTCATGGCCGCTCTTACGGCAGCCTTGTCAGCCCGGGCAATCTGGCGGTTTTTTTCATCACCATAAAATGTATTGTTGTGGGGAATATTCGCTATTTAATGTAACAAAGAGCCATGAATCTGACCATTCGGCAGTTGCGCTATGTCTGCGAAGTCGCCCGCCTTGGCAGCGTGCTGGCGGCCTCCAGATCGCTCTACATCTCGCAATCCTCCATCCTCGCGGCGATCACTCTGGCCGAGGCCGGGATGGGGGCGCGCATTTTCGACAGGCGGCCGGCGCGCGGCGTCTCCATCACGCCGGCCGGCCAACGCTTCGTCGCCGCCGCCCGCATCATGCTGGCGGCGGAAACGGAGTTCAACCGGTCGATCGGAGACCTCAACGGGCGCGTGCCGAAGGTCCTGCGCATCGGCTGCTTCGAGCCGTTCGGCGCGCTGTTCATGCCGGAGATGCTGCGCAGCTACCTCGACAACGTCGGCGATGTCGAGATCGACCTTGTCGAGGCCGACCAGGTCCAGTTGCAGGAACGGCTTGTCGCCGGCCAGATCGATCTGGCCATTCTCTACGACATCGGTCCAATCGGTATCGACAGCGTCACCCGCATCTGCAAGGTACCGGCGCATGCCGTGCTCAATGCGGACGATCCCCTTGCCGCGCGCGACGGCATCTGGCTGGCGGAACTGGCGGCACGGCCGCTGGTGCTGCTCGACCTGCCGCACACGGCGACCTATCTCCTGACCCTGTTCGACGTGCTGGCGAAACGGCCGGAGGTGCGCTTTCGCACGCGCTCTTATGAAACGGTGCGCTCGGCCGTCGCATCCGGCTTCGGCATGGCCGTCCTCAACTTGCGGCCGATCGGTCGCGCCACCGCCGATGGCGAGGAGATCGTTCGAAGACCAATCCTCGATGAACTGCCGCCACCGACGCTGATCGTCGCCGACATGTACGGTTCGGCAAAGCCACTCTTCGTGCGTGTCTTCATCGACATGTTCCATCGCTTTTTCAGCGCGGTGGGCCCTTCGGGCTTTTCGGTGACGACGCCGGAGCGCGAACCTTTTCTACTGGTCGCCAGGGAGGATGGCTGAGCCGCCCCCTTGGCGTTGCGGACATTTACAGGACTGGCGTTGCAACCGCGCCGGAGGTGCGGGTTCCTGATCGAGGTGTTCGAGATCGACGGGCGGCCCGGCGACAACTCTTCGGTGCGCGCCCACGTTTTCACCCGCACCAATGCTCAGTCGCCTGCTCGCAGGTTGGAGCGGAGACGGCACTTTTCGAGACGGCTTGGGCACGCCGTCGAACGCCGCAAAGTGCAAGAAATCGCCTACCAGCGCGACAAATGACGAAACCGGCGCGTAGATTGCATGAGCACTGGCCATTGCCGCTAAACTGAAGTTTTGGCGCAACCACTCGGTTGCGGGCGCGTTTGTGAGCAAGGGCATCGATTGGAGGGATAGATTCGTCAACAGTTCCAAGCACAAGCGCCCGGATTACGAAACTCGCTGCGGTGCGCTGGCTCGCGCTGTGGTTATGCTTGGGAACCTGTTCCAGCTGCTCGGGAGCCCAGTCGGCGCTTGATCCGGCCGGAGAGGAAGCGCGCCAGATCGCTGACCTTTTCTGGCTCATGGCCATTGCTGGCGGTTTTATCTGGCTGACGGTCATCGGTCTTCTGGTCCACGCGACACGTCATGAGCGCACTCCCATAGACGAGCGTATTGCAAGCCGGCTGATTTTCTGGGGCGGGGCAGCCATTCCTTCGCTACTCCTCTTTCTCTTGCTAGGCTATGCGCTTTGGTTGATGCCTGGACTGAGACCTTTCGCACGAGCCGGCGAAGCCAATGGTCTCAGGATCGAAGTGACTGGTGAGCAATTCTGGTGGCGGGTCGCCTACCACCTGGCTGACGGCGGAGTTCCTATTCTTTCCGCCAACGAGATCAGGCTGCCGGTTGGCGAGCGCGTCGAGTTCTTGCTGAAAAGCACCGATGTCATCCATTCCTTCTGGATTCCCGCGCTCGGTGGCAAGATGGACATGATCCCGGGTCGCGTGAATCGGCTCTCGTTGCTGGCGACCAAACCTGGCACCTACCGCGGCCCTTGCGCGGAATATTGCGGGACCTCGCACGCGCTGATGACCTTCACGGCCGTCGCCATGCAGCCCGCTGCCTTCCGGGAATGGCTGTCTGTGCGGGCGAACCCTTCGCCCGGCGCATCCTTGCCCGGACGCGACATATTCCTTCGCAACGGCTGCGGCGCGTGCCACCGCGTTGCGGGCACACAAGCTGAGGGTGGTGTCGGCCCGGATCTCTCGCATATGGGTTCGCGGGGAACGATTGGTGCCGGCGTTTTGCCCACCGACGATGAGGCCGTTCGTAGCTTCATCGCCCATCCGCATTTGATCAAGCCGGGTTCGAAGATGCCCGACTTCAACATGTTGCCCCAACAGGACATCGCCGAAATCGCCTCCTGGCTGAAGGGACTCGAATGACAACCCTCAAAGCCCGCATCAAGCGAAACGCCTTGCCCTCCGCAGAGAAGATCGAGGAAGAACAGCTGCGCCTCGTCTGGAAGACGCCGATCGGCTGGCGTTACTGGACTTCGGTCAACAATACGCAGGTTGGCCTCTGGTACGGGGGTGCGGCCTTTGCCTTCATGCTGTTTGGCGGCGTTCTGGCGCTTCTTGTGCGCACGCAGCTCGCGGTTCCGGGAAACAATTTCCTCTCTGCCGACTTCTATAACCAGGCCTTTACGCTGCACGGCACCGTGATGATGTTCCTGTTTGCCGTGCCCATCTTCGAGGCTGTCGCGATCTTTCTGCTGCCGCCGATGCTCGGTGCGCGTGAACTGCCATTTCCCCGTCTCGGAGCCTTCGGCTTCTGGAGCTTTCTGATCGGCGGTGTCTTCGTTTGCGGTTCGATCTTCTTCGACGCCGCTCCCTCTTCAGGCTGGTTCATGTATCCGCCTCTTGCCACTGACAAGGCATATTCCGGCATTGGTGCCGACATCTGGCTGCTGGGCCTCTCCTTTATCGAAGTCGCCTCCATTGCTGCGGCGGTCGAACTGATCGTCGGCATCATGAAGTGCCGCGCGCCGGGCATGCGCATCAACCTAATGCCACTGTTCGCCTGGTACCTGCTGATCGTCGCGGGCATGATCCTATTCGCTTTTCCGCCGCTGATCGCCGGCGACATCCTGTTTGAGATGCAGCGCATGTTCGACTGGCCGTTCTTCGACCCGACGCGGGGCGGCGACCCACTGCTGTGGCAACACCTGTTCTGGATCTTCGGGCACCCCGAGGTCTACATCATCTTCTTGCCCGCCATCGCGCTGATGGCGATGATCGTGCCAACCTTTTCGCAACGTCCGATCGTCGGCTATTCCTGGATCGTGCTTGCCGCTGTCGGCACCGGCTTCCTATCGTTCGGCCTCTGGGTCCACCACATGTTCGCGACCGGCCTGCCGCAGATTTCGCTGGCATTCTTCTCGGCCGCCTCGGAAGCGGTCGCGATTCCAACCGGCGTGCAGATCTTCGTCTTCATCGCCACCATGCTGGCCGGACGTGTCATCTTCTCGGTGCCGATGCTGTTTGGCGCCGGCGGGCTCGCTATCTTCGTCATCGGCGGGCTGACCGGCGTGATGGTCGCGCTCGTGCCGTTCGACTGGCAGGCGCACGATACCTATTTTATCGTCGCACATCTGCATTACGTGCTGATCGGTGGAATGCTGTTCCCGCTGGTCGCCGGCGTTTACTATTACTATCCGCTGATCAATGCGCGGATGCTCTCGTCCCGTCTCGGGCGCACCGCCTTCTGGCTGATGTTTGCCGGCTTCAACGTCGCCTTCTTTCCGATGCATCTCAGCGGCCTGCGCGGGATGCCGCGCCGCGTCTTCACCTACCCCGAGGGGATCGGTTGGGACTGGCTGAATCTCATCTCCACGATCGGCGCCTATGTTTTCGCGGCAGGGGTGCTGGTGGTTGTCTTCGATGTTGTACGGCCGAAGCATCGCGAACCCCGCAGCGAGCAGAATCCGTGGAAGGCGGGCACGCTCGAATGGCTGAACGAGCCCGAGGAGAACTGGGGCGTTCGATCCATTCCGATCATCGAGAGCCGGTATCCGCTTTGGGACCAGGCGGATCTGATGCAAAAGGTCAATGAGGGCGCCTATTATCTTCGCAGTGCCAAGGAGAATCGCCGCGAGACGCTCATCACCTCGGTGCTCGACGCCCATCCGCTGCAGTGCCAGCGCGTGGCGACATCAACCACGATCACAATAATCTCGGCCGCATTGCTCGGCGGCGTTTTCGTCGCGCTCACCTTCGAACTCTGGATCCTCGCCCTATTGTCGGGCATCGGCACGCTCTCTGCCATTTTGTGGTGGCTCTGGACCGGCACCGGCGAAACCCCGGAAAAGAAGACCAAGGATGTCGGCCTTGGACTGCGCTTGCCGCTCTATGCCTCCGGTCCGGATTCTGTTGGCTGGTGGGCGATGTTCATTACAATGGTTGGCGACGGAACTGCCTTCGCCAGCCTCATCTTCGGCTATTTCTTCTACTGGACCATCCATCCCGACTTCACTCTGGGGCAGCCGGGTCCCGGTATGCGGTGGCCGATGATCGCGCTGTCTCTCTTCGTCGCCGCATGGGTCGCGATGCTTGGTGCGCGCCGACTGAACGCAAGCGGGTGGATCGACGGCGCACGCGTTGCGCTTGTTGCCGCGTTTCTGCTGACGCTTGCTGCCTCTGCAGCCGGTTTTGCCGGACCCTGGCAGCATGACATGCAGCCGACCGCGCATGTCTATCCGGCGATCGTCTGGATTCTCGTCATCTGGGCGCTTGCTCATGCCGCGGTTGGATCCGTCATGCAGCTCTATTGCCTTGCGCGCAGCCTCGCCGGTCGTCTGACGCGGGAGCACGACATGGAACTGCACAACGTCGCGCTCTACTGGCATTTTATGGCGATCACCGCTGTCATCACCTTCGCCGTCATCGGTCTTTTCCCGGAAGCGATGTGAGACGGTGATGCGCATCATTCCCAAAGAGGTCGAAACGCTCTGGACGCTCTTCACCGCGCCCGTGATCTGGGCCGGACATTTCCTCGCCTGTTACGCACTGGCCGCAATCTGGTGTGCAAAGCGCGGTGACCTCGGTTTCGCTGTCGTCCAGGCTGGCATAGTGGCTATGACGCTGGCGGCACTCGTGATGATCGTCTTGTCCGGGTGGCTCGCCTGGAGGCAGTGGGGCTTCGGCACGAACGATCCGCCGCACGACGATCCCACAGCGACGGACCGCAACCTCTTCCAGGGGTTTGCCACGCTACTGCTTTGCGGCCTGAGCTTCGTCGCCGTGCTCTACGTGGCGCTGCCGCTGCTCTTCATCGACGGATGCTCTTCATGAGGACGGCAAGCCTGTTGCTGGGCTTCGTCACCCTCGCGCTGGTCTGGGCGGGACCGCTGCTCGATGCGTGGCGTGGCTCGTTCGCGGCCCACATGCTTGCCCACATGGGCGTCGTCGCGATCGCGGCGCCGCTGATCGCAATCGGTATTGCCAGGACGATACGCTCCGTGGCCACCGCCGCTCCCCTTATCGCCTCTCTCGTCGAACTGATTGTCGTCTGGGGCTGGCATGCGCCGGCTGCGCGCCAGTGGGCCGAGACATCGACCATCGCCACCATGATCGAGCAGGTGTCCTTCCTTGGCGCCGGGCTGTTCCTGTGGCTGACGTGCGTGGCGCCGCGCAATTCCGATGCGCCGGCTAGGGACGCTGCCGGCGCCTTCGCGTTGCTCCTGACCTCCATCCACATGACGTTGCTTGGCGCGCTGCTCTCGCTCGCCTCGCGACCGCTCTATGGCCTCGGCGATGTGACGTGCTTCGGCCTCGTGCTCGGGGCGGGACTGGACCAGGCGCTCGGCGGCATCATCATGTTGATGATCGGCGCTGCCGCTTACCTCGCTGGAGGTGTCTTCCTCCTTGCCAGGCTCCTAGGCGGCAAAACCGAGAGGCTGGCCGGCTGATGCACGTCAACTGGAAACACTTGGCGATAGGCTTGGCGATTTTGCCGGCCGCCGTGCTTTTCGCGACCTGGATCGGATTCTTCAACGTTGGCGCCTCGACCGGCCACTGGAAGGTGACCGAGTGGTTCCTGCACTTCGCCATGCGCTCGGCCGTACGGACATACGCACTCACGGTCAAGGTGCCGGACGAGCTGCCGCGCTATGCTATTCAGCCGGCTGCCGGCCATTTCGCCCGCGGCTGCGCCATCTGCCACGGCGCGCCCGGTGAACCGCGCTCGCCCGCCGTCCTTGCGATGCTGCCGCAGCCGCCGGACCTTGTCGGTAAGGTCGGCGAATGGACGGACGCCGAACTCTTCCGCATCGTCCAGCACGGCGTGCGCTTCACCGGCATGCCGGCCTGGCCGACGCAGCAGCGCGACGATGAAGTCTGGGCGATGGTCGCCTTCCTGCGCGAACTGCCGATGATGGACGAGGCGCGGTGGCGCGACCTTGCTTATGGCAGTAGCGAACCGTCGACTGGCCAAACACAAGGCCTCGAGCGCGCACTCGCCGATTGTACCCGCTGCCACGGCACGGATGGGCTCGGCCGGAGCCCCGCAACGCCCGTCTTGGCCTCTCAGCGCGAAACCTATCTTCTTGAAAGTTTGAGAGCCTACGCTGCCGGCCACCGCCAGAGCGGTGTCATGGGAATTTCTGTCACCGCTGTCGACCCTGCACTCCTCGCCGATCTCGCGCGGCATTTTTCCGCGCTGCCTGCGCCTGCAACGTCGACGCAACCGGACCGTGCCCGGATCGCGCGTGCCGATGAGATCGCGCGACGCGGCATCCCGGAGCGCGACGTTCCGGCATGCCTGGGTTGCCACGGTCGTCCGGACCGCAACCCCATCTATCCGGAACTGTCCGGACAGCCCGCCAAATACATTGCGACCCAGCTCGAGCTTTTCCGCGAGGAAAAGCGCGGCGGCACGCGCTTCGCCCATCTGATGCGCAACGCTGCTAAAAACCTCTCGGACGCCGCCTATTTCGCGCAAATGTCGCGTGCCGCCGCAACCGGAACGCCCTGATGGCGTTACGTCACTGTCCCAATCTTCGGGAATATCTGATGCGAAAAATTCTCGGCGTTTTACTCGTCATTGTCGCCTTCGTCGTAATCGCGGGGGCGAGCTTGTTCTTCTTCTCGCGCGAACAGGCCACCGTTCCGATCGAGCAGACCTACGGTCCAAACCCGACGCTCGCCGAACCCAATCCGACCTGGATACCCACGGTCCACGTTGCCGAGGCGACCCCTTGGCCCCAAGGCAAGATGCCGGTCGCCGCCCAAGGCTTCGCCGTCAACGAATTCGCTGGCGGCCTCGACCATCCGCGCTGGCTGCACGTGCTGCCCAATGGCAACGTGCTGGTCGCCGAAAGCAACGCGCCGCCAAAACCTGACGAAGGTTTTTCCATACGTGGCTGGTTCATGAACCTGTTCCAGAGCCGGGCTGGCGCCGAGGTGCGGAGCGCCAACCGTATCTCGCTGTTACGCGACGAGAACGGCGATGGCGTGGCTGAGACCAGGACAGCCCTCCTCAGCAGCCTCTTCTCGCCCTTCGGCATGACGCTGCTCGACGGCAAGCTCTATGTCGCCAATGCCGACGCGGTCGTCGCTTTCCCCTATCGCGATGGCACCACCGAGATCACTGCTCCGTCCGAGAAGATCGTCGACCTTCCGGCCGGCCGCAATCACCATTGGACCAAGGACGTCATTGCCAGTCCGGACGGGATGAAGCTCTATGCCACCGTGGGCTCCAACTCCAATGTCGGCGAAAACGGCGGGACGAGATCGGCAGCGACCTCGTTCCCGACTACATGACATCGGTCAGGGATGGCGCCTTCTTCGGCTGGCCCCACAGCTATTTCGGCCAACACATCGATGTCAGGGCGCAGCCACCGCGTCCGGACCTCGTCGGCAAGGCGATCGTGCCCGACTACGCACTCGGGGCGCACACCGGGTCGCTTGGGCTCACCTTCAACACCGCCGACCTGTTCGGCCCGCACATGAAGAATGGCGCCTTTGTCGGCCAGCATGGTTCATGGAATCGCATGCCGCGAAGCGGCTACAAGGTGATCTTCGTGCCGTTTGCCGACGGCAAGCCGTCGGGGCCGCCACAGGACGTGCTCACCGGATTTCTGAGCAACGATGACAAGGCATTCGGCCGTCCGGTCGGCGTCGCCATCGACCGAACTGGAGCATTGCTGATCGCGGATGATGTGGGCAACAAGATTTGGCGGATTATCCCGGCGGCCGACTAGGCCGGAGCATTGCTTCGGCGCGTGGAAGGGTTGGGCTCATGGGCCAAAACGACCGAGGAGCCGAGCGGATCGTCACCATTTTTGGCGAAACAGGGTTTCTTGGGGGACGATCGAGATGCCGATGGCGCTCGGTCTGGTTGGCGGCGCCACCGGACGCGTCCGCTGGCCCACATCGCGCTCAAGATCCTCGGGGTGAAGGGTGCGCAGGAACTGGCCGAGGCGGCGGTGACCGTCGGCCTGGCACAGAACATGGCGGCGATCCCGGCGCTGGCCAACTTATCCTGAATGAGTGTGCGAGAAGAATGCATGGCTCCAAGTTGGCTTGCGGTTTGCGCGCCCAAGGCTGGTTTGATCAACTGCACACCAGGACCGTGACGATAATTGAAACCGTCGCGAGCTCCGGCCCTTGGGCCAAACGGCCACATAAGTTTATTCGTTTTTGACCAATACGCGCCGGCGGATTCCTGTAATCTTCAGAAAAACACCGGGCTAACCGGGGCCAACCAGAAAGGTCGGGGAATGAAATACGTCGTCGATACGATCGGCGGTCCCACAGGCGGTGATGCCTGGCAAGCCGCTGTTACCGAAGCCTATTTTCCGCTCGACACCGAGTATCGGAACCGTCGTGAATTTTCAGGCACGCTGGAAACCTTCTCGCTTGGGCTCGTCAGCGTGTCTAAAATGCGCTGCGATGCCGTAAGCTATCGCCGCCATCGCCGCCACTTCCTCAACGAACGTGACGCCAGCCTGCTCATCACCATCCCGGAGATGTCGGAGGTGAATTTCTCGCAAGGGTCGAGGACCGTCAATTGCGGTCCGGGGGGCTTCCTCGTTGAGAGGGGAGATGCGCCTTACGAATTCTGGCACGGTAAGCCAAACGCGCTGTGGGTCCTGAAGGTGCCGTCGTCGAGCGTTCGGGCGCGGATCGGGTCTGCCGAACGGCTCAGTGCGCTCAGTTTCGACGCAACCCAAGGCGTCGCCGCGCTCTTCCTTGACACGGTGCGAACCACGATCGGCCATGTCGATGAGATCACTGAAGTCGCTCGTGAGATGATGGGCAGGCACATCCTGGAAATGCTGTGCCTGTCGATCGTGAGCGACGATCGCGTGCTGGACAGCAGCATCTCGTCGATCCGGGCCGGCCATTTGCATCGTGCCGAGCAGTATATTCGCGACAATCTGAAGAATTCCGGCCTCGGCCCGCAGGCGGTGGCCGATGCCTGCGGGATTTCCCTGCGTTACCTGCAGGTTCTTTTTCAGGACAGCAACCAGTCGATCAACGGCTTCATCCGCGACGCCCGGCTTGAACTTTGCTCCGAGGAACTGATGTCGGTGACCAACATCAGCAGCGTTGCCGAGATTGCTTACCGCTGGGGCTTTGCCGACCAGTCTCAATTCTGCAAGCACTACCGGACGCGGTTCGGTTGCGCACCGACTGATACCCGTCGCGAAGCAGCGAACCGGGCAGGCCGCGCTTCGACCTCAAGAGAGCGGCACTAGACCCGGCGAAATCCGGGCCAATTCCCATAATCTATTGCGACGCCGCCCCGGCAAGGGCGGCGAAAGCCGGGCCTTGCCCGCAAATATCCCGCGAAGGAACTGTCATGAGCAGAATAAGAGTTGCCGTCGATGTCGGAGGGACTTTCACCGACATTTGCATCATGGACGAAGATAGCGGCGCGATCCGCATCGAGAAGACCGCCTCCACGCCTGACGATCCCATGCAGGCGATCATGAATGGCGTGGAGCAGGGCCGCATCGATCTTTCGGAGGTGACGCTGTTCTCTCATGGTACGACGGTCGCCACCAATGCGCTGATCACCCGCCGCCTGCCACGCACCGCAATGGTCTGCACCGAGGGTTTCCGTGATGTTGTCGAGATCCGCCGCGCCAACAAGGAAGACCTCTGGGACACCTACAAGGATGTCGCCAAGCCCTATATCCCGCGCCGCGACCGGCTGACGGTCCGGGAACGGGTCAGTGCCGAGGGCACGATCCTGGAAGCACTGGACGAAGAGGCCGCTCACCGCGTCGCGGAAATTCTCGTGAAACGGCAGGTCAAGTCCATCGCCGTCTGCTTCATGAACTCCTATGTCAACGGCGCCAATGAGCGCCGCATGCGTGAGATTCTGAAGGAGGCCATGCCGGATCTGCCGGTTTCGATCTCCTCGGAGGTGATGCCGGAAATCTTCGAGCACGAGCGTTTTTCCACCACCATGGCCAACGCCGTCTGCGCCCCGGTCGTCGTCGACTACGTGTCGCGTCTCGGAGAAAAGCTTGCCGCGGCCGGATACAAGCGAGATCTCCTGTTGCTGCACAGCGGTGGCGGGGTCATGACACCCGCAAGCGTCAGGGATTTCTCAGCCCGGCTCGCAGGATCGGGCATCGCCGCCGGTGCGATCGCAAGCCGCTTCATCGGAAATCTCTGTGGCTTCCAGAACTCGATCGGCTTCGACATGGGCGGCACCAGCACCGACGTCTCGCTCGCATGGAACGGGGAGTCGCGCATCACAAAAGACTGGTACATCGAATTCGGATATCCGATCCGCTTCCCCTCCATCGAGGTGCTGACCATCGGCGCGGGCGGCGGTTCGTTGGCATGGCAGGACGAGGGCGGCAGCTTGCGCAACGGACCGCAGTCCGCCGGCGCGTTTCCGGGCCCTGCCTGTTACAAGAATGGCAACCGCACCGCCACCAACACCGACGCCAATGTCGTGCTCGGTCGTCTCGGCACCAGCCTTGCGGGCGGCAAGATCACGCTCGACCCCGCTCTGGCCGCCCAGGCGGTGCAGGAGACTGTGGCGACACCCTTCAGCATGGAACTCCACCAAGCGGCCGAGGCGATCATCGCTGTCGCCAACGCCAATATGGGCAATGCCGTCCGGCTTCTCTCCATCAGCCGGGGCTATGACCCACGAGACTTTGCGCTCGTCGCATTCGGCGGTGCAGGCGCTTTGCACGGAGCGGCCGTGGCGAAGGAGCTTTCGATTCCAACCGTGATCGTGCCGCCCAATCCTGGCGTCACCTCCGCGCTCGGTTGCCTTCTCGTCGACGTGCAGCATGATTTCTCCGAAAGCTTCATGGCCGATGCTTCGACGGTCTCGCCCGCCGAGATGCAGACGGCCTTTGTTCTGATGGAAGAACAGGCGGTTGAGCGTCTGACCCATGAGGGCGTGGCGCGCGAAGACATGGCGCTGCAGCGTACGGTCGAGATGATGTACCAGGGCCAGTGGCGCTCGCTCGCGGTGTCAGCCCCGGCGCGGATCGAGAGCATCTGCTCGCTGATAGAGGCATTCCACAACGAGCACGAACGCGAGTTCAACTACCGCCGCGAAGAGGCGCCGGTGTCGATCTTCCGCATCGCGGTCAAGGCGATCGGCATCGTACCGAAAGCCGAGATGCCGCGGCATGAAGTCTTGCCGCACAAGCCACAGCCGGTCGGCCGCCGCGGCGTCTGGTTCGACGGCGTATCTCATGATGCGGCTGTCTATGAACGCGACCAACTCAGCGCCGGCGCTGCCTTTGCGGGACCCGCCATCGTCGAACAGTTCGATTCCACCACCGTGGTTCCGCCGGGAATGAGCGCCACCGTCGACGACTTCCTGAACATTCTCATCGTGACGAAAGGCTGAGACATGACAAAGCTGATTGAAACGAGCCCTGGCCTCGATCCGGTAACGTTCGAGGTGCTGAAAAACTCCTTCATCACCACCGTCGACCAGATGGCCGAACAGATGCTTCGCACCTGCTATTCCTTCGTCATCTACAACCGAGACTTTTCGAACGCCCTGCACGACGCCGATGGCAACTCCGTTGCCCAGGGCAACTACGACATCGCGGTCCATGTCGGCACACTGCACAACACATGCAAGGAGGTGATCCGGGTCTTCGAAGGCGATATGGCACCCGGTGACGTCTACGCAATCAACGATCCCTATGCCGGCGGTACGCATTTCAGCGATGTTCGGCTCGTCCGACCGATCTTCGATGAAGACAAACTGATCGGCTTCTCCCAGTCGAACGGACACTGGTCGGATCTCGGCGGCTCGGTGCCGGGTTCCTTCGACGTCACCGCCCGCGACATGTTTCGCGAAGGCCTGCGGATCACGCCGTTGCGCCTTTTCCAGCGCGGCCGCTTCTGCTCCGACGTCGCCAACATGATCGCGGCCAACACGCGCGATCCCGCGTCGATCATTGGCGACATCCATTCCCAGGCGCAGGCGACGCAGGCCGCCGAGCGCGAACTGTTGCGGCTGGTCAAGAAGTACGGACGCGGCCAGGTCATGCGCGGGATGGAGGAGGTTCAGGACTACGTCGAACGTGCCGTGCGAAAGCGTCTCGCGGAACTGCCCGACGGCACTTGGGAGACGGTCGACTACATCGACCGGGATCTCGGTGCCGGCGAAGGCATGATCCCGATCCGCATCAAGATGACGATCAAGGGCGACACGATCCACTACGACTTTACGGGAAGCCATTCGACCATTGCCTCGATGTACAATTCCGCCCCGGGCGCGACCTTCTCGGCCGTGGTCGCCGGCATGAAAACCTTCTTTCCGGACCTCCCGCTCAACAGCGGATTTTACCGGATGATCGAGGTGACTGCGCCAAAGAACAGCATCGTCAGTGCGGAATGGCCGGTGGCGGTGACCGGGTTCCTGATGCCGTTCGAAAAGATCATGAACGCGATCTTCGAGATGTGGTCGAAGATCATGCCCGAACGCGCTATCGCCTGCGCCTTCAACCTCGAATATCTGCTGGCCGGGGGACGGGACGCGCGCAAACCCGAAAAGCCGATCTTCATGTTCTACGAATGGCTGCCGGGCGGTTGGGGCGGGCGCAACGGCAAGGATGGTGCCGATGTCACCACCGCCTGCTTCGGAACCGGGTTGATGTCGCAACCGAACGAAGGCAACGAACGGGTGAATCCGACTCGGACGGTCGAGTTCCAGATCAAGCAGGATTCAGCCGGGCCCGGCAAATGGCGGGGCGGCGTCGGCGTGCAGAAGACCTCGTTGCTGCTTGAGGCTGAAAATGCCGTCATGTCCTATATTTGCGACCGCGAGCGCGCTGTCGTCTGGGGTGTCGAAGGAGGCCTGCCGTCGATGCCCCACGGCTTGACCATGAAGCGCGCCGGAGAAGAGACCGAGATCTGGCTCGGCTCCGTATTCTCCGATTACTCCGTCCACACAGGCGACCAGTTCGCTCGTCCGACGGCCGGCGGCGGCGGTTTCGGCGATCCACTGCAGCGCGAGCCCCGCAAGGTGATGGAGGACGTGATCGACGACTACGTTTCCCTGGAGCGCGCCAAGACTGACTACGGCGTGGTGATCCGCGAAATCGACCGCGACCTGTGCCAGTACGAAATCGACGGGACGGCAACCGAAGCCTGCCGTGCCGACATCCGGGCGAAACGGAAGGACTGGGCACGCATGGATCCTGAGGAGGTCGCGCGCAAATATCGCTCCGGCGAGATCGATACGCTCGATGCGGTTCGGCACTATGCCGTGATCCTCGACTGGGAGACTGGCGAACTCCTCCCCAGAACCACCGCCCAGTTCCGTGAGAGCTTTGAGAAACGCACGGTCGCTCACTGGGCCTGAGCGCCAAAGAGCACGCCGCAGAGTTATCTGTTTTTTCGATACGATACTCAAAGAATTACTATTTCACAGGAGCCTAAAGCTGGAGCAACAATGCTGCAGCGCCGCGAAAGTTGGCTGCTTCCGAGGGGTATGACAGATGGCACCAAGCGTGGAACGATCGTTCACCGCAGCCAGCACGATTGAAGAGGCAATGGCCGCACGCCGGCAAGGCGCGGCGGTGCTTGCCGGCGGCACCTGGATGATGCGTGATCCACGGCGCGGGGTCGACCTTCCCGAGGCGGTGGTCGCACTCCACCGAATACCCGCCTTGTCCAAGGTCGAAATCGAACCGGACCATGTCGTGATCGGCGCAGCCGTTACCCATGCAGTCCTTGGCCGCGCGTTGCACGGGGCAGTGGGCTTCGAAGGTCTGGTTGCCGCGGCGGAGAATGCGGCCAATCCCGGCATCCGAAGGGTCGCCACCGTGGGCGGCAACCTTTGTGCCCTCGACTTTGCCGCCGCCGATCTCGCCCCTGCGCTTCTCGTCTGTGAGGCGGCGGTGGAACTGGAGACGTTCGAAGGCCCAAAACTTCTCGGTATTTCAGATTTCCTCAAAGACAGGCATACGCTGCTGGCCGAAGCGATTGTGACGAGAATTCATCTGCGCCGCGACCTTGTCGCAAGTGCTCATATCCGCCTGCCGCTTCGGAAAGCCGGCGACTATCCGGTCGCCGTCGTCTCGCTTGCGGTAGACAAAGACAAACGATGTCGCATCGCCGTCGGCTCGGTGGAGCCGGTAGCGCGGCGCTGGACGGCGCTCGAACAGGCCATGAGGGCAGGCCCGGCCTATGCGCTCGATCCGGAACGCACCGCCGAGCTTGCACTGGAGCACAATGATTTTCAGGGCCGCGACGGTAAGGAGGCGGAGGGTTGGTACCGCCGCCAGGTTCTTCCGCCGCTGGTCAAACGCGGTGTTGCCGCACTTCTCAAGACTGGGGGCCTGGCATGACCGTGACATTCCAGCTGAATGGCGAGGACTGCCGCTTTGATGGCGATCCGATGACGCCGCTCGTCGACATCTTGCGGCAGGAACGATTCCTGACGGGGACCAAAGCCGTGTGCCGCGAAGGCTTTTGCGGCGCGTGCACGGTGCATGTCGACGACGAAGCGGTGCCGTCCTGCCTGAAGCCGATTGGCCTCGTCCAGGGATGCGCGGTGACGACCATCGAGGGATTGAGTTTCGGAAGCCAGGCGCTGCACCCGCTCCAGGCCAATTTCGAGGCGGTCGATGCCGTGCAATGCGGCATGTGTTTTCCAGGAATGGTCATGAGCCTTTCGGCGTTCGTGCGTGACAATCCGCATGCGAGCCGTCCCGAAATCAAGGCCGCGATGGCCGGCAACATCTGCCGCTGCACGGGATATGAGCGGATCGTCGACGCCGTGGCCGACTGCCTTGACCAAGCGCGGAAGGCTGGCCAGTTGGCGGGAGGCATACATGTCTGAGCTGTCCGCCACCGTGATGAATCTTCCCCGCCGCGATGCGCAGGACAAGCTGCGCGGGCGGACGAAATACACCAACGACCGGGTTCGCCCCGACATGTTGCATGCCGTGCTGCTGCGGTCGACCGTTCCCGCGGGGCGTATCCGCAAGCTCGACGTTTCGGCGGCACTTCGCTGTCCTGGCGTGCGCGCGGTGGCGACCGGCGCCGACGCGCCAGGGCTCTACGGCATCGGCATTGCCGACCATCCGCTCCTGGCCATCGACACGATCCGCTATCACGGTGAACCAATCGCCGTCGTCGCCGCCGAGACGGAGAAGCAGGCGCGGGCGGCACTTGCCGCCATCATGCTCGAGGTCGAGCCGCTGGCACCGGTGCTCACCATGGCCGACGCGCTCCAGCCCGGCGCCCGTCTCGTCCACGAGGGCTGGCGCGGCTACGAGGTGATCACCGAGGGCGGTGCACGTGCCGGCAACATCGCATGGGAGGCAAAATCCAGCCGCGGTGACGTCGATGCGGCCTTCGCCCGTCCCGACATACGCATTGTCGAGAGCAGCTTTACCGTCGGCCGGCAGAGCCATGTGCCCTTCGAACCGCGCGTTGCCATCGGCTCCTGGGAGGACGGCCGTGCTCACATACAGACCTCGACGCAGGTGCCTTGGACCGTGCGCAACGTCACCGGAAGGGTCATGCAGCTTCCGCCCGGGCGTGTGCGGGTCACTGTACCCCCTGTCGGCGGCGGGTTCGGCCTGAAATTCGATGCATCCATCGAGCCTATCACTGCAGTTCTGGCGCGGATGACCGGGCGCACGGTGGTCCTGGAAAATACCCGGCAGGAAGAGATGGCAACCTGCCTCTGCCGCGAGAATGCGGAAATCCGCATCCGGTCCGCTGTCACTGCCGAAGGATACATCGCCGGGCGCGAGGCGGTCGTGCTGATGGACTGCGGTGCGTATGGAGGCGAACAGGTTTTTCTGACGACGATGACGGCGCACACGCTGGGCGGCAATTACAGGGTTGGCGCAACGCGGCTCGTCAGCCGCGCCGTATACACCAACACACCACCCAACGGTGCTTTCCGGGCTTGCAACGGCGTCTACAACACATTCGCTTTGGAGCGACACACCGACGAAATCTGTGATGCGCTAGGCTTCGACCCGATGGAGTTCCGGAAGAAAAATGTCCTGGGAGATGGTGATCTCGGTGCCACGGGCCAGGTTTTCGAGGCCGACGTGCTGGGTCCGATGCTCGATCGCATGGAGACACTGCGCGCCAGTACCGGTACATCAGAGGCCGAGGCCGACGGCAGGCTCTATGGTATTGCAACCACGGTCGGCACATGGTTCGTTTTCGTCGGGCCTTCGGCGGCGACGGTGAATTTGAACGCCGACGGCAGTGCAACACTGGTCACGTCGGGTGTGGAGATCGGATCTGGCACGATGGTGCAATCCCTGCCGCAAATCGTGGCCGGGCAACTCGGCCTCGCTCCCGACCAGGTGATCGTGCGCGAAGCCGACACCGATGCCGCCGGTCTCGATGTCGGCGTTGGCGGCGGACGAACCACCGTGTCCATCGGCGCGGCAAGTGTGGCTGCCTGCGCGGAAGTGCGGGAAAAGCTGCTGCGGACCGCCGGCGAGATGCTCCAGACCCGACCGGAAGACTTGGTGCTGCGGGATGGTCGTGTCGAGATCGCGGGACGTCCCGGCTCCGGCATATCGATCCCCGCTGTCGTCGCCCATGCGCAGGCAACCACCGGCCCGGTCACCGGAAGCGGAGCCTTTACCGCCAGGAACACTCCGGCAATGTCCGGCTGCGCGATGGGGCACTTCATCGATGCGCTCGACATCCCCGTCTTCGTTGTCCACGAGGCCGAGGTGGCGGTTGATCCGGACACCGGTCATGTCGAGGTGCTGGCCTATCGCGTGGTGCAGGATGTCGGCCGCGCACTCAACCCGCGCGCGGTCATGGGCCAGATACAGGGTGGTGTCGTGCAGGGTCTCGGCTACGCCCTGCATGAGGAGGTGACGATCACCGCTGACGGACGTATCGCGCAGGACGATTTCGAGACCTATCGCCTGCCGCTGGCGCAGGACGTGGTTCCGGTCGCCGCCGACCTCTACGAGGGCGCTCCGTCGATGGGGCCTCTAGGCACCAAGGGCGCGGGCGAGGTCCCGATCCTGGCCGTGGGCGCGGCGATCGGCTGCGCTGTGGCACGCGCTATCGGCAAGCCGGTGCGGCAGCTGCCACTGACGCCGCCGCGCGTGCTTCGACTGCTGCACGAGCGCGAACCGCCGCCGGAATTCCCCCACATCGCCCACGGCTGGGCGTCGAACACTCTGGGCTGAGGCAAGCAAACCATGGTCACCCTGAACTGCGACATGGGGGAAAGTTACGGCAACTGGCGTTTCGGCGACGATGCCGGCATCATGCCCCACATCGATTGCGCCAACATCGCATGCGGCTTCCACGCCTCCGATCCATGGACGATGCTGAAGACCGTGCGGCTCGCGCTTTCGCACGGAAAGCAGGTTGGCGCGCATCCGTCCCTTCCCGATCGCGAGGGGTTCGGCCGGCGCGAGATGAAACTTCAGCCCGAGGAACTGACAGCCGCCTTCCTCTACCAAATCGGTGCGCTGACAGGAATGCTGGCCGCCGAGGGCGGGCAGCTCAGCCATGTCAAGCCGCATGGCATCATCTACGGCATGGCCGCGCACGACGTGGACACTGCCCGGGCGATTGCCGCGGCGGTCAAGCCGTTCGGCGTCCCTCTCTTCGGCCTGGCGGGAACCTGTCACGAGACGGCGGCAGCCGAACTCGGCGTCGCCTTCGTGGGCGAGTTCTTTCCCGATCTTGCCTACGCTCCCGGCGGCAGCCTGATCATTCCGCGCGTCCAGTCGGCCATCGACCTGACGCTTGCCGAGCACCGCATGGTGGGGGCGCTTACCCGACGCGAACTCGTCACGACAGACGGTACGATCCGCCCGGTCGACTTCGACACCGTCTGCATCCACTCCGATCCTCCGAATGCGCGCGACGTCGCCGCGCTGATGCGGCGGATCATCGACACCCATTCCAACAGCCTGCCATGATTCATTTCCCGAATCGTGAAAGCTCCACGCATGGGATCGAGGACTATCTCGCACTCACCTCCCGAACCATTTCCCCAAGCCGCTGAGGACTTCCATGGATGCGCTTTCCAACTCTCTCGCCGCCGCCGACATCGCCACCTCCATGCACCCCTACACAAACCTGCGTCAGCACGAGGAAACCGGGCCGCTGATCATCAGCCGCGGCGACGGCATCCGTGTGTATGACGAACGCGGCAAGGAATACATCGAAGGGCTCGCCGGGCTGTGGTCGGTGGGCGTCGGCTTTTCGGAAAAGCGGTTGGCCGACGCTGCCTACCAGCAAATGCTGAAGCTGCCCTACTACCACACCTTCTCCTCCAAGGCGCATGAGCCATCCATCCGGCTCGCTGAGAAACTCGTGGAGATGACGCCGGAAAACCTGACGCGTGTCTTCTTCACGTCGTCGGGCTCGGAAGCCAACGACACCATCGTCAAGATGATGTGGTTCATGAACAACGCGCTGGGCCGGCCAAAAAAGAAGAAATTCCTGGCACGGACCAAGGGCTATCACGGCATCACCGTCGCCTCCGGCAGCCTGACGGGCCTGCCGGTCAACCATCGCGACTTCGATCTGCCGGCGATTCCCGTTCGCCATTTGACCTGCCCGCACTTCTATCGCTTCGGCATGGAAGGCGAAGACGAAGCCGCCTTCACGGCGCGTCTGCTCGCCGAGCTGGAAGCGGCGATCGCGGAAGAAGGGGCTGACACCATTGCAGCCTTTATAGGAGAGCCGCTCATGGCAGCCGGCGGCGTTCTGCCGCCGCCGGTCGGGTACTGGGAAGGCGTGGAGAAAATCTGCCGGGCAAATGATATCATCCTGATAGCAGACGAGGTGATCTGTGGTTTCGGGCGGCTTGGTACGCCTTTCGGCGCTCAGAAATACGGCTTCACGCCTGATATCATGACGGTCTCCAAGCAAATCACGTCGTCTTATATGCCGCTTGCCGCCGTCATTTTCTCCGATGCGATCTATCAGGCGATCGCCGACAACACCGCAACGATCGGCAATTTCGGCCACGGCTTCACGGCGTCGGGTCATCCGGTCGCGACGGCGGTGGGTCTCGAAAACCTCGCCATCTTCGAGGAGCGGGACTTGATCGGAAACGCGGCCCGCCTTGAGACGTCGTTCCAGGCCGGCATCCGCTCGTTCGCCGATCACCCGCTTGTCGGCGAAGCGCGGGGCACCGGTCTTATCGGCGCCGTGGAGCTGGTGGCAGACAAGGCGACGAAACGCCCCTTCGCCAAGGTTGGGCGCGCAGGGAGTATCGCAGCGGGAATCGGCCACGAGGAAGGCCTCATCTTCCGCGCCATCGGCGACCAGCTCGCGCTCTGTCCGCCGATGATCTCGACAGAAGACGATGTGAAGGAAATCATGACGCGCATGGGCCGGACGCTTGAGCGCCTGACCGGTGCGGTTGCCAAGGAGGGACTTGAATGACCCGCATGAAAGCCGAACCGGTCATCCATATCGACGACGAACGCTTTCGGGTCACCGAATGGCGCTTTGCCACCGGGGCCGAGACCGGCTGGCACATCCATGGCCATGACTACGTCATCGTGCCGCTTACGGACGGCAAGCTCGGTCTCGAAGGCCCCGACGGCGCGCAGTCGCAAGCCGCTCTCACTCAAGGGGTGCCCTACTCGCGGCGGACGGGTGTGGCCCACAATGTCATCAATGCCGGCGATGCGCCGCTCGCCTTTCTCGAGGTCGAGGTCGTTGAGGCTGGCGATCTCGCAGCCAGGCGGCTCGCCGTGCTCGACCGGTTCCTCGCGGCCTGGAACGCTCGCGACGTGGGCGCGCTGATGGACTGCATGGTTGAGAATTGCGCTTTCCACGGCTCGGCCGGCCCCGATGCCGAAGGGCGCAAGCATGTGGGGCGTGACGCAGTGCGCGTCGCCTATGCAGCGCTGTTCGATGCCTTCCCGAAAGCCGCGTGGATCAGGGGACGGCACATCGTGACGGGCGACACCGGGCTTTCATCATGGCGCTTCGTCGGCACCACGGCAGCGGGGCAGCAAATCGAAGTCGACGGCTGCGATATCTTCGCTTTCTCGGGGGAGCTCATAGCGCTCAAGGATTCCTACCGCAAAGCGCGAGGGTAGCGAAAATCTGGATTCATCGGGCGACAAGGGCGGTCCAAACGGGCCGCCCTCGTTTTTTGCTCAAAGGCAATATCCTCAAAAGACGAAAGGCCCGGTCATCCCAAAGGAACAGGGCCTTCCGCATATGAAGGGCCGGGCTTACCCGGCCCATCTTCTCCTACTTGAGCAAGGCTTCCATCGGTACCGGCTCGGAAATCGTCCAGTTGCCTACAACACCCGGCTTGCCGGCCTTGGTCTCGACGATCAGGTACCGCGTCTGGTTCTGGTGATGCAGTTCCGGCGTGAAGGTACGAGGCCCGAACAGTGTCGGCTCATTCTTCATCTTTTCCAGTTCCGCGACGACCGCGTCGGCATCGGCCGTGCCTGCACGCTCCACCGCCTTGGCCCAGACGTCGACCATGACGTAACCCGGAAAGACATACTGGCTCGAGGGATCGGCGCCTGTCTTCTGCTTGTAGGTGGCATTGAACTTCAGCACGGCCGGATTGGGATCGTCGCCATAGATCGATCCCTGAACGGGGACGTAGAAGTTCGTCAGATCGGGCACAGCCGAGAGCCAATAGCTACCGTCGACGCCCGATCCATTCAGGATCATGGAATTGATACCCGCGGCGCGAAGCTGCTTGATGGCCGAGACGGCGCCCGGCATCATCGTGCAAAGCATGATCGCATCCGGCTCCTTCGGCAGAGACTTGATGCGGGTGATCTGCGCGGCGATGGAGGCATCCTCGTTCTTGAAGGTGTCTTCACCGACAAGCTTCGCGCCCTGGGCTTCGAGCTTCGGCATCATCCAGTCGAAGCCGTCGCAGATGCCCTTGTTGTAGGCCGTCCAGGTATCGAGCAGACGGTAGAAGTCCTTTGCGCCCTTTTCCTTGAATGCCCACTCGGCCATGGTCGCTCCCTGCACGGCCGCCAGCACCGACGCGGAGAAGCTGTGCGGGCCGACACCCTGGATGCCGGCCTTGACCGATTCCGCGCACAGGAAGAAGGAGATACGGCCTGCGTCCTCGGCCGCGAGCGCAGCCGGCGATCCGAAGTCGTAGTCGCAGGACACGACCACGAGATCCGCACCCTGGTCGAGCACGGAGAGGCCAGCCTTGGCGCCTTCGGCCCGGTCGGACTTGGTGTCGGCCTTGACGACCTTGATCTGCTTTCCAAGCAGACCGCCAGCCGCATTGATCTCGTCGATGCGGATCAAAGCCGCCTCCTGGGCAGGCTTGTCATAGGCTTCCATGAAGCCCGACTCCGCAGTGGCGAAGCCGATGACGATAGTCTTGTCATCGGCCAGGGCCGGGTATGCGATGGACATCGAGGCCAGAGCGGTTGCGACAATTCTCATTTTGTATGCCATGCACGTCTCCTTTTTTGTTTTCCGGTCGGGCTTGTGCCGCCGGTCACTTGTTGCGACTGCTGCGAGGTAAGGTGAGTTCGCGGTTGCCCATGAGTCCGGATGGGCGAAGCGCGAGGATCACGATCATGATGACGCCGAGGGCTATTTCCTGAACCCCTTTCGGGAGGGCGAACGTGGACTCGCCGAGCGATACGCCTGCCTCCAGCCAACGCAGCGCCTGGATGAGGGCGGACAGCAGGACGACACCCACCACACCACCCGACAGGCTGCCCATGCCGCCGACGACGAGCATGGAAAGGGTGATGAAGGTGAGACCGAGATAGAATGTATCGGGTGTGACCACGCCGATGGAATGAGCCATCAGCGCACCGCCCAGCCCCATCACCGCGCCCGATACGACGAACGCCACCAGTCTTTCCCTGGGAATGTCGATACCGGAAGCCGCGGCGGCGGTGGGCTCGTCGCGGGCAGCACGAAGGGCTAGGCCGGACCGGGAGATCGCGTGCACCCAGGCGATGAAGATTGCGACCACGGCGCCGATGAGATACGGCCAGATCACGCGCACGATCGGAATGCCGACGACCGACGAGGTCGCTCCGGTCACGCTCTCCCAGTTGGAATAAATTGTGTTGATCATGGCGAGCATCGCGAAGGTCGCGATCGATGCTGCGATGCCCGATAATCGCATCAGCACCCGCCCGAAGATGAGAGCGGCGAGGGCGGCGAACAATGCCGCCAGCACGGCCGATTGCCAGTAAGGCAATCGGGTCGCCAGCAGCCATTCGGGCAGTCCCGGCAACGAACCGCGTTTCATCATCGGGTTGATGGTGAGCCACGCGGCCGCGTAGGCGCCAAGGCAGGTGAAGCCGATATGCCCGAAGCTGAGAACGCCCGAATTTCCGATAAAGATGTATAGGCCCACGACGAGGATGACACGGACGAACACGTCGATCACCGTCTGGTTGAAGGGCCGCGATCCGGTCATCACCGTGATCAGCGCGATGGCCAGCAGCAGCAGAGAAAGCAGGACCGGCGTCAGGATTGTGCGGCGCGCAAGTGCGAAGCGGGCGGGCTTTTGCTTGGCAGCCGCGGCACCGGGAGCGGTAGAGTTGGCTAGGGAGGCGGCGACAGCCATGAAATCAGACCCTTTCCTTGGTGCCGCGCGCGGCAATAAGCCCTTGCGGGCGGAAGAGGAGGACGAGGATGACCGCTCCATAGACAAAGGCATCGCGGAATGGCCGGGCGTCGATGGGCAGCATGACCTGCATGATCACCGAGGCGGCACCCAGCAGGAAGCCGGCGAGCACGGCTCCCCCGAGGCTGCCGAGGCCGCCAATGACGGTGGCGATGAAGGCCATCAACATGATCGAGGCGCCCATCTGGATGTCCAGCGTGCCTGTCTGGGCGCCAAAGATCAGCGCAATGGCGGCGGCCAACGCGCCGGAGAGGGCGAACGCACCCATGATGACCCGGTTCGCACGCACACCCAGCATGCGGGCCATCGAGAAGTTCTCGGCCGCCGCCCGCATCTCCAGGCCGAAGCGGGTTTGACGCAGGAACAATGTCAGGCCGATCAGGATGACCATCGTGGCGACGATCGTTATGAGCTGGAGGAGGGGAAGCCGGGCACCAAGGATCTCCACCGGCTGGGACAATTCGGGCAGCAGCGAAATCGATTTCGGCCGACTGGAGAAAAGCATGAGCAGGAAGTAGCGAATAACGAAACCGAGCGCGAAGGAGGCGATCATCATGGTTGCCGGATTTGCCTGGCGGAACCGCCTGAAGACGACGATTTCGCACAGCACCGACAGCCCGGCCCCGCAGAGGAGCACGAAGGGCACCAGCAGGTACCACGGCAATTGGCCGGCGAAGACGATGGCCATGGCGTCTGTTGACGGCCATAGCAGCGCGAAGACGCAGAAGGCGATGACGTCGCCATGCGCGAAGTTCACGAGCCGCATCACGCCGAAGATGAGGGCAATGCCGAGCGCGCCGAGCGCGTACAGCGAGCCAAGCGAGAGTGCGTCGAACAGGATCTGAAGCATCTCAATTGTCCTCGTAGCCGAAATAGGCAGCCTGGATCGCCTCGCCGTTGCCGAGCGTCCGCGCGTCGCCATCGAGCACGATCTGTCCGCCACGCATCAGGATCATCCTCCCGCCCACCATCATCGCCCGGGCCGAGCTCTGCTCAACGATCAGGAGCGTGAGTTGGCGCTGCGCACGCAGCGCGATCAGCCGCTCGTAGACCTGGTCGTTGATGTTGGGGGCGAGGCCCAGCGAAGGCTCGTCAATGGCTACAAGCCGCGGATTGGTCATCAGCGCGCGTCCGATGACCAGCATTTGCTGCTGCCCGCCGGACAGCAATCCCGCCTGCCCGTGCCGCCTCTCTTTCAGCATCGGGAAGGTTGCGTAGACGGCTTCGAGTTCGTCGGCCGCTCGGCTGCGCCAGCCGCGTTCGCGGGCGTGCATGCCGGTTCCGACCAGGAGGTTCTCTTCGGTCGTCAGCGAGCCGAAGACATCGCGCCCCTCCGGCACCATGGAGAATCCGAGCCGGGCGATGTTTTCCGGCGCCTGGCCGGTGATCTCATGACCTGCAAGGTCGATCCGGCCGCCCGCCACCGGCGTAACACCGGCGATCGCGCGCAGCAGCGAAGACTTCCCGGCTCCGTTCGGGCCGGTGATGAACAGGATTTCTCCCTCGGCCATGGAGAAGGAGACATTTCGGACCGCCGTGAGACGGCTATAGCGAATAGTGATATCGGAAAGGGCGAGCAGGCTCATTCCATCGCCTCCAGAACAGGCAAGTCGGTGTTCGCGGCCGTGCCCATATAGGCGTGGCGCACCTTCTCGCTGTCGCGGATGGCCGCAGGCGGGCCTTCCTCGATGATCGCTCCGGAATCGAGCACAACGATATGCTGGCAAAGGCCGAGCACCAGCCCGACATTGTGCTCGATGAGCAGGACACCGCAGCCGAGATCGCTGGCGATATGTCTTATCAGGGCCGAAAGCTCCCGCGCCTCCAGTGCACTCATGCCAGCCGCGGGCTCGTCGAGCAGGATGTATGCGGGCCGTCCCATCAGGGCGCGGCCAATGGCGACGCGGCGCTCGTCCGTATATGGCAACGTTCCGGCGATGCGGGTGCTCAGCGCACCGATGCCTATCCAGTCGAGCATCGCTTCCGCTTCGGCGATGGCAGCGCGCCGGCTCATTCCCAGGCCAACGCCGGTTACCTCCAAATTGTCCAGCACAGGCAAGTCGCGGAAGAGCCGCCCACCCTGGAAGGTGCGGGCGATGCCGCGCCGCCGGACCTGATGCGGCTTGAGACCCGTGAGTGCTGCGCCGTCGAGCTTGATGGTGCCTTCCGTCGGTGCCTGGAAGCCGGTCAGCACGTTGACGAGCGTGGTCTTGCCAGCGCCATTCGGGCCGATGAGGCCACTAATGCGGCCGGGCGTAATTTGGAGGTCTACCGATGACAGGGCCTTCAGCCCCGCAAACGATACCGAGACGTTCTCCGCGCTCAGATGACTCATGACCCTTTCCTTCTTTCTACCGACGGAAAGGCGCGAAGCATCCGGCCTTGCGGCCAGTCACGTTGCAAATGTCTTCCCCTGTCGGTTCCGGCGGTCTCTAGCGGACTGCTCGGATGCCAAATTCACGCCGTTGCCCGGCGTCGTCTTGTCGTTTCGCGCACCGGATTTTGTCTTCCGCCACGCACGGTCGGTTTTGGCCGGCCGATCTCCTCGCCACCGGCTCCTCCGCCGGCATTTTTCCGGCTGACGTCAGCCGGCCAGATGTCCTTCAGCACGCGCCAGCGCGGCGCGCTGTTCGGTTCGCGCGGCAAGCGCGTCTTCCAGCGTCACCGGAACGAAGCGCGCCGGGGTGTGCGGCTGGAGCTGGGCGATAAGGTCCATGTCGGCCGATATCACCACGCCCAGCATCATGTACCCGCCACCCGAAACCGCGTCCCGGTGAAGAACGATCGGCTCCGTGCCACTCGGCACCTGGACGGATCCGTAGGGATAGCAGGCATCGACGATGTTCGAGGGGTCGGAGCCCGCACCGAAAGGCTGCTCGCGCTCGACGAACTCCAGCGGCGTCCCGCCCCGGAAGCGATAGCCGATGCGGTCGGCTTCGGGCGCGACCTTCCAGGTTTCCTCAAAGAACCGATTGCCGGCAGCCTCGGTGATCCGATGCCAGTACATCCCGGGAAGCATTCTGAGTTCCGCCGGACTATTGCCCGCGCGGCGCAGATTTGCAGGCAGTGAAAGACCGGCTTTGCCGGAACCTTCGCCGAGGGGAAGCTCATCACCCGCCTTCAGCGTGCGGCCCTGATGGCCGCCGAGTGCGCCCAGAATGTAAGTCGAGCGCGAACCGAGAACCACGGGTACGTCGATGCCGCCGGAGACGGCCAGATAAGCGCGCGCGCCGCCCTTGAGGAAGCCGAAGGAAAGCCGGTCACCGGCCTTCACCGGAAAACTTTCCCAGGTCGGCCGCTCCTCGCCATTGAGTTTGGGGGGGAGTTCTCCGCCGGTGACGGCGACGACCGCGGATTGGGTGAATTCGAGTTCGGGGCCCATGAAGGTGGCTTCGAGCACCGCGGCACCCGGATTGTTGCCGACAAGCAGGTTTGCGATGCGTGTGGCAAAGCGGTCCATGCCGCCGCCTTCGGGAATGCCGACATGATAGTGGCCTGGTCGACCAAGGTCCTGCACGGAAGTGGAGAGGCCGGGAGAGATTACCTTAACGGCCATTGATAAGCTCCATCAGCTTTGCATTGGTGCCGTAAATATCGCTGTTGAAGTCCTTCAGGCTGAAGGTGCACTCGCGAACCGTCGGCTGCCACCGATTGGCTTCAATTTCCTCCAGCGTGGCGTCGTAGTCATCGCGGCCAATGGCCTTGAACTTGACGATGTCGCCTGGCTTGAACAGGCACATGTCATCGGAGAGGTAGCGCACCTTCCTGGTCGGGTCGTAGATCGGGGCCGGGGTTATGCCATACATCTGGTAGCCGCCAGCGCCGCGTACTGAATAGATCGCTGCGAAGCAGCCGCCATGGCCAATGGTGAGCTTGGGAGTGTCGGTGCGTGGACGCAAGTATTTCGGCGCCTGAATCTGTTTCTTGCGCTCAACCATCTGGTACAGGAAGGGCAGTCCGGCGACGAAGCCGACCATCGATACGAACCAGGGCTGGCCGGAATAGGCCTCGATAAATTCTTCCACCGTGGCGTAGCCGTTGATGCGGGCCGAATATTCAAGATCGGTGGAGGAGGGGTCCTGATGGCGCTCGCGGAAGCGCAAGCAGGTTTCACGCGTCCATGGATCCTGGAAATAAACCGGCAGTTCGATGATCCGGGTCTTCAGCACCGGGTCCGCCTTCGAGGCCGCCTCTTCCATCGACTTCAGTTCGCTGAGCAAATCCTGCGGCTTGACGATGTCGGGGTTGAAGCGAATCTGGAAGCTGGCGTTGGCAGGGCAGATCTCGGTGACACCTCGGATGCCTGCCGTACGCACCGCGTTCGTCATCGAAAGGCCGGTAAAGAAGGAGGTGAGCGACATTTCCTCGGACACCTCGCCGAAGATATGTTCGTCACCGCCGAAGTTGAATCGTATCGACATCGGTCCCCCTTAAACCGCCAAAGCTGCGGCGTTTTCGATGAGCCAGCCTTCCAGCCAGCGGGTATGCACGTCTCCCGCCCGCACCGCCGGATCGGCGGCCAGCGCAAGAAACAGCGGCTTGGTGGTCTTGAGCCCGCCGATCTTCAACTCGTTGAGCGCGCGGATCAGGCGCACTATCGCCGCCTCGCGCGTCTCTGCATGCACGATCAGCTTGGCAAGCAGCGAGTCATAAAAGGGCGGCACCTGATAGCCTTGGTAAAGCATCGAATCGAAGCGTACGCCCGGACCGCCGGGAATGCGAAGCTCGGCCACTTGCCCCGGGAATGGAGCGAACTCCTTCGCCGGGTCTTCGGCATTGAGCCGGACTTCGATCGCATGCCCCTTGACGGAGACATCGCCTTGCCGGATCCGCAGCTTCTCGCCGCCGGCGATGCGAAGCATCTCCGCAACGAGGTCGATGCCGGTGATCGCTTCGGTGACCGGGTGCTCGACCTGGATACGGGTGTTCATCTCGATGAAGTAAAAGCGATCTGCTTCATCGTCATAAAGATACTCTACCGTGCCGGCACCAGAGTATTTGACCGCCTTGGCCAAAGCGACCGCCGAAGCGCAGAGCTCCTCGCGCAGCCTGTCTGAAAGTGCGCGCGACGGCGCCTCCTCCCAAACCTTCTGGCGTCGCCGCTGCAGTGAGCACTCCCGCTCGTAGCAGTGGATGGCATCGCTTCCGTCTGCCAGCACCTGCACCTCGATATGGCGGGCCTTGCCGATCACCTTTTCCATGTAGAGGCCACCGTCGCCAAAGGCGGCGAGGGCTTCTGCTTTGGCTTGAGGAAAGGCTTGTTCGAACTCGGCGAGCGAGTTGGCGATGCGGATGCCCCGCCCACCGCCGCCTGCCGCCGCCTTGATCATCACCGGAAAACCGGTTGCGGTCAGCACCTCGTGGCCAGCCTTGAGGCCCTCGACCCGGCCAGCCGAGCCAGGCACCACAGGGACACCTGCAGCGGCGGCGGCGGATCGCGCCGAGACCTTGTCTCCCATCATCCGGATCGCATCTCCCGACGGGCCGACGAAGACCAATCCAGCGCCTGTGACCGCGTCGGAAAACGCGGCATTCTCGGCAAGGAACCCATAGCCTGGATGAACGCTGTCGCAACCGGTGTCGCGGGCAGCCTTCAGAATTGCTTCGACATTGAGATAGGACTTCTTTGCCGCTGGTGGGCCGATGTTGACCGCTTCGTCCGCAAGCTGGACGTGGAGCGACTCGGCGTCTGCGGCCGAATACACCGCCACGGTGGTGATCCCCAAATCTTGCGCGGCCCGGATGATCCTGACCGCTATCTCACCCCGGTTGGCAACCAGAAGCTTTTTCAGCATCAGTCGAGATCCGCAATAGGTGCGCCGGCCATGATGGGGTCTTCATTGTCGGCAATGAAGCGGATGTTCGTACCGGCCGTCTCGGCCCTCACTTCGTGGAACGACTTCATCACTTCGATGAGACCGATTACGTCTCCGGCGGAAACCGCGTCGCCATCCGCCTTGTAGGGCGGCTGGTCTGGCGAAGCGCTGCGATAGAAGGTGCCGGGAAGAGGCGAAAGAATCTGGGCCATAAAAAGCTCCGGAAAACTGCGGACAGATTAATTTGGAACCGCCCGCGCGGGCGGGTTCGGTCGAGTTCAGTGCCAGGGGGCGATTGCGGTGCGCACGGCTCTGGCTATTTCGATGGCGTTCGGCGTATCGGAATGCACGCAGATGGTTTCGCAGCGTACGGGGAAGAAACTGCCGTCCTCTGCCGTGCCCTCGCCCTCCCTGATGGCGCGTACGCACCGCTCGGCCATCTCTGCGGGGTCCTTGGCGTCATGAACGCGTGTCAAGATCAGCTTGCCGGAGGCATCGTAGTCGAGATCGGCATAGAACTCGGCGACGAATGGGATACCGCGCTCTTGATAAATCTTCTCATGCAGGGTGCCCGTCATGCCGAAGAGGGGTACGCCGAAAACCTCTGCGGCGTCACACACGCCATGGGCGATTGCCTCCTGCTGCATGGCCATGAAGTAAAGGCTGCCATGCGGCTTGATGTGGTGGAGTTCCACACCTTCGGCCTTGAGGAAGCCGGCAAGCGCTCCCACCTGGTAAATGATGGTGTTCCTGACTTCTTCGCGGGTCATCCGCATCTCGCGCCGGCCGAAACCCTGAATGTCGGGCAAGCCTGGATGGGCGCCGATCTTGACGCCACTCGCCTTGGCGCTGCGGACGGCGGCGTGCATGTGATCCGGATCAGAAGCGTGGAAACCACAGGCGACATTGGCAACGTCGATGATGGGCATCATGCCCATATCATCGCCAACCTTGTAGAGGCCAAAGCTTTCGCCCATGTCGCAGTTTAGCGTCACCGCCATCGCATTGTTACCCCTCGAAGCTGCCGTCTTTGCGGCGTTGCAGCATTTTTTGCGCATGCGAAGGCGTTTGTGAAATAGTAGTTTATTGATTGTCATATCAAAAAAACAGATAATGGTTCTGGGCCGGAGCGCACCATGACCATCACCTTGAAACAGCTTGATTATTTTATCGCGACCGCCGAGAGCGGACAGGTCAGTCATGCTGCGGTGGAACTCAACATCTCGCAATCGGCGGTCACTGCGGCGATAAAGACGCTTGAGGCTGACCTGGGCGTACGGCTTTTGGAGCGTAACCACGCTGGCGTAAGATTGACGATGGAGGGCGCGCGGTTTCTTGAACATGCGCGGGTTATCACCGGGGCCGTCGCTGCCGCCGTCCGAAGCCCGTTGCGCGATAGGAAAGGCCTGGCGGGCAAGCTGCGGCTGGGCATGACCTACACGGTCGTCGGCTACTACATGTCGCGCCACTACGCCCGGTTTCGAAAAACTTATCCCGAGATCGAGGTCGAGGTGCTGGAACTGCCCCGAGACGCTCTCGAAAGCGGGTTGATGTGCGGGGACATCGACATGGCCGTGATGCTGGTGTCGAACCTGGAGCACACCAAGGAGTTGGCGCAGGAGGTCTTGATGCGGTCGAACCGCCGGCTCTGGCTTTCGGCTGATCATCACCTGCTCGCGCGACAGGAAATCAGCCTCACCGATGTGGCGGCGGAAGATTATGTCATGCTGACGGTTGACGAGGCACGTACGACGGCCGCCCGTTACTGGGATGCCGCGGGGCTTTCGCTCCGCGCCGTCCTTACCACCAGTTCGGTCGAGGCCGTGCGGTCGCTCGTGGCTGCCGGCATGGGGGTCACTGTCCTGTCCGACATGGTTTACCGCCCCTGGTCCTTGGAGGGGCAGCGCATCGAAGTGCGCGGGCTTGTCGAGCCCATCCCCACTATGGATGTCGGCCTGGCCTGGTCGCGTGACAGATCAATCGAACCGGCAGCGGCGGCCTTCCGGGCCTTCATGTCCGTGACCATGGGCGGCGGCGGCTAACCGCCTGCCGTCAGGCAGGCGCTATGGCACAGGCTTGGAATGGTGGCGACGACGCGGATGCCGAACGGTGCGAGTTCCACGGCCATGGCCCGGGTGGCGGCAATCGCCCAGCCCTTGAAGCATTGCACCAAGTCAAATTCGGGCGAGGCGAGACGCCGCCGTTGGCGATCCGGTCGAACATCTCTTCGTCCATCGTCTCGAGCGCCAGGGCGGCTGGGCCACGCCGGCATTGTTGACCAGTATGTCGAGACCGCCAAAGGCCGAGCGGGCCAGGTCTGCCGCCGATGGCGACCTTGCCAGCAAGTCTCATATCTGCTCCTCCATTGCCGGCACCATCGGGGAAGTCGCGTACATTGCACAGTCCGATTATCTGAACGCCCTTTTAGCTTTCTTTGTTTGAGGTCGACCGGCGTGGGAGGCATAGTCGCCACGGAATTGTGAGGAGGAAGGGATGACGCTGAATTTCGACCCGCGGGCGAAGGCCACGGCGCTCTACCACGGCGAATTCCGGCCGATGTTCGTCGGCGGCAAGTGGGTTCCGGCACGGTCCGGCCAGGAGATGCAGGCGCTCAACCCGGCGACTGGCGAAGTGCTGGCCACCGTGCCGCGTGGCTCGGCGGCCGCACGTCGATGCGGCGGTGGCCGCTGCGCGCACGGCTTTCGAAGGGCCATGGTCAAAATTTTCGCCCTATGAGCGGCAGTGCGTGCTTCTGCGCATCGCCGATCTCTTCGAGACCCATTGGGAAGAGCTCAGCGTTTCGGACACTCTCGACATGGGACTGCCGATCACGCGCACGCTCGCCAACCGGCGGCGCGTCATCGGCATGCTGCGCTTCTATGCGGGCATGGCGACCGCGCTGCATGGCGAATCCATAGACAATTCGATCCCTGGCGAGATCGTCAGCTTCACAAGGCGCGAGCCGGTGGGCGTTGTCGGCGCGATCATCCCCTGGAACGCTCCGACCGCCGCTTCGATCTGGAAGATCGCGCCGGCGCTCGCCACCGGCTGCACCATCGTGCTGAAGCCCTCGGAGGATGCCTCGTTGACGCCGTTGCTGATCGCCAGGCTGATGCAGGAAGCCGGCGTTCCCGACGGCGTCGTCAACGTCGTCACCGGCACCGGGGCGGAGGCCGGTGCGTGGCTCGCTAAACATCCCGACGTCAACAAGATCGTCTTCACCGGCTCGACGCTGACCGGCCAGGCCATCGCGCGGGCGGGCGTGATCAACCTCAAGCGCGTTTCCCTGGAACTCGGCGGCAAATCGCCGATCATCGTCTGCCGTGATGCCGACATCGACAAGGCGGTTCCTGTCGCCGCGATGGCGGTGTTCGTGCATTCGGGCCAGATCTGCATCGCCGGATCGCGGCTGTTCGTGGCGCGCGAGATCCATGACGAATTCGTGCGCCGGGTAGCCGAGTTTGCCGGCAGGCTTCGCATCGGCCATGGCATCGAGGCGGAAACCGAAATCGGCCCGCTCATCAATGCCAGGCAGGCCGGCAAGGTGGTGGGCTATATCAAGGCCGGCCGCGACGAAGGCGCGGAACTGATAGCGGGCGGCTCGCGACTGACCGGCGAGATCTACGACGGCGGCAATTTCATCGCGCCGACTGTCTTCGGCGCGGTGTCGGACAAGATGACCATCGCGCGTGAAGAAATCTTCGGTCCGGTGATTTCGGCGATGCCGTTCGACACGCTCGACGAAGCCGTTGCGCGGGCCAATGCGACGCCCTACGGCCTGGCCGCCGGCATTTTCACCAGTCATCTGGGCACCGCCCACAAGCTCGCCCGCCGCATCAAGGCCGGCTCGGTGTGGGTCAACATGTACCACGCCATCGACCCGGCGGTGCCGTTCGGCGGCATGAAGATGTCCGGCTACGGCCGCGAGGGCGGCATCGAACATCTGCATGAATATCTGGAGACCAAGTCGATCTGGATCCAGACCGACTGAGCGTGCGCTGATATTCAGGTGAGGCCGGCCTGCGAATGACGGCGTCCCGCACCATTCTCGGCGCTCGTGCAAGGTGCCTGTCCGAAGGCGCGATGCTCAGTTTGCCAGTTCGCAAATTGGTGCGGATGAGGTTCATCAGCTGTTCGGAGAAGGACTGGTGCACATAGCCCCGCGGTGATGATGCCGACGGAGCGGTGGGCGTCGCGATGGTCGATCGGCACCACTCGCATGCAGTGTGGAGAAAGACGATGAGGAATCGTCGGTTGTGTCCTCTGCCGGATTTCACCTGCCGCAAAGCTCAGCCCGATGCCGGTAGCTGCCGCGATCCCGTGACGGTACTTTCTTGAGTGACGGGAGTGTCTGGCCCGGCAGTCAAGCGGCTCTACTTTCCCCAGCTTCCGTCCTATAGGCCGTTTCCCTCGATCATCGCCATCAGGCAATCGCCAGATTGTGTGCCGCTGATGCCCAGATCACGCACGCTGTTCATGTGGTTTCGGTCATTCAGGCGGAGGTCGCAGACAAGGTGCCCCTGCGCGCGTAAGCGCTTTCCGAAGTCGGCGGCCTGCTGGTGAAAAGGTGACGTTTCCTGATCTCCGACGAGAATGGTCGCTGCCGTCTCCGGGTCATGCCACCGCGTCATCGGGGTGAAGGCAGTTGCCTCCTCATCGGTGATTCCGATTAGCGGCTGGAGGAAGGACGTCTGAAGGGGCTTGAGGTCGTAAAGGCCGCCTAGCAGCAGCGCCGCACGTATGCGCGATGGCATTGGCGTCTTTTCGAACAGGAATGTGGCCAGGTGCGCGCCCGCCGAATGACCACTTACGCTTAGCCGGGCAGGGTCACCGCCATGGGCGGCTATATTGTCCAGCACCCATTGTTTGGCACGCCGGATCTGGTCGACGATTGCCGCCATCCTGACTTCAGGCATCAGCGCATAGTCGACGATGACCGCGATCGCCCCAGCTTTGGTGACTGTGTTCGCTACATAAGAATAGTCGCTTCTGGAGAACATGCGCCAGTAGCCACCATGGATGAAGATGTGCACGGGAAGATCCCTGCGCTCGCCGGGCGGAAAGAACAGGTCCAACCTTTCGGCCTCGCCCTCGCCATAGGCGATATCAGCCGACATCGGCAGGTTCGCCCGGGTTTCCGCGCTGCGAGTCACTATGTCGGCCACAATATAGTCAAAATCGGCCACATGGTCGCGGGTGCGGAAAGGGTCTTTTGACATGACTGCCGGTTCAGAAGGTGACGGCAATATATTTAGCCTCCATGAACTCGGCGATGCCGTGGTGCTGGCCGCCTTCGCGGCCAAGGCCACTCTGCTTGACGCCTCCGAATGGTGCGGCCGGATCCGACATCAGTCCCCGGTTGAGACCGATCATGCCGGCCTCGATCCCCGACGCCACCCGCATGCCGCGTCCAATATCGCGTGTGTATATATAAGCGGCCAGACCATATTCCGTGTTGTTAGCATGTGCGATCGCCTCGGCCTCGGTGTCGAAGCGTGTGATGGGTGCCACCGGGCCGAAAATCTCCTCGTGCGCCATCTCCGCATCGGGCGGCACATCGGACAGCACTGTGGGCGGATAGAAGAATCCTTCTTCCTCCGAAATCGCCCCGCCGCAAAGCACCTTGGCTCCCCGGCCCACGGCGTCCTTGACCAAGCGGTCGATCTTGTCGACAGCCTTTCTGGTGATCATCGGCCCGCATTCTGTGTCTGCATTCGGGCCTGCTCCCACCTTAAGTGCCGCCATGCGCTTGCGGAGCCCGTCGGCAAAAGCATCATAGATTCCCGATTGCACATAGAGGCGATTGGCGGCGGTGCAGGCCTCGCCGGCGTTGCGCATCTTGGCGATCATCGCGCCGTCGAGGGCGGCGTCGAGATCGGCATCGTCGAAGACGACAAACGGGGCATTGCCGCCGAGTTCCATCGAACAGGAAATGACATGCTTTGAAGCCTCGCCGAGCAAGGTTCGGCCCACGCCCGTCGACCCCGTGAAGGACAGCTTCCTGACGCGCGGATCGGCGAGCATGGCCGAAGTCAGCGGCCCGGGACTGGTCGTGGTCAGCACGTTGACGACACCGGCAGGCACGCCGGCTTCGCTGTAGAGTGCCGCCAGCGCATAGGCCGTCAGCGGTGTTTCACTTGCCGGCTTCAGGACGACAGTGCAGCCTGCCGCCAGCGCCGGCGCGATCTTGCGGGTCGCCATAGCGGCCGGAAAATTCCACGGGGTGATCAGCACGCAAATTCCGATCGGCTCATAATCGACCACGATGCGATTGCTGCCGGAGGGCGCGGTGCCGAACTCGCCGGTGATGCGGACCGCTTCCTCAGCATTCCAACGGAAGAACTCGGCTGCATAGGCTACCTCGCCGCGCGCGTCGCGCAGCGCCTTGCCATTCTCCAGGGAAATCAGCATGGCAAGCGTTTCGGAGCGTTCGACCATGAGCTCAAAACAGCGCCGAAGGATTTCCGAGCGTTTGCGCGGCGCCGTCTCCCGCCATCCCTTAGCTGCTTTGGCCGCGGCCTCGACGGCGGCGGTGGCGTCCTCGACTGTCGCATCGGGAACCGCCGCGATCACCGCCCCGGAGGAGGGATCGACAACATCGATGAGCCGACCGTCGGAGGACGGTCGCCAAGTACCGTCGATGTAGAGTCCGTGTGAAAAACCGCGCACGTCATAGCCATCCTGGTCGAGCTGCTGAGCGTTCAAATTCATCGCTTTGTTCCGTTTTCACATAACGCAGGCGGCGAGGTCGCCGTCATGGGCAGCCTGAACGAGGCGTCGCATCGTGCCGAGATCGAAGGCACGCGGATTGTTCTTGATCAGGCGGTCGATGCCGAGCGCTTGCTCGGCGGTCCAGTCAAGCTTATCGGCAGGGAGGCCTAGATCCGCCAGTGTTGGCGTAATGCCGATCGCCGCGAACAATCGCCTGATCTCCTCGATTGTGGCGGCTGCCATCTGGGCGGTGGTTCTCGCCTTCGTCTCCAAGCCAAGTGCCGCGCCGATCTCTGCCATCTCGTCAGCGGCGACGCGGCTGTTATAGGTCATTACGTAAGGCATCATTGTCGCCACGCCCAAACCATGGGCGGTGTGGGTGAGGGCGCCTGCCGGATATTGCACGGCATGCGCCGCCGCCGTGCCGGCAGTGCCGAATGCGCAGCCCGCTGCCAGAGCGCCCATCATGACATCGGCACGCGCGTCGGCATCGGCGCCGTCGCTGCAGGCTTTCTCCAGACTCCGGCCAAGCAGTTTTATCGCGAGCAACGCGAAATGGTCGGTCAGGTCAGTCTTGCCGATGAAGACATGCTGTTGCGGCAGATTGGGGTCTTCACCGCGCCGCATGGCGGTGAAGGCCTCGATCGCATGGGTCAAAGCGTCAGCGCCGGCGATCGCGGTCAGGCCAGGGGGGCAGGTCATTGTCAGTTCGGGGTCGCACAGGGCGACTGCGGCGATAAGGTGAGGGCTCGATATGCCGACCTTGAGCGTCCGGTCCGGGTCGGAAATCACCGCGACCGGCGTCACCTCGGAGCCGGTGCCGGCCGTGGTGGGTACGGCGATCAGCGGCAGCGTCGGACCCGGCACCTTGAACTCCCCGTAATAGTCCTGGAGCTTGCCGCCATGGCTGAGAAGCAGCGTGGTGCATTTGGCGAAATCGAGACAGCTGCCGCCGCCGATGCCGATCACCATGTCCGGTCTGAACCCCTTCGCTTCCTCGACACAGATGCCGACCGTGTCGCGTGGCACGTCGGGCAGAACGCGGTCATGCACAAGGACTTCGATCGAGGCTGATTGAAGGGACTTGATGATGTCGACGAATACCGTTGTGCCCGCGAAACGCTCATCGGTGCAGACCAGCGCACGTTGGCCGAACCGGGCGGCGACCGTCGGCAGCACATGGCGCTGCCCTTTCCCGAACAGGATTTCACGCGGCAACCGCAGGGCGGCGAAGAGGGTCATGATCGGTCCTTTGACGGCGGCTGACTGGAAACGGAGGCATTGAACTGGGCTTGGGATCGGACGGTCTAAGCGCGTGTCTCTCGCCCCTAAAACATATCCGCTTTAAAATCGTATAGGATATAGGATTGCATCGACGGAACCATCGTGTTAGCAGTCCTGACTGTCAAGAGGCAAAATATGCACACCGCAAACTTACCCGACCCAAGCGACGCCACCATTGGAGTTGGTCGCATCCAGCGCGCCAACAGTCTCGTCGAAGATGTCTATGAAGCCATCTTCGCGCAGTTGATGGCGCTGAAAATCCCGCCAGGCTCACGTATTACAGTCGATAGCCTGGTCAAGGAATTCAACGTCTCGCACACGCCGATCCGCGAAGCCCTTGGCCGGCTCGAAGGCGAAGGCCTCGTCCTCAAGACGCATTTGATCGGTTATCGTGCTGCACCCCAGATCACCCGGCGCCGTTTCGACGAATTGTACGAAATGCGTCTGCTGCTCGAACCGCATGGCGCCGCAAAGGCCGCCGTAATGATGGACGAGGCCAAGTTCAATGTGTTGCTCGAAGCCGCCGGCGTGATGTCACGCCGCGACGGCAAGGATGATCGCGTACGCTATTCGAACTTCGCCAGGCAGGATGCGATCTTCCACGACAAGATCTTGGAGTTTTCTCAAAACGAACTCATCCGAGAGACGTTGGGCCACCAGCACACGCACTTCCACATCTTCCGCCTGATGTTTCATGCACGTGTGACCGAGGAGGCACTTGACGAACATGAGGCGATTCTTGCCGCGTTCGGCTCTGCCGATCCCGATGCCGCCGCAAAGGCGATGCGCATCCATATAGAGCACTCGCGCGATCGCCTGCTCCCGGCATTCGATTGAGGTCGGAACGGATGTCTATTGCCGCTAATATCGCCGGGGAGGGCGGGAGCACGTTGTCCAGCAATGCGCATGGTTCGCTCGAACCGGTGCTGCGCGCCCAGCAATTGTCCAAGCAATACGGCCCGGTGACGGTGTTGTCGGACGTCACTTTGGACATCCTGCCCGGTGAGGTCCACGCCATCATTGGCGAGAACGGTGCCGGCAAGTCGACGTTGATGCGGCTGCTGTCCGGCTATGTCGAGCCAAGCCATGGCACATTGTCGATGAACGGACACGCGGTGAAATTTGCCAAGCCCAGCCAGGCACAGGATGCCGGTATCGCCTTGGTCCATCAGGAGATCCTGCTCGCAGAGGGGCTCACGGTCACCGACAATCTGTTTCTCGGGCGAGAGCTTTCGCGTGGCCTTGTCGTGGATGACCGCACCATGCGCCGGCTGGCGGCCGACAAACTGGCGCAGATCGGCTGCGCGGTCTCGCCAAGGGCACTGGTGCGAGACGTCTCGCTGGCAGACCGGCAGATGGTGCAGATCGCTCGTGCTCTGCTTGACGACTATAAATTGGTTATCTTCGACGAGCCGACCGCCGTTCTGACCGGTGGCGAGGTCGAGCGCCTTCTGGAGATCGTCCTGCGACTGAAGGCTCACGGCACCGCCGTGCTGTATATCAGCCACCGGTTGGACGAGGTGCAACGGGTCGCCGACAAAGTGACCGTTCTGCGCGACGGCAAGATGGTCGGCACCTATCCCGGCAAGACGCTGAGCCAGATGGATATGGCGCGGTTGATGGTCGGTCGCGAACTGGCCGCACTCTATCCTGAAAGGACCGCAGCGCCTTCGGATGTACCGATGCTGAGCGTGAGGAACGCCTCCGTTCCCGGCTATGCGGAGGACGTGTCGTTCACGGTCCACAAAGGCGAGATCCTCGGGTTCGCCGGCATGGTCGGCGCAGGTCGAACTGAACTCTTCGAGGGCATTATCGGCCTGCGCCCGGCGGCCGCCAAGGTCGAACTTGAGGGCAAGTCGATCCATTTCCAATCGCCGCGCGCGGCGATCGACGCCGGCGTCGGTTACCTGACCGAGGATCGCAAGGGCAAGGGACTGCTGCTGCAGGAGCGCCTGGCGCCTAACCTGACGCTGTCGGCGCTCGGTTTGTTCCATCCCGGCCTCTCGATGGGTCGGCGCCGCGAAGCGGAGGCCTTGGAACAGGCCGTGGAGACATATGACATCAGGCTGAAGAGCCTCGGCGCCAAGGCGGGCCAGCTTTCCGGGGGCAATCAGCAGAAGCTGCTGCTGGCGAAGGTGCTGCTGACCGATCCTTCGGTGGTCATTATCGACGAGCCCACGCGTGGCATCGACATCGCCAACAAGGCGCAGATCTATGCCTTCATCCAGGAGCTTGTGGCCAAGGGCAAGGCCTGCATCGTCATCTCTTCGGAGATGCAGGAACTGATCGGCATCTGCGACCGCATCCTGGTGATGCGCGAAGGCCGCATCACCGGCGAGGTCAGCGGCGCCGAAATGACCGAAAGCAACGTGGCGGTACTGGCGACCAGTGGCCCCAAGCCAGGGCTAAAAGCCAAGGGAGGCACAGAATGGCTGTCATGACCGAATCCGCACCCAGGCGTCGCCCCCTGGATCTCAATGTCAGTTGGACCGACATCGGGCCCTTCCTTGCGCTGGCGGCCCTCCTGGTCGTGGGTTACCTCATCAACCCCGATTTCCTGTCCGCCACCAATCTCGCCAACGTCATCACCCGCAGCGCCTTCATCGCCATTATCGCGGTCGGCGCGACATTTGTGATCTCGTCCGGCGGGCTCGATCTTTCCGTCGGCTCGATGGCCGCCTTCATCACCGGCATCACCATCATGTTCATGAACACGGTGGCCCCGCATGCCGGTATCTGGGCTATTCCCGCCGGCATGGCGGTGGCGATCCTGGTCGGCCTGCTGTGCGGGCTTGCCAACGGCCTCATCGTCACGGTCGGCAGGATCGAACCGTTTATCGCCACGCTGGGCACGATGGGGATTTTCCGGGCGCTGATAACCTATCTGACCGACGGCGGCACGATACCGATCGACCGATCGCTGCGCGAGGCCTACCGGCCTGTCTATTTCGGCACGGTTGCCGGCATCCCGGTTCCTATCCTCATATCCGTCGCCGTCGCCGCGGCCGCATCCTTCATCCTGTACAAGATGAAATACGGCCGCAAATGCGCGGCGGTCGGCGCCAATGAGGATGTCGCCCGTTATTCCGGCATCTCGGTGATCAGGACACGGACCGTGGCCTATATCGTCCAGGGTGCCTGCGTGGCCATTGCCGCGATCTGCTACGTGCCGCGCCTGGGCGCTGCAACGCCGACGACCGGACAGCTTTGGGAACTGCAGGTCATCACAGCCGTGGTGATCGGCGGCACCGCGCTGCGCGGCGGCAAGGGCCATGTGTGGGGAACAGTCGCCGGCGCCGTCATCCTGGAGCTCATCGCCAACCTCATGGTGCTGTCGGACTTCGTCTCGGAATACCTCGTTGCCGCTGTTCAGGGCGTCATCATCATCATCGCCATGCTCATCCAGCGGTTTTCAAATTCGAAATAGCGCCGCGTCCGGACCACGCGGATCAACGTTCTTATAGGTCCAAGGGAGAAGACAATGTTCAGTAGAAAATGGATTGCGGCGGCGACACTTGGCGCGCTGCTGCTGGCCGGTCAGGCCATGGCGCAAGACAAGAAGGTCATCGCGGTGTCGATACCGGCAGCCGACCACGGTTGGACGGCGGGCATCGTCTATCACGCACAGGCGGCGGCCAAGGAAATCAACGCCGCGTTCCCGAACGTCGAAGTGGTCGTGAAGACGTCGCCGTCCGCGGCGGAGCAGGTCAGCGCGCTTGAGGACCTGTCGGCCAGCCGCAAGCTGGATGCTTTGGTGATCCTGCCTTACAGCTCGGAAGAGCTGACTCAGCCGGTCAAGGCTATCAAGGACATGGGCACGTTCATTACCGTCGTCGATCGCGGTCTGACTGACGCCTCCGTCCAGGATCTTTACCTCGCGGGCGACAATATCGCGGTTGGCACCAACACAGCCAAGTTCATGATCGACAAGCTCGGCGGCAAGGGCGACGTCGTTGTGCTGCGCGGCATTCCGACCGTCATCGACGACGAGCGCATCAAGGGCTTCCAGGACACGATCAAGGGTACGAACCTGAAAGTCCTCGACATCCAGTACGCGCATTGGAACAGCGACGAGGCCTTCAAGCTGATGCAGGACTATCTGGCCAAGTACCCGCATATCGATGCGGTCTGGGCCAATGACGACGACATGCTGCTTGGCGTGCTCGAAGCGGTCAAGCAATCGGGCCGGACCGATATCAAGCTGGCGCTCGGTGGCAACGGCATGAAGGACATCGTCAAGAAGGTGATCGACGGCGACGCCATGACGCCGGTCGAGACGCCATATCCGCCGTCGATGATCAAGACCGCGATCTACATGACCGTCGCCAACCTGATCGGCCAGGCACCCGTCCGTGGCACCGTCAAGCTCGACGCGCCGTTGATCACCCAAGCCAACGCCAAGGAATACTATTTCCCCGACTCGCCATTCTAACCCTATCCGATTTCACCGAAAGGCAGGGCGCGGTCCGCGCACTGCCTAGCTCAAACACTGAGAGGAAGAGCCATGCCAGGCAAGAAGATACTGATGCTGACCGGTGAGTTCACCGAAGAATACGAAATCTTTGTCTATCAGCAAGCCATGGAAGCCGTCGGTCACACCATCCACGTGGTGTGCCCAGACAAGAACGCCGGAGATCTGATCAAGACCTCGCTGCACGACTTCGAGGGCGACCAGACCTACACCGAAAAGCTCGGCCACTATGCGCTGATCAACAAGACTTTCTCGGAAGCCGAGAGGCAGCTCGATCAATATCATGCCGTCTACTGCGCGGGCGGCCGCGGCCCGGAATACATCCGCACCGACAAGCGCGTGCAGGCCATCGTGCGCCATTTCCACGAGGCCAAGAAGCCGATCTTCACCATCTGCCACGGTGTGCAGATCCTGATCGCTGTTGACGGCGTGGTGCGTGGCAAGAAGGTCGCAGCACTCGGCGCCTGCGAGCCTGAGGTGACACTGGCGGGTGGCACCTATATCGACCTGTCGCCGACCGAGGCCTATGTGGACGGGACAATGGTTTCTGCCAAAGGCTGGACGGCGCTTGCTGCGTTCATCCGCGAATGTCTGAAGGTGCTGGGAACGGAAATCCGCCACGCATAAGCTTCTGGAACCGACGCATTTCGCCAAGGGATGCGTCGGTTGCTTTCAACAGCGCATCCATATCCATAAGTTCGATCGGGATCGCGGCTCCCGAGCACAACGATATAGGCGAGATGCTCAAGGGTCGCCGCCTGGTTGCGCTGCTTTCGTCCTTCTTGTTTCACTGATCGCGGTAGTGCTGTTCGACATGCTGGCGCGCGGCGTTGTTTCAGCGTCCGGATTAGAGGTCGTGTCGTCGACCGTGCGGCCCGTCGTCGCCCCGAGGCCATCACGCTCGGTGCCGAGGCCCGGTGAACAAGTTCTCATAAAACCTTCTGACAACCGTTCGATCGGCGCTCAGGCTCGACGTCACTATGAAAGCGGGATGCGCCTGAGTTCAGGCCTGCGTCAGTGAATATGGCATCGCGGATAACCAATAGTCTCTGGCGTCCGGGTTGGTCATCGGCCTAACGAAAAGAACGGCGTCTAGGAACGATTCCGGCCGGCTGCCGTTGCCTAACATTAGCTATCTCTTATGGAATCTGCGAAATGCCGCTGTGTCAGAATCTATGCCCTCTTGAAATGACATTCAAATGCCCGCGTTGCGGATTGGCTTTGCTGAAACCCGGGCGCTGGTTTCAGGTTGCATCCAAATATCGCTGCGAGGGGTGTCACAGCGAAATCCGGATCACTTATCCCGACAAGATTGCACTATTCCAGAAGTATGCGGCTTCGCAACGCGAGGGTCCATCTCCGCCAAAGCATAGCTCAGTCCTGGCCAAGTCATTCAGCGGCTAGGCCATGGTCCTGCCAGGGCAGTCTGAACGCTGACTGCCGGCGGTAGTGCTGCCTGTTGCATGGAACGAAATCCGTTCCTTGCGGTTGGGAGTTCATGCCTCCAGCTACACGCAATTGAGCCGGCCATGCCCTGCAGTCAGGAGCAGTGATGCAAACATACCTGGTAGAGCAAATGGAAGGGGACGACGTAGTTGCGGCGAGTAATGTCAATGCGTCCAGCCCGTTCACGGCGGCGACTATATCAACAGGACGCCAGGTTACCCTGCGGACATGGGAAAACAACTGGGTTCGTGTCACGGATGAGCTTGGAGGAGAAGTATTCGCATATTGCTTCGTTTCAGGCGCCGGCGAAGCGGACAGCAGCGCACAGCCCGACACCTCGGTAAGGTAGTCCCACAGCCCGGGCGGGCGCAGGCTTGCATGCTCAACTTCGAACGATTCAAGCGATCAAGACCGCCTGGCGCATCATCCGAATGATTGATGAAAAGATCATGCCGCGGGGCGATAAGCGGCAACAATCCTAGCGTGGGGCCCTTATGTCTCTGGCGCATTTAGAATCTTCGAGGGCGATTCGAACGGTGCAGACTGACTACCAACCGGTGGTCTCTTGTCGATGGTCAAAAGTTCCCGATCATGCTCTTGACGAGGGCGGGCCCGTTCTACGTCTGCATCAACGGATGGGAACTGGCTTCGTCGACATTCCGGTCTTTGATCACCTGAGGGAAATCGCCGGGCATTATTCCGAAAAATTAGCCGCCAGCGACGGCACCAACCGACTGACCTATTCCGAGCTTTTTCGGGCGGTCGAGGCCTTGGCCAGCCGGATTGAAGCCGTCGTTCCCGACGGAAATGCGGTTGGAATACTTCAGGCCAACTCGGTCTGGTACACAGTTGCGATGCTGGCCAGCATGGCATCCGGTCGACCGTCAGTACCGCTTAACGTGCGAGATCCGGACTCGCGCATCAACGAAATCGTCGCCGACGCGAGGCTCTCCGCCATAATTGGCGACAAAGGCATCCATGGCCTTGATCTGCCCCAGCACGTTGCCCGGATCGAGATAGCGCAATCGTTGCAGGCAACGCTTCGTCCAGCTGAACACCGTACCGTTTCTGTCGATGCACCGGCAATGGTGCTTTATACCTCCGGCAGCACGGGCCGCCCCAAGGGGATTGTCAACAGCCAGCGGAGCTTGCTGTGCCGAGTGCAGCAATATGTCGACGCCTGCCACATCAATGCGCAGGATGTTTTCCTGCCCCTGACCGGCCCGGCAACCATCGCCGGTTGCCGGGAAATCCTTGCTGCTCTTCTTACGGGTGCTACGTTGCAGCTTGTGGAGGTCGAAGCCGTCGGCCTGCGCTCGGTTCGCGGCCGCATGCAATCGGAAGGCGTGACGATCACGTATCTGGTGCCGGCATTGCTTCGCGCTCTCCTGGCGGATGAGCCCGCGGACGCCTTTGGTTCACTCAGGGTTGCCCGAATTGGAGGCGAGAAGGTGTCCTCGGCCGACATCCGCCTGGTGCGCAAGGCTGTCCCGCCAACTTGCCTGGTGCAGATCGGCTATTCATCGACGGAAACGACTGGATCGCAGTGGTTCTTGCCGCACGATTGGCCGGAATTCGATTCCTCAGCTCCCGTCGGTTGGCTGCTTCCGGGAATCAGCTTCGCAATTGTCGATGAAGACGGTTACCCGGTTCAGCCCGGCAAGATCGGAGAACTGTTGATCAGAAGCCCGTATGTCGCACTCGGATATTGGGAAAACGGGGCAGTTGTTCCGTTTGAAATAGATCCCGCCGACCAGACGCTTCGTATCTTTGCAACGGGCGATCTTGTGCAAATTGGGAGTGATGGCCTGTTGCGGATCATCGGTCGCAAAGGGCGCCAGATAAAGGTCAATGGGCGGCGCGTTGAGCCGGCCGAACTCGAACGGGTTCTGCGTGGCGCGCCGTCGGTGAAGGATGCCGTGGTTATCGTCACCCCGGCGAATGAACTGGTTGCGTTCGCCGTACCGCACGGCAGGGCGGGAGTCAGTTTTTGCGACGAGCTGCGCCAATTTGCCAGGACAAAATTGCCGCCGGCGCTTTGCCCGCTGCGGCTCCATGCAAGCGCCGAGATACCGCGGCTGGCCAGCGGAAAGATCGATATGGCAATGCTGGCTGCAATCGACCTTTCGGTGCGGGAAACAACGCCCCCACCGCAAATCGCCCATGCGGGAAATGAAGTTCCTGCTCATCAGATCGTACGGCGTGCCTGGACCAAGGTCCTTAAAACGCGGGTCGCACTGGGGTGCTGGGATGAAGCGGGGGGAGATTCGCTGAAGCTGCTGCATTGCGTGATGGAAATCGAAAGCGCGATCGGGCAAGAGCTCGGATTGGAAGCCTTCACGGTTGGAATGAGCTTCGATGAGATGGTTGCAGCGGTCATTTCCGCTCAAGGAGGCGGAGAGCACGCGCCCGCCTGGAAACACGAGCCTCCGCTGCTTTTCCTTTTCCCCGGGTCGGTCGGCTATGGTCCGAGCCTTGCTTCGTTCGCATCAGCAATAAGCAAGGTCGCCAGGGTGTCTCCCATCAGATATCCGGCCCTGGGCATGATCCTGCAAGGTCAGAACACTGTCGCCGCAATGGTCGAAGCTGCAATTGATCATATCAACCGCGTGCAGCCGACCGGCTGTGTTCGCCTGCTTGGCCACTCGCTCGGAGGAGCGGTCGCTTTTGAGGTTGCCGCGCGTCTGCTTGATCAAGGGCGAGCGGTAGCGTTCACGGGCATTCTGGATACCAGCCTGGTTGGCGAGCGCAGCAAGCGTTGGGAGACCATTACCCGGACATTTCACCGGATCCGAACCAATCGTATATCGGCTAGTCGGGTGGCGTGTCGCGCGCTTGCCAAGGTCGCGGTCAAAATGCACTGCGAATCCCGGCTTGCCGGCTTCCTCGACCGCTATGCCGAGGGTCAGTTCAATCCGACGAGCTTCAGAACCAAACTGGAACTGCAGGAGGTTCTGCGGGCGCGGGCCTTCTTCCAATGGCTGACAGAACCTAGGCCGATACTGCCGATCACCGGCACCTTGTTCCGTTGCGCGCGGCCCGGAATGCCCCTTGCACTCGGGTGGGATCGGGCATTCGTCCATCTGGACGTCATTCCGATCGCCGGCACCCACATCGACATGGTCGTGGAGCCTCATCTGACCGTCAATCGCCCACTCATCGAAAACGCTGTGACCGAGACCTACTCTTCAATCGAGTCACGCAAACAGGAGGCAGTGTCATCGACCTGATCGGCGAATTCAGCAGCGATGTGCTGGCGCTCGATGCCCGGCTGGAGATCGATCGCATCGTCGAGACTTTGCGCGAACAGGTTCTCGGCACACAACGGCGTCGCGGAGTGGTCGTCGGGCTCTCCGGAGGCATCGACAGTTCGGTCGTCGCAACGGTGTGCGCACGGGCGTTCGGAAAGTACAAGGTACTGGGCCTGTTCATGCCGGAGCGCGATTCGTCAGGCGACTCGTTGAGGCTTGGCCGCAGCGTCGCTGGGCAGCTTGGCATCGACACCATCCTTGAAGATATCGAGCCGGCGCTCGAAGGCATTGGCGCCTACGCCCGACAGATCGAGGCCATCCGAACTGCCGTCCCTGGATATGGCGAAGGCTGGAAATGCAAGCTGGTCATGGCATCGGTGCTGGAGAGCAGCGGCCTCAATATCACGCGCCTTACGGTCGAGGATCCGGACGGAAAGATCGACACCGTGCGTCTGTCGCCGGCGGCTTACCTGCAGATCGTCGCTGCTACCAACTACAAGCAGCGGGTTCGCAAGATGACCGAATATTATCATGCGGACCGCCTCAACTATGCAGTGGCAGGCACGCCAAACCGGCTCGAATACGACCAGGGCTTCTTCGTCAAGCAGGGCGACGGCGTCGCCGATGTGATGCCTATCGTCCATCTCTACAAGACCCAGGTTTACCAGCTGGCGGAATATCTCGGGATTGACACGGAGGTCCGAACAAGGCCGCCGACCACGGACACGTTTTCCATGGCGCAAACCCAGGAGGAGTTCTACTTCGCCTTGCCCTATCAGTTAATGGATTTGTGCCTCTACGGCATGAATCACGGAATTTCGGCCGGCGCGGTCGCCGCCGCCGCCGGCCTCACGGCCGAGCAGGTCGAGAAGGTCTATAAGGATATCGTCAGCAAACGCCGCGCCGCACGCTACCTTCACGCACGGCCGCAGCTGTCCGCTGCGATGGACAGGGATTGACCCATGTGCGGCATCGCCGGAATTGTGGCGCTGAAAGCGGCTGCGGAGCCTCCGTCACGAGCCGCGCTTCTGAGAATGGCAGCCGCGCTCTCCCATCGAGGTCCGGACGAAAGCGGCCTTTACCGCGACAAGCGAGCGGGGCTGGCGCATACCCGCCTGTCGGTCATCGATCTCTCGACCGGACAGCAGCCTCTCGCCGACACAGGCAATACCACCTGGATCGTGTTCAACGGCGAGATCTTCAACTACGTCGAGTTGCGTGACCAACTCATAGCCCTGGGACATCGTTTCCGCACCCGCAGCGATACGGAGGTCGTCGTGCATGCCTACCGCGCCTGGGGCGTGGGCGCGTTCGAGCGGCTGAACGGGCAGTGGGCACTCGCCATCTGGGACTCGCTGACAGGCCGCCTCGTCCTGTCGCGCGACCGGTTCGGCATCTGCCCGCTGCATTTGTGCGAACACGCTGGCCGCCTGCATTTCGCCAGCGAAGTTAAGGCCATCTTCGCAGCCGACCCGGCGATACCGCGGGCCTTCGATCCGGCGGGGGTCGACCAGACTTTCACGCTGTGGACCGTCGTACCGCCGCAAGGCGTATTTCAGGGAGTACAGGAACTTACCCCCGGCCATGTCCGCATCTACGACAATGGCAGCGTTCGTGAGCAGGCTTTCTGGAAACCTTGCTATCCCGAGAGCGAGGACCTGTCCCATGGCACCTTCAGGGGCTCGCTGGAGGATGCGGTGGACGAAGTGCGCGGCGCCTTGCAGGCCGCGACGGCGCTTAGGATGGTGAAGGCGGATGTGCCGGTCGGCTGCTACCTTTCCGGCGGGCTCGACAGCTCACTTGTCGCCATGCTCGGGAGGCGCTTCGCCGGCGCGCCGTTCCAGACTTTCTCGTTGCGTTTTGCTGACGCCGAATATGATGAAACCCGTTACCAGCGGCTGGTTGCAAGTGCGAGCGGCGGCGAGCACCACGAGGTGATGGTTTCGCGCAGTGACATCGCCGACATCTTCCCAGATGTGATCCGTCACGCCGAGCGTCCGATTCTCAGGACGGCGCCGGCGCCGTTGTTCCTTCTCTCGAGGCTGGTGCGCGAACATGGCATCAAGGTCGTGCTGACCGGCGAAGGGGCCGACGAGATGTTCGCCGGCTACGACCTGTTCCGGGAAGGCAAGGTCCGCCGCTTCTGGGGGCGGCAGCCCGCCTCTGCCCGACGCGCGCGACTGCTGGAACGCCTCTACCCTTATCTGAGCCGCTCGCCGGTCAAGCAGCAGGCGATGGCGCGCCAGTTCTTTGGACATGGTATCCATGCATTTGGCGCGCCCGGCTTCGCGCATGATACCCGCTGGCGCACCACCAGCGCCATCAAACGGCTGTTCTCGGCCGACATGCACGCCGAAACGGCGCGTCACGACGTGGTGGCGGACCTGCTCTGCCGCCTGCCCGAAGAGTTTCAACGATGGGGTCCTCTCGCGCAGGACCAGTATCTTGAGATCAGGACGCTGATGTCGGGCTACCTGCTCTCCTCGCAGGGAGACAGGATGCTGATGGCCCATTCCGTCGAAGGGCGGTTCCCGTTCCTGGACGACAGGCTGGTGGCCTTGGCGAATTCGCTACCGGCCGACTACAAGCTGCGCATTCTGGATGAGAAACACGTGCTGAAGCGTGTGGCGAAATCGATCGTGCCCGCGGAAGTCGTGGCCCGCAAGAAGCAACCCTACCGGGCGCCCAACGCACTTTGCTTCATCGGCGATAGCGCACCCGCCTATGTCCGCGAAGCACTCTCGGAGACTGCCCTGCGCGCGGCGAATGTCTTTGATCCGAACTCGGTCGCGCGCCTGCTGGACAAATGCGCTGCCAAGACCGGCGATGGGGATCTGTCCAACTCGGACAACATGGCGTTGGTCGGCGTGCTGTCGACGCAGCTCCTCCATCAGCAGTTTGTCGCAAGCCGCCCTTCGAGCGGGTGTGCGGTCGACCTCAGGATAGATGTCGATCACCTGCACAGGCAAGAGGTGCTGGTATGATGCATGGCGCCGTCCCTCTGCTGCACGACTACCTCAGCCATTCGGCCGGCCGGCTCGGCGACAAGGTGGCGCTGGTGTGCGGCGGGCACCGGCTCGCCTATGATGAGCTTGAGACACGTTCCAACGCGGTCGCCCATCATCTCGTCACGTCCGGGGTCGCCCCCGGTGACCGCGTCATGATCTTCGCCGACAACACCGTCGAGACCGTGGTCAGCTTCTGGGCGGTTCTCAAGGCGAGCGCCGTTGTGTGCGTCGTCAATCCGCTCACCAAGAGCGACAAGCTGGGGTATTTGCTCAACGATTGCCTGCCGGCGGCATTGATCACCGACAAACATTTGCAGCCGATCTTTACTGAGCCGGCGCGTAACTGTCCGTCGCTGCGGCGGCTCATCGTCTCCGGTCAGGTGGACGACGCCGAGCTCCGGGGATTGCCGCATGCCGTGCGCTGGGATGAGGCGGCTGCCGGCCACGGCAAAGCGCCGGCCCGCCGCCGCATCGATATCGATCTCGCAGCCATCATCTACACGTCGGGCTCGACCGGCGAACCCAAAGGCGTGATGCTGACACACAGGAACATGATGGCAGCCTGCGCGTCTATCGCCTCGTACCTCGAGCTTGGCGAAGACGACGTGATCCTCAATGTCTTGCCCCTGGCCTTCGATTACGGCCTCTATCAGATGATAATGGCATTCCGTACCGGGGCGCGGTTGGTCCTCGAGCGCTCGTTTGCCTTCCCCGCACAGATACTTGCGATCATCGAAAGGGAGAGAGTTACAGGCTTTCCCGGCGTGCCGACCATCTTTGCCGCGCTGTCGGATCTCAAGACGCTGAAGGCAAATGATTTTGCAAGCATAAGGTATGTCACGAACACTGCTGCGGCACTGCCGCTCAAGCACATTCGCCTGCTCCAGGAACTGTTTGCCGATGCCCGGATCTATTCGATGTACGGCCTGACCGAATGCAAACGCTGCACCTATCTTCCGCCGGAAGATCTTGCGCGAAAACCGTTGAGCGTGGGGATCGCCATCCCGAACACCGAAATGTGGATTGTCGATGAGGATGACCGAAAGGTCGGTCCCAATGTCGTCGGCCAGTTGGTCATCCGCGGAGCAACGGTCATGAAGGGCTACTGGGGTAAGCCGGAGGCTACCGCGAGGAAGCTCAAGCCTGGCCCTTTGCCCGGCGAGCAGGTTCTGTACACCGGCGACTACTGCCGAATGGACGAGGAAGGGTACCTCTATTTTGTCGGCCGCAGCGATGAGATCATAAAATCGCGGGGAGAAAAGGTGGCGCCTAGGGAAGTCGAAAACGTGCTGATGGAAATCCCGGGAGTACGGGAAGCCGCGGTTGTCGGAGTTCCCGACGACCTGCTGGGGCAAGCAGTGAAAGCGTTTGTCGTCATGGAGCAAGGAACGATCATAGGCGAAAAGCAGCTGCGGATGGAATGTCAGAAGCGGTTGGAAAACTTCATGATTCCGAAGTCCATCCAAATTGTGTCCAGTCTACCGATGACGGACACGGGCAAGCTCAAGAAAATAGCGCTGTCATAAAGCGATACCTGGAAATCATTTGGATCGGAGGCCAATTCAATGCTGAGCACGAACAACAGAATTGACACCTACAGCGATCAGATACGCGCCTTTCTGGCGTCAAATTTCTACGTGGCCGACCCGCGTGCCCTGGAGGTTGAAACGTCGTTGCTCGACCAGGGCATCATAGACTCGACTGGAGTGCTTGAAGTTATCGGCTTCGTCGAGGAGACATTCGGCATCACTGTCGAGGACAGTGAACTTCTGCCTGAGAATTTCGATTCCATCCAGGGAATTGCACGTTACGTGGTGAGCAAGGAAAACTGATCGCCGGGCGATGGTAATAAGGGCGTCTTCCCAACCGAGCGCGCAAACCCATGGCGCGGCTCACGCTGGCGTTCTGGCTCGTGCACAAACCACCCTGGCTTCACCAGCATTGTTCGCAACCGTGCGAATGCTCTCGTAGCCTTTGGAACGTTCAACCAAACTCATGACCTGCCGGTCCTGGCCAAGCCCGACCTCGAAAAGCAGCATACCACCTTGCCGCAGATAGCGCCGCGCCTCCTTGATCACCCGCATGTGAATGCTCAGGCCGTAGGGCCCGGCAGCGAACGCCTCACGTGGTTCAAGTTCCATCAAATGCGCGCGGTCGTTTTCGAGCCGCTTCTCGGAGATGTAAGGCGGGTTGCAAACGACCAGATCGATCGTGCCTTCGAGCTCCAGACCCGAGAAGGAATTGAACAGGTCGCCCTGCAGCACCGAAATGCGTCCGGCCAGGCCAAGATGGGCGACGTTCCGGCACGTGGTTTCTACACAGCTGTCAGTGAGATCGCTCGCCCAGACGCGCGCGGTGGGGACCTTGTATCCAATGGCGCAGGCGAGATTGCCTGCCCCGCAGCACATGTCGACGACACGCGGGACCGGCCGATTAAGTTCACGCAGCACATTGAGGGCGGTGCAGCCGAGCAATTCCGTCTCCGGGCGAGGGACGAGCACGCCGGGCGCGACAACCAACTTCAGTCCCATGAAGTCGGTGCGGCCGGTGCTGTAGGCGCTGGCGACATCTATTTCACCAATCACGACAAACCCGCTTTCTTGATTTTCCCATGCTCGATTTCTCAGGTCGCCCATGTCTTCATGCTGTGAGGCGAGGCATCAGCCTCATCGTTCCCGGCTAGGTTCACGTCCGCGTAGCTACTGGATCGCCGCACTCTGCAGGTCGCTGCTGAACCTCACCTCGATCGTGTCTCCAGGCGCGACCTCAGTGTCCTGGTCGACCGGTCGACTTCTCGACGCGTCGCCGGCCCCGCCGGTTATTGTGATCCGCGCCTGGAAGGTTTCGCCGGCGACCGGCAGTGGAAGAGCGGACGCCCCTGATGGCTGAAGCTTCTGGCTGGCTGCGTGGAGCCTTGCAGTGGTCTCGGCGAGGCGAAGGTCGGTGTCCCTCAACTCGTTCAGAAGGCCGATCCTTCGTTGATTTTCATTGCGTTCCTGCTGCCTGACGAAGTCTTCCTGCTGGCGTCGCGTTCTCATGAGTTCGACCGACGTCTCGAGCGCCCGGCTCGACGACATCAGCACGGCACGTCTGACGTCGGCGAGCCTGCTGTTGGTCAGGTTGCCCGATTCGAACGATTTGGTGACCCGCGCCAGATCGTCCTCATCCTGTTTCACCGCGGCCGCTTCCGTCTGCTCGCGCTTGAGCAGAACCTCGACCTCAGCCTCGGCATCCTTGGCGGTCTTGTCGAGATAGCTTTGCTCCTGTTGAAAATTGTTCAGCGAAATTCTGAGACCCTCCGCTTCCGCCTGCGCGACCGCCGATATCAATGCATTCGACAGGGGCGAACCTTGCGGCGGCTGCATGTCAAATTCTGCCTGGTTCTGAAGTTCGGCGCGGATACGGGCGCCATGAAAGTAGTCCCTGATATAATCCCCCCAGATCGACTCGTAGTCGCGTCGCAGATCAACGGGATCAGGTCCGCTTTGGCTTGCCCGCGACCGCAGAAGGCTGAAACCGCCGGCGACCGCAATCGCCTGCCGGACTGTCATGAGTGGCCGGTAAGCCTGCTGCCCTGGCGTCAGCACATCGCCAGTCACGTAGATCGGCCGGTACTCCGCGATCACGGCCGTGACGTCGCTCGGCTTGATGACGATCATTTGCTCCCGTCCATCAGGCAGACGCTGGTGGACGATCTTGGTTGGCAGCACCGCTTCCATGCGCGTCTGCAATTCAGCCGGCGTCAACCCGCCAACTGGGATCATCCCGAACTCGGGCAGCGCGATCGAGCCATCCATCTGGACAATCGCGCGTTGCGTTCGTTCCGCTATGGAGGCAATTCCTATCTCTACCGTGTCGCCGGGGGAAAGCTTGTAGGCCACCGGCGCTTCAGCCGCGGCTGCGATATCCAGGGCCAGGCAGCCGGCAAGCGCTGCAAAGAAAATTCGGCTAACGAAGGCCATTGATGGCAATCTCCCTTTAATTCAAGCTCGGCTGCTGCGGCCAATCGAGACGGGCGACGAATTCGTAGACCGGCCCACCAGGCACCCCCCAATTGCTCGACCAGATCACTTGCGACCCATCAGGGGACGGTGAGGCATGTGTCTCGCTCCAATAGTCAAATGGAGCGTTTCGCGTCTGCACGATGCGTCGGACCTCCTGACGACCGTCAACACGCAGCGCGATCACTTCGCGCGTGTATGGCGCCCAGTTTGGATGGCTCCGAACCTCATCGGGATTGCCCCCGTAACTTATAAATGCCCATTCGGGCCTGTCCAAAGCACGCAGCGACGTATGCTCGGCCTCACCGTACTTCGTGAGCGACGTGACCTTTCCATCGGACAGCCGACGCTTGATCACCTGATATTCGTCCGGAGCGGATTTGCTGGTTCCGACGTAAATCTCGCTACCATCCGCATCGAGAGTCAAATCGCCATGGCCGGGCCGATGATGGTCCTTCCACCTCTGGCGCAGGGTGCCGTCGACTGCGAAAATGGCTCGCTGCTCGGTGCCGTCGACCAGGTTTTGGAAACACAGGATGTTTTCTCCAAGCGGAGAAATGGTGCAGGAACTGGTCGTTCCGGCAACCTGGGCGAGATCGATGTCCGGGTATTTCAGACGCCGGTCGATGTCGTATGCGAAGACGACGGCAGCTCCATCATCGCGGGTCGCGCGTACGGCAATGCGGTTGCCGTCACGACTAGGATTTCCCTTGGACGGGCCGAATTCGAGATCCCGATATTTCGTTGCGGCATACACTATGTCCTCACGATTGGTGCGGGGAGCCCAAGTCGAGATCTTTTGACCGTCGACACAGATCATCATCTCCGCCTTTCGAGGGCGCCATTCGCACTCACCCGACTTGTTGCGGTGAAACAAAGGGAGGTAGGTTTTCCCGTCGAGGAAACACATGCCGTTGCAGCCGTTCATGAGGACGAGGAGGCTCTGATCCGCATTCCACGCTTGCGCGCTCGAGTATCGGTGACTGCAATATATCTTGCCGCAGACAATTCCGCTGCCAAGAGCTCCGGGCTGGGTAATCCGAGTAAAGCTGATCCCTGTCGCCGGATCAGTGACAGGTTTCAGGTAAGCGGGCAGATCCATTGACGGCTCCGTGCCTGCCGCACCGCTCGGCCGGTTTCCGGCTGTGTGCAGCGCCAGCAGAGCGGCCATCAGCAGCACAGCCGGTATGAGCCGCGGAAAGGTCATGTCATATAGCTCATTTCACGACGGACGCGGCCTTCGCTGAGGCGCGAGCGCCACCACTCGATGGTCCTTTCCAGACCATCACGCAGGCTCGTATGTGCCCGCCATCCGACTTTACTTTCAAGGTTTGAGGAATCGGCGAGCAACGCACGAACCTCGGAGTTCTGCGGCCGCACCCGGCTTTCATCGCGGCGGACCGGTTTCCTGGTGCCACTCAACTCGAGCACCAACTCCAAAACGTCCGAGACACTGGCGGCGCGCTGGCTGCCGGCATTGTAGGCATGGCCAAATTCAAGCTTGGCCGCCCCTGCCGCCACAAATGCCGCCGCAGTGTCTTCCACAAAGGTAAGGTCGCGGATAGGGCTGGTGTCGCCGACCATGATCGCCGAACAGTTCTCGTCCAGAGCCTGCCTTATGATGGTCGGCACGATGGCCCGCTCGCTCTGGCGCGGCCCGTATGTATTGAACGGTCGCAGGATCACCACCGGCACATCGAAGGACCTGGCATAGGACGCCGCCATCATGTCCGCGCCGATCTTGGATGCGGAGTAGGGGGATTGTCCCTGCAACGGGTGGGATTCGTGGATCGGCATGGTCAGAGCGGTGCCATAAACCTCGCTTGTGGACGTATGCACAATGCGCTCGGTTTCCCAGTGGCGTGCCGCTTCGAGGACATTCACGGTACCCAGCACATTGGTTTCCACATAGGATTGGGCAGCCGCATAGGAATAGGGAATCGCAATCAGCGCAGCCAGATGAAACACCACCGCCTGGCCGCGCACGATCCGGTTGATGAAGGCGCTGTCACGAACGTCCCCCCGAATGCACTGCAACTGGCTTCGAACGTGGTCGGGCAAATCATCCAGCCAGCCATGGCTGTCGAACGAGTTGTAGAGGGCCAGTGCCGTGACATCGGCACCTTCGCGCACCAGCGCTTCCGTGAGGTGGGATCCGATAAATCCATCCGCACCCGTGACCAGGACCTTCCTGCCGTGATAGTTCACGACCGTGCACTCCTTCGATCATGTGAGCCGTCAAACTGGCGAACGAACAACAATCCATTCATGCCAAACTCTCCTCACTTGCCAACTCTACCCACTTGCCGCGGGAGGCAGGGACACGCCGAAAACCGCCCTGAAGCCCCGCATTATCCAGACGAGGTCCGATGCAATGGTGCGCCGCGGATAGTAGGCGAGGTCGATCGTTGCCTTGGCCGGGAACAGGACCTCTCGATAAAACAGGAGCGGATCAAGGGAGGGCGGGTAAAAACAGGCTTCGTGACGGAAGAGAACCTGGGTTGGGCCGAGCAGGCCAGGCTTCCACTGTAGGACAGCTTCATTGCCGCCGCGGAAACAATCGGCGAAGGCAAGGCTTTCCGGCCGCGGCCCGACAATTGCCATGTCCCCCGTGAAAACGTTCCACAGTTGGGGCAGCTCATCAAGTTTCGTTGCCGCGAGAAAACGGCCTACCCGCGTCATGCGGCTGTCATCGTTCATGGTCAGCGCAAGGCCGAAAGGATCGGCTGTCGTCTTGAATTTGCGGAACTTGTACATGCGAAACGGTTTTGCGCCGGCACCCAGGCGCGTCTGTGCGAAAAGCACGGGCCAACCGCCCTCGACAAAGAGTGCAACGGCAATCAGGAGCATCAGTGGAGCGAGTACCATTCCCGCTACTGCGGCGAGGATGATGTCCATAGCGCGTCTGGCAATTCCGTGGCTGGTGCCAGCTACGGCGGGCCGATGCATCGTCACGTCGAGTGCGTTCATGCCGCGGCTCCCGCCCGCCCGCTGCCTTCAATCGCCGTGGCCAACGCAACAACCACCGACTCGATCGCACTTGCCGTAATTTGCGGGTGTAGTGGAATCGTCAATTCCCGCTGCGCGAAGTCCTCGGTCTTCGGCAGATGGATTTCAGTGAACATCTGGCGATAAAGCGTCATCTGGTGCACGGGCGTATAGTGGATTGTGGTCTGTATACCCTTCGTTCGCAGATGGTCGATTACCGTTTGCCGGTCGACGTCATGCGGCAGGAGGACAGGCATGATGTGGTAGGCCGAGGTCCGCGGTTTGCCGAACGGGACTGTCACAGCCGAGCAATAATCTGCGATCAGACGCCGATAGAGGACGACCAATATGCGCCGGATTTCATTCCATTCCTGCAGGTTCTGAAGTTGGACCAAGCCGATAGCGGCGCGCAATTCGTCCATGCGATAATTGAAACCGAGCATCGTCACGTCGTATTGCGGCGTGCGGCTGTTCAGCCGCTGATGTGTGCCACTGGTCATCCCATGTCCGCGAGCCTGGCGGATCGCTTCACGGAGCTGTGCATCCCGGGCGATAACGGCCCCGCCTTCCGCGGTGGTCATGTTCTTGTTGCCGTAGAAGCTAAAGGCCGCGGCCGCACCGTAAGTCCCCACCTCCTTAAGGCCGGGAGCATGCGCGGCATCCTCGACGATATGCAGTCCTCGCACACGGGCAAATCTCTGCCATTCTTCCCGGTCGGCGAGGTAGCCGGCAAAATGGACGAGAATGACTGCCTTGGTGCGTCCGGTGCACTTGGCTTCCGCGTCGCTTAGAGACATCAGTGGCACTTCGGCCGACTCTATGTCGACGAATACCGGTGTTGCTCCTACGTAGAGCACTGCATTCGCGGTCGCCACGAAGGTCAGCGAGGGAACCAGCACTTCGTCTCCAGGGCCGATCCCAAGTGCATGGAGAATGAGATGCAGGGCGGCGGTGCAAGAGCTGACGGCGACGCAATCGACCGCATCATGCACGGCCGCGAAGGCCTCTTCAAAGGCTCGTACCTGGTCCCCCATCGTCAGCCACCCACTGTCGACAACTTTGGCCAGGGCCGCCTTTTCCGGAAAGCCAAGAATAGGAGCGCTGACCAAGAGCATTACGACCTCCTCATGTTGGCGCGGCCGAGCGTTCGGCCCTCAAGCGGCCGCTGCCGAGACCTCGATCGATGCGGACTGCTCTTCCCAGGCAATGGTTTGTGCGTTTTGAAAATCTTCAACGCGTCCGATATCCAGCCAAAGCCCATCATGTTTGTAGACGTGCACATTCGTGCCGTTTTGCATCATCTGCAGCATGAGGTCGTCGAATCCGAAGGCGATACCGTCAGGTATAAAACGGAAAACATCTGGGTTCATGCAATATATACCCATGCTTACCAGATGAGATAGAGTCGGTTTTTCACGAAATACTTTAACAGTATTGTCGATCTCGTCGATGACGCCGAAGTCCATCTTGATGACGCGGGAAGCGGTGGCTATGGTGACTGGATCCGTGTGAGTCCGGTGTGATGCCACAAACCGGCTGAGACTGAGATCGGTAAGTACGTCCCCATTGAGAACAATGAACGGCTCGTCCAGTTCCTCCCTGATCAGGGAGAGCGGGCCGATAGTGCCGAGAGGTTCCAGCTCCTGGGTATAGCGTATCCTTAGATTCCACTGTGATCCGTCTCCGCATACGGTGCGGATCAAGTGCCCCAGATAGCCGGTCGTGACGTAGACTTCCTGAATGCCGTTCCGTCGCAGCCACTTCAAAAGCAATTCAAGAACCGGTCGAGCACCGATCGGCATGAGAGGCTTGGGCAAGATGGATGTGAAAGGCCGAAGGCGTGTTCCCATTCCACCGCACTGAATGACCGCTTTCATCTCGTCCTCCTATTGATACGACTGTCGCGGTGTGATGGGTCCAGCCCACCGGCCGGAAGGCACGCCAGTGTTGGTTTCGCCTCTCCGGGTGCAGCGATGGTAAGTGGCGCCCGAGAAGGCGTCGTCGTGCATTTGAATGGCACTTTCCCGGCGTTTTGATTTCAATATTCCAGCCGGCAGGGCATGGGCGCGGCAGGGCGGTCAATCAGAGCTGGGAGCTGTAGCCGCTCGATTGGCAACTGCTGTGCGCATGTCCGGCGCCGGTAACGACCTTCTCGGAAGGGCATCGCTACCGTTCGTACGAAAAAAACACTTTGCCATCTGGCCCTGAAATGTGTGCGATTGTAAGCTATATTAGCAGGTTGAAATGTGCGGATGGGCGGCGACGAGCGTCGACATACGGGGGATCAGCGGGCGGCTGATCTGTGTTGGGTCACCGTACAGTCCATCCAAAGGGAGGGTTCGGCAGCTAGGGACACATGCGGGCTGCCAAAAGGTGGGTGGTTCATGTATCGTATTATCATCGCCGATGATCACGGCTTGTATCGTCGTGGGCTGCGACTGGCATTGATGGCCGGCATTCCAGACTTGGAAATATTCGAAGCGGCGTGTTTTGATACCGTCATAAGCCTGCTTGAAGATCAGGCGCCCGTTGATCTCGCCGTCATCGACCTGAACATGCCAGGACTGTCCGGCCAGGACGATCTTCGCGACGTCTTACCGGCTCATCCCGACACACGGTTTGCAATTGTTTCAGGGACCGATTCACGCGCCGAGATTCTAACTGCCCTCTCGATTGGACTTCATGGCTATATCGTAAAGTCCCAAACGGACGAGGAGGTGGTCCTGGCGGTGAAGGAAATCCTGGCCGGCCGTATTTACGTTCCGGCACTTCTTTCACAAAGGTCCAAGGAGCCGGTACGCCTTCCATCCGAGGCTCCCACGCGAATGCCCCACAGGACCACCAGCGTCAACAATCTGGGCAGGCTTACGTCCAGACAGAAGGAAGTCCTCAGGTTGATGGCCGAAGGTTACTCGAACAAAGAGATTGCCCGCTCTCTTGAAATTGCAGAAGCGACGACGAAGATTCATGCCGCCGCCGTCCTGCGCGAACTTGGGGCACGAAATCGGACAGAGGCCGCGGTTCTGCTGAAGACATGGGCCGCCAGAGACGTCAACTAGCGCCGATTGCTTTTGGCGGCAGCCGGACCGAATATTTCAGTCCGTGAGCCAGCATCTCAAGCTTGGAAGAGTGACCCACGATAGGCTCACCGTCGGCTCCAATGATCAACGACCCAAAACCGCGCCGAGCCGAGGTGGAGACCCGGCGCTCTCCCGATTCCGACCATTCAAACACGATGTCGGCGCCGGGCTCCTGGGCTGTGAATTGCCACATGACCTCGATCCGGCCTGCCGGAGTGCCGAGAGCCCCATGCTTCACGGAATTGGTCGTAAGCTCGTGAACGATCATTGCGAAGCTCTCAGCCGAACCCTCTGCGATTTTTACTTCGGGCCCACTGATCGAGATGTTGTGCGTCCCCATGTAGGGCTGCAATTCCTGAACGATGAGGTCGCGCAAGGACGCCGACAGGTTGCCATCGCGTGAAAGAAGCAGATGCGTCGCCTGGAGTGCGCCGATTTTTTGGATCAGTGTCTGCTTATAGCGGGCGATATCGTTGTCGGGGGCACTAACCATATTCACAAGCGCCGTGATCACCGGAAACAGATTGTTGAGCCTGTGGCGCTGTTCAAGCATGGCCCGCTCTCGCTTCTTCGCCGCAGCCCGCAGCAGAATGGTTATGCGCCGATCGGTGACATCCGCGGCGACTCCTATTCGCTGTGCACGACCATCGCGCAATTCGTCCCGTCCGCGAAGAGCAATCCAGCGGATATGTCCGCCAGCTCGCCTGATGCGGATCTCCGCGTCATAGTTGGCGCCGGATGCAAGCTCTCCCGGGGCCGTCAAATTAGGCAAGTCGGCTGGATGAACGACCGCAGCCAGTTCCTGCAGCGGACGGCTCGGCGCGGGTGCCAGTCCCATCATTTCCCAGAACGCGGCCGAGCCGTTCACGGATCCGCTCTCGAAGTCTATGCGCCATGTTCCCAACCGGCTGGACGACAGCGCCAGGTCCAACCATTCCTTCTGAGCCCGGAGTGCCTCGCGGGCGGTTCGCTCTCCCGATATGTCGTCCACCATTACAAAGATGCTTTGAGGGAGAGCATCAGCTGGCACGGCCAAAGACAGCGCCAATCTTGTCCACAAAACCGTGCCGTCCTTTCTCAGGAGACGGATCTCCGAGCCGAACGAAGTCGTGTCTTTGAGGCGAGTCAATGCTTCCGCCAAAGTGTGGTTGTCGTCAGGATGGACGAGTGCCCTGACTGGCAAACTAGAAAGCTCCTCCTCGGCATACCCTGTCATCTCACAAAGACGTTTGTTGGATCGTTGCAACTCTCCGTTCTCGCTCATATTGGCAAAGCCGATAGCGGCACGTTCAAATGCCCAGCGATAACTGTTTTCGGTCGCCTCCAAGGCCACGAGTCTAGCCTCTGCAACCCGCAAAAGGGTGCGGTAGTCCTGCCTCTGCCGGTGGAAAGTCAGGGCGATCATCCCCCCTGCAACCAGCAGCAGGATGGCCCTAATCCAAACGTCGACGTCGGTTGGATTGTGAAGGACATCCCGCGCCAACAAGCCGACAGTCACCATCACAAACGTTGCCGCAAGGGCAATCAGGCGATCTTCGAGATATGAGATGGCAATAATGGTGGGAACAAACTCAAAAAAGCCGATGTCGTATGCCATGGAGGCGGGCAGCGCTGTCTCGACCGCAAGTGTCGCGACCAGGAGCGACATCGAGGCAAGGTGGGTTAGCAACTTGCCTGAGCTGTTCGGATGCAAACTGAGCGAATGCAAACGCATGTGCCAGACTATAACCTTCTGACTAGTCCGTCGAGATTAGACCGAAAAGCGTACAGACTAGTCCGACCGCAGGATTGTTCCCCGGGATTGTAGCGCGCATTTTGTCCGTTGTCGGGGGCGGATCGGACCGCAACTCTCCAAGCGACCTGACTGACATGTTTAAGGCACCTCCTGACAGGGAGGCGTTGCCGTTTTGCGGGAGGTAAGAAAATGGCACTGGTTGGTAGGCAGCATGATGGAATTCTTGGTCGCCAATATGGAAGTTTCGGGGGAAAGCCCGTCTCGGCCTTGAGAACGCAGGGTGGCCATAGTTCCGCCTGGCACCAAGCACCACAAAGGTTCGACGGCGTGGCTGTCGAGCCAAAGCAGAGCAGCCTTGCATCTGTTGTGAGAATGCTTGATCGCATCGGGTGTGGCTATCTGATCCTGAACAGCGACAGGAAGGTCATGGAGTGGAATTCAGCCGCTCAAAACACCTTGGAGCGCGAGGGCGAGGCAGCTGATACGGCCGGCAAGGTGTCGGTTGCTCTGAGGCGGCTGATCGCAAACGTGCCGGGGAATTTTCTTCCTGGCACGCTTTCATGGGTGGTGATCCGCGGTATGGGCGACAGGCCCTTGATTTTGAACGAGAAGGGCATAGCAACGCCTGACGCGACGAGTATCGTGGCGCTGCTGGATCGTGAAAACAGGTCCGGGCCAAATCCCCAGACGCTGCAAAGAATGTTTGGTCTGACGAGTGCCGAAACGCAACTCGCGCTGCGCTTGGCGCAGGGCGATGCCCCTTTGGAGATAGCCCGCAAGCGGCGCTTGAGCCGGACCACGATAAGGTCACAGCTGGCGTCGCTCTTCGCCAAGACCGAAACACGGCGCCAGGCGGAACTGGTAGCTCTTCTTGGGCGCATATGCGTGTTGCCGTGAGGTAACGGCCGTACCATGCGCGCGCGCAACAGGCTTGTGCGCGCGCAATCTGTTGCCGGCGTGCTTGTCCGCCAGCCTCACCCTACCGCCGTCGTGTGCGCACCCGGCCCAATCTTGGGCGGATTGCAAACACGTGGTTAAGCACGTGCCAGCCCGCCACCTTCATGACGGAAGGCCGGAAGATCTGAATCCCGTCCAGGAACGTGGTCAACCAGGACTGCTGGTGGAACCTCATGGGAATACGAGCAACCCGCAATGCCCGCAGCAATGTCTCGGGAGGCGGGAGATGGTTGCGGTCCTTGATGAGATTCCAGTTAAGCTGTTTGACGGCGAGGGTCACTTCGTCGACCTCGCGGAAACTTTTTGACGTTGTAATGCTTGGATGGTTCGTTGCATCGTAAAAGGTAAGCGGATCGCTTATCGCCACCATGTCCCCATGGCTGGCTAGATCCACGAAGAACAGTTGATCCACTCCGGCCGGAATCTCTTTGTGCGTGCGCATCAAGCAGCCGGCACGAATGACGTCGCTGTTGATCAACAATGTGGATGGAATAATCCCCAGGCAGCGTGTCGCGCGCACCAGATAGAGGTCCATCAGGCACTGCTGGCTGGAATAAAGCGAGATCGGTTCCTGCTGCTTGGGGACTTGGCGAAATCGCACTCGCTTGTCCTCGATTATGTTTGCGGCTGACGTCATGAAGGCGACTGAGGGGTACTGTTTGGCAATTTCGGCGAATGTCCTGAGTGCACCTGGCGCAAGCCAGTCATCGTCATGTAGCAACTTGATCCATCGTCCGGAGCAAGCCAGCATAGCGTTGTTGGTGTTCTCCACCTGACCGCGACCTCGACTGTTTTCGATGATGCGGATGCGAGGTTCGCTCCGTGCGTAGTCGGTCACGATAGCCCAGGTCTCGCCCTCCGGCCCCTCGTCGTCGCTCACGACCAACTCCCAATCGGAGTAATCCTGGCCCAAGACGCTGTCGATCGCCCTGCGGATCGTATCCGGTCGACGAAAGGTTGGTATCCCGACCGAGATAAAAGGGCGTGACCACGAGAGATCGGCCCGGTCATGCTGGGTGACCGCAACTGCCGCTTGAAGGTTGTCAACCGACGACGAATTCATGGTGTTTTTTCCTCGAGACATTCATGTTGGATGCACGTTGCAGCGCCTGCTGGTTGAGGGTCGTGGGTCAACAGATACAGTGATGCTGCCATTTTCAGAGCGAAACCCGACGCGCCGCCGGCGGCCATGAAATAGATGACGGTGACTGGCTGCCAGCCCGCCTGGGCGCCGGCGAGCAGCGGGCCAAACACGAGAACCGCCCGTGCGAGGTCGATGACCAGTCTTGTTCCTTGCCGCCGTAATAGAGCGGGAACGTCGCTGAGCGGAGTCGACAACGCCTGTGCCGCGCCCATCAGCGCCAGTGCGGTCATGATTTCCGCAGTGGGCATCCAAGGCTCGCCCAGAAGCGGAACGACCACATAGGGCGCGGCGAGGCCGAGGAGCAAGATCGGCACCGCGGTAAAGGCGGCGGCCAGCAGGAGAAGCCCGCGCGCCACACCAAGCAGGTGTCCACGATTGCTGTTCCGGTTTGCTTCGGCGACAAAAACATTGCTGAGCGGTGTGGCGATCAGCGTCACCGGACCGGTGACCAGCCGCGCGGCCACGCCCAAATATCCGGCAAATGCGGTGCCGAACAGCCCGCCGACAAGGACTGCTGGAAGATTGTTGATTGCTATGCTCGCGAGCGTTGCGGGAATATCGAACAGAGGAAATTTGTATTCCCGCCGAGCCTTTTCCAATACCGCACGCCAAGGTGCCCAGGCGATGCCACGCAAATCCTCCCAACTCATCACCCGATAGCCGATCACCCCGATGAAGACGAACTGGCTTAGAATATGGGTATGGATCATCGCTTCACCGCCGAGTTCGGCGATGCCGAAAGCCAATTGCAGTGCAGCCATGCTCGCCGGCAGGATCAGGCGCCCGAGAGCAAAATCGCGCAAAAGCCCGGCACGCAGACTCCAGCAGTTCATGGCTTCGACCAGACCTGCGCCTCCCATTCCAATCGGAATGAGCCAGGCGAGCGAGCCGAGGCGATTGGGAGCAAGGTTCGACAGCATCTGTCCGGCCGAAAAGGCCAGGACGGTCGTCACGAACACAGCCAAGAGAATAAGCTTGACCGTCACATAGGCCTGCGCGTTCCCCTTGACCCCATAGAGCGAAGCCTCGAAGCGCAATGCCGCGACCCCGGCGAGTATGTTCACGATCGACAGATAAATCGTAAAGATGCCGAAATCGGCCGGCGAATAGAGCCGCGCCAAAACCGGGATTGCGGCAAGAAGGGTGAGCTGGCCGACAATCGCCATTGCCGACACTCCGCTTGCTGCACGAATGATCGAGCCGATCGGGCTCGGCCGAACAACGATGATGGCTGTGCCTGCCGCAGGAACCGTCTTGGGTCTCAGAAGGTCGCTTGGTGCCATCGGTTCGCGCTTCCGAGAGAGGCAAATATCGGGGATTGCCGCAGCCTACGATGCACACCGGACCTTGCCATCATTCACCTGAATGACGCGCTCTGCTGACAGGCTGCACCGTGAATCGTCCTGGCCGCTCCCTGGATGAACCGCCCCAGGATCGTCCGTAGCCCAAGGACGAGCCTGTGGCCGTCATGCTATTTGCTCGCGCAAGAGGTCAGCGCTGTCCTCGAGCCGATATCCGGCATGTTTTTTCAGATTCACTCGCGTGAGGACACTGCCAACAGGTATCGCAAGAGAACCGTTGCCCTGAAGGAGTTCCAGCACCCCGCGAGCGAGGGTGCGTGGCGTTTTCCTCCACCGGATGGCGAAAAGAACCACGTCCGCCCATCCTGGCAGAAATTTGGCTTCCGGCCGCCCCAGCGCCGAGGGCAGGTTTATGATCACGATGCGATAGGTCGCGTGCAGATCCGCCATCACTTTGCCTCCGTCCTCGCATGATAGCAGCGCCAGCAGGTCGTCCGACGGAGCGGCGGTCATTACGTCGATCCCGATTTCATGCAGCCTGGCAACGGCACCTTCCAGGTCGCAGCGATTGCAAACATAGTCAGCGAAGGAATGGCGGTTCTTGCGTTCGCTGAACTGGTGCAGGAACTCGAGCGTGAGCTGAACGCCCTTGCGTTCAAGATCGACCAACAGAACTCGACCGCCCAGTCGCGTGCCGGCGAGCGCCAGGCTCCACGCGAGCTCGGTCCCGCCATCCTGCGGCACGCTGGAGGTGACAAGCGCCGTGTACGACGAACGAGCCCTTAGCGCATTTGGTGCCGCCGCAATCAGCAACGACGTCACGGCGCGGCTATATGCGGACCTGCGCTCCCCCAGCACGAGGTTTCGCAGTTGTTTGGCATGCATTCCGCCTGCTTCGGGAATCTGCCCCACACATGGAACCTTGAGCACCGCTTCTGCCTCGGCCTCGCCACGGAAAGTCCGGTCGAAATGATTGCGCATCGTGACGTACATCGCCCCCAGAATGGCGAATAGGATCATCCCAGGGGGAACAAGGAAGATGGCTGGCAAGGTCTGCGGGATAGTCGGCGGCCAAGCAGCGGACAGGATGGAAATTCCAGCTGAGGGAACTCCGATACGCCGCGTCAAATCCTGTTGTCGACCAAGGAGTTCGTTATATCGCTGGGTCAGCAGGCTGACCTGCGGCTCGAGAGCCCGCAAACCGGAAAGCCGGCTGGCGGTGTCGGCCATGACCGCATCCAGGATGTTCTTTCGGCTTTCAAGAGCGGCGATCTGTGCACGGAAAATGTTTGCATCGGCAGCAATCTTGTCGACGCCTTGTTCGATCTTGCTTTGCGTCGTGGCTCTGAGTTCCTGGTCTGCCGGCGCGAGAGCCTGTCGAGCCGCAAGGTCGGCAAGTTCAGGCGCGCCAATAGCTTCGGCCAAGGCGGTGAGAGAGGCCCCATGCTCTCGAAGCCCCTGGACGTATCGAAGCCGAGATTCCACAGCGGCGAGGTCCGCCTTTGACATCGACAATTGCTGGCTGAGGTCGGCCCGTTCCCTGGCTGCATTGTCAGCCGAGCCTTGGTCGATGGCTCCGTGGCTCAGCCGATATTTCTCAAGGCGGTCTGCCGCTGCCTGCAGATCATTTTGCAGCCCGGGCAAACTGGCAGTGATCGCATCGAGCTCTTGCTGGTCGGATGCCTGCCTTTTCTTCGCTAGGGAGTCGACATAAACCTGAGCGAATGTGTTGGCCACGAGCGCCGCCCGCGCGGGGCTGTCATCGGCAAAAGCGACGGAGATTACTCTCGATCGCAGCTCCTGCCCGACCCGCATGCCTCGCCGCAAATCTCTTAACTCGGAGGCATCCTCGGCTTGTGGACCGTTGGCTGCCTGGTCCGCCCCTGGCCACAGCCAGTCCAGTAGACCGCCGGCAAGTGAGCGTGTCCTTGGGGGAGGGGTGGCAGACGGTTCAAGCCGGGAATTCCTGCTAGCGGAATTGTCCTGTCCGGTTTCCGCCGCACCTGTCTTGCGCAGTGCCGCCATGACGCGGCGCAGGTGATCTTGCGACGATAACATCGTGATGTGGTCATCTATGCTTGAATCAACGAGGTCCTGCGAAGACGGGGCGCCGACGGGCAGTGAACCGCGCGAGGGGGCGTCGACGATAAGCTGGGTTGTTGACTCGTAGAGAACTGGTCGAAGGCTTCCCAGCAACCCCGCCAACAAGCCGCCCAACACAGCGAAGGCAACAATAGACCATTTTCTCCTTGCCAGAATCACGAAGAGTTGGCGCGACGCGGTGGGCGGCTCGACATACTCACGCAATGACCGCACGGGCACTCTGCCTTCGAGAACCGGTGCTGGTAGTTGATTGACCCGTGGCAGCTGGATCGGGCTGATTGCGGAACCTACCATCTTACACTCCTGCCAGGTCGCGTTCATGAGTTGGGCCGGTTTGCTGTGCTTGCCGATTGGCTTTGCTCCGCCAGGCCTGGAACATCAACGCGGACCACAATTCGCGCGAGCGGTTATGGCCATCAATGTGATCGCGCCAGCAGGCGTCGATCTTCGCGGTGTCCAATACGTCACTGCTTTCGGTTCGCATGTCGGCGAGAAGATCGGTGGCCCAGTTGCGCAGCGGACCCCGCAGCCATGCAGCGATAGGGACATCGAAGCCTTGTTTCGGACGCTCGATCAGGTGCTGCGGGAGATAGCGGCGTAGCAATTGGCGAAGGATCCATTTGCCGGCGCCATCACGAACTTTCATGTTGGATGGCAGCCGCCAGGAGAATTCGACAACGCGGTGGTCAAGCAGAGGACACCGACCCTCAAGGCTGTTGGCCATGGTGGCACGGTCCAGCTTCACCAAGATATCGCCAGGCAAGTAGCCCGCCATGTCATCGTACAGAAGACGGGAGAGCAGGTCGTCAAGCGGCGGACCGCCGTAGCCGTGGGTTGGTTCGGTCGGCCGCTGATATCCCAGGTTTTCAGCCTGTGGCCGCGCCAGCCGCTGAAACAATTCGTCTTCGTTCGATGCCGTGAGCAGCCGGGCGAGGCGTTCCATTCGGTCGCTCCGGATAAAATGCCTCGCGCTCGCAGAGAGCGGCAGTTTGCCAACGGCATCGTCACGTCCGGCGCGTGCGAAAAACCCTGCCCCTGCCGCCAAGGTTCGGCGCAGTTGTCGGGGCAGGCGCAGGTGCCGTTTCAGCCGCTCCGCCATAAAGTGGCGGCCGTATCCTGCGAAGCATTCGTCACCACCGTCGCCCGACAGCGCTACGGTGACGTGCTGACGAGCGAGCCTGGCAACGAGCAAGGTCGGTATTTGTGATTCATCGGCGAAGGGTTCATCCCAGACCTGGGGCAACTCGGGAATGACGTCACGTGCGGCGCTTGGCGAGAGGTGAAGTTCGGAGTGGTCGGTACCCAGATGACGGGCAACGGCCGCTGCGTATGGAGCTTCATCAAAGCCGCCCTCTCCGAACGAGATCGTGAAGCTGCGAACCGGCTTGCAGGATTGGGCCTGCATCAAGGCGATCACGGCTGAGCTGTCGATCCCGCCCGACAGGAAGCCGCCCAGAGGCACGTCGGCGATCATACGTTCCCGCACAGCCAGCCGAAGCCGGTTGTCCAGTTCGTCAACCAGATCTTCGTCGGTGCCGATGGCGGGATTCCGTCGCCCATCGGCAGCGACGGCAGCCAGCGACCACCAGCGGTGAACGCATCGGGAAAGACGGTCCGCGCTGCGGTCTTCGGCAAAATTCGCCGCCGTGACGGAAAGGACAGAACCAGGCGGCAGTTTGAACACGCTTCGCCAGATACAGCGATGGTCCGGCACCCATCCCGTCGAAAGCATTGCCGCGGCGGCATCAAGATCAAGGTCGGGAGAAAAGCCCGGAAAGCAATTGATCGCCTTCAGCTCAGACGCGAAAACCAGCGCATCTCGGGTCGATGCGACATAGAGGGGCTTTTTGCCCATTCTGTCGCGGGCCAGATGCAGGGTTCTTGTCTTGAGATCCCACAATGCGAAGACGAACATACCGGCAAAGCGATTGAGGGCGGCCTCAAGCCCCCAATGCTCGATTGCGCAGAGCATCACTTCGGTGTCGCTAGCACCTTGAAAGGTTTGGCCCGCACACTCGAGTTCGCTACGCAAATCGCGAAAATTGTATATCTCACCGTTGAAGGTGATCACGTACCGACCGCTGGCGGAATGCATCGGCTGGTGCCCGGCGGCTGACAGGTCGACAATTGCCAACCGCCTGTGGCCCAGTGCGATTCCAGCTTCGCGGTCGATCCAGAGCCCCTCGCCATCCGGCCCCCGGTGACGCAGCGATGCAGTCATCCGCCCGATCGCTCCAAGCGGCTTTATGTCCAGAGCGTCCGAAGCCAATAGAATTCCCGCGATCCCACACATTAGGCCACCCTCGGTTCAGCAAGCTGCCGCCGAAGTGCGGTCGGATTTCCGGCAACGAGGCAGAAAGCCAGCGAAAACCACACGATCGGGTGGCGGATGATCAGGTGAGGCATGCTGAAGATTATCGTCGATCCCCCGAGCACCAGCAGGGCGTCGAATCCCGCTCGCCAGGCGGAGGACATGGCGGCGCCCACGATCCAGACCAACGCCATCACGGCAAGCAATCCGCCCTGCAGGTAAAGGTCGAGAACGGTGTTATGCGCCTCGAAAGGTCGCTGTAGAAATTGACGGTCGGCCACGGGAGGCCGCTCGAGGTGGGGGCCAGGGCCCAGTCCCAGGGACCCGGATTTCAATCCTTTTTCCACAGCCTCCTGCCACAGATAAAGCCGGAGTTCGAACGTTTCGACGGTCGCTTCCCCGCCTTCGTCTTTGGTAAGGCTCTTCGCAAAATTGGCGACGCTGGTCTCTTCGGTGAGCGCGTACGGCGTCATTGCAAGCGCTAGAGGGAAGGAGCCTGCCAACAGCATAATTGCCGCCAGGCGGGGCATGCTGGCGCGGCCGCTCGTTGCTATCCATGCACGAAGCCGCAATCCGATGAAGATGAGGCAGCTCAGGATGCTGGTATAGAGATAGGTGTCGCTCTTCGTCAGTCGGCCGACATAGAACGTCAGGAGCAGGCATGAGAATGCTAGCAAACGAGCCCATGGGTTGCGCGTGGTCGTGGCAAGATGCAAAGCCAGCGGGCCAAAGAGCGCGCAATAGAGCGCGAGTTGGTTCGGGTTCTCTGACCAGCCGCGGAACCGGTCCCAATACCAGGGATCGACGCCGGATTGGTGGATCGCACCATAAGCCAAGCCAAGCTGTATCACAAAGGCTCCATTGGCAAACGCGACCACGTACCATGCGCTGCGGCGCAGATGCCGATCGGCGTCCGGCTCCGCCGCGGCCAGGCACGTAAAGCTTGCCAGCAACACATATGCCATAATGTCATGTACAAACCCGGTCAGATAAAGAACGGTGGTCAGGTAACCGACGATCGTGCCGATCCCCAAAGCGAGCGACAGGAGCAGCCAGAAGCTCGCCAGTTGGACAAAAGCGGGTGTGAGCTGGAGACGACCGCCAGCGAGTATTCGTCCAATCGCCAGCACGATCCAGATCGCGATGAACAATTCGCCATAGCCGAGCGGCAATCCCGGAACGCCTAGTTGCGTCGCATAGGACATAGCAACCCCCAGGGCGAGCAAGGCGTCCCGGATCATTGATGTGCCCCGCCTCGGTGATTTGCGAGGCCGCCTCCAAGCCCAACGGCAGGGAGCGGTCGCATGTGCCCCGCGCGGAGTGTGTTGTCGTAAAGGTCGCAGTACTGGTCGACCACCAGCGGCAGGGCAAATCGCTTCCGGACAAGTTCAACAGAACGGGCGCCCATCGCCTTGGCCGCCGCGCGGTCGGACAGCAAGTCTATTGTTCGCGAGGCGAGGGCATCGGCATCATGCGGCGCAACCAGGTAGCCGTTCCATCCGTCTTCGACGACGTCGCTGCAGCCTGGCATCCTTGAGGCCACGATGGGCAGTCCCGCCAGCCCCGCCTCCAGCAATACACGCGGAACCCCTTCGCGATACTGAGTGGGAAAGGCGAATACATCGGCCATGCCAAGGAGGTCGGCGACATCGCGTCGTGGACCCAAGGCCAGCACATGAGGTGCATGCCGATCGAGTTCCGACTTGTCGATTGCGAATGAGCCTTCGGATTCTCGTGGGCCGACGAGCACAAACCGTGCCGAGGGCCTTGCGGACAGAATGCGAGGGACCGCCTTGAGAAGGGTCGCCACGCCTTTCTGGCGCGTCAAACGGCCGACGAAGATCACCACTTCGGCGGACTGAAGGCCGAGGTCCTTTCGCATCTTCGTTGCTGAGGACCCGAGATGGCGCACCGTTGCGAACGCGCCGACATCGATTCCGGAACTGCGTATCAGTCGCGAACTTCCGCGACCGATCAGCCGAAAGCGCTCGAAGAACAGTTGGTCGTCGCTATTTTGGAATACGGTCGCTGCCGTCCAGGAAGACGCAAGCCATTGCAGTGCGCAATAGACCGGACGCAAGGCCAGGGCTCGAGGCTCCAGCGATGAGAACGTCCATCCCAGTCCGTTGATGGTGCGAATGACCGGAACAGTTCCCCGTACCGAAAGGGGCGTTAACAGATTTGGCTTGGTGTCGAAGCTCTGGATGATGTCAGGCTGAAGCTCCTGCATCAAGCGGCGCATCGTTCCGAGAGTGCGCCATTCCCCGCCTCCGCTTGCAAAGCGGTCGAAGGAGAACCTGTGATGCGAAATGTCATGCCGTAAAAACGGTACGGGAGAACCGCTCGAGACCGCCGTAACGCGAAAGCCTTTCTCTCGCAACGCGATGAGGAAGGGAACTCTCAAGGCGTGATCCTCGCCTCCCACGCAGACCAGGTGCGGGTTCATCTGCCTCTCCCAAGCGCACATGGCCGATTGGCTCTCGATGCTGCCATGGCCCGGTTTAATCACCTCTGAGCGCATGCCGCCCGAGTGCACGCTAGGGGGACACCAGGTGCCTGTCCTCGTCCGTTTGAATGACACCAGTGATGTTTGGAAGGGTGGCGACCAGCGAGGCGAGATTCCCTCGCGATTGCCGGAGCGTTCATGTGACTCGTGTCTTGCGGGATGAGCGCGGTGCTTGCCTGAGCCGGTACGGGTGGCCGGTCTGCATCACCTTGGTTGTCCAAGGTTTTCGAGTGTCCAATTGCGGCGGCGCGGTGCCTGAGCTCCGCGGTTCGCTGATGGCAAAAAATCTTTGTGGTTGCGCTGGGCCGTCAAGCCGGCCCTCGGCCTGCGTCGCCCGGTCTTCAGGACGGAACCCGCACGTCAGCTGTTGGTCCACACATCCGGAACATCTGTCGGGGGGGGGCCCCGCGCGGCCGGCGGGGAGGAAAGAGATATTGGGGGGTGGTGGGGTGTTGTGGCGCAAAAAAACACAAGGGGAGTAAAAGAAAGCGCGAGGCGGG